>DATGMP010000165.1:0-36852 GCA_035293565.1 Alphaproteobacteria bacterium | reverse complement strand
AAGCTCGAGGAAGGGAATTTCTGGATCCGGGCCGACATGCCGACCTCCATCTCGCTCGAGGCGGGTGACGATTACGTCAATCGGATGCGCAAGATCATAAAGAGCTATCCGGAAGTCGCGACCGTTGTGTCGCAGCATGGTCGGCCCGACGACGGCACCGACGCGACAGGCTTCTTCAATGTCGAATTCTATGTTCCGCTGAAGCCGTTCGACACCTGGCCCTCGGGGGTCGACAAGGAGAAGCTGACCCAGCAGCTCAGCGATCGGCTTCAGGCAGAATTTCCAGGAGTAGATTTCAACTTTTCGCAGAACATCGAAGACAATGTCGAGGAAGCGGCTTCCGGGGTGAAGGGCGAGAACTCGGTGAAGCTGTTCGGCAATGATCTCAAGACGCTTGAGAAGACCGCCGACAAGATCAAGAACGTGATGTCGACCATTCCCGGCATCAGCGACCTCGCTGTGCTGAGCTCACTCGGCCAGCCCACAGTCCAGATTGACGTCGACCGGGCGCGCGCCTCACGCTACGGGCTCTCGCCGGGTGACATCAACGCGACCGTGCAGACCGCGATCGGCGGCCAGGCGGCGGGCAATCTCTATGAGGGCGGCAGCGACCGCAATTTTCCGATCATGGTGCGGCTGGCCCCCGAATATCGCAACAGCCTCGACACGATCCGCAATATCACGATCGGCGCGACGGGTCCGAATGGCAACGGCGTGACCCAGATCCCGCTCGCCGACGTGGCCAATGTGAGCCTTGTCTCAGGTGCATCCTTCATCTATCGCGAACAGCAGCAGCGCTACATCCCGATTAAGTTCAGCGTCCGAGGGCGCGATCTCGGCTCAGCCGTGCTCGAAGCCAAGCAGCGCGTCGCCAATGAAGTGGAGATGCCGGGTGGCTATCGGCTGGATTGGGTCGGAGAGTTTGGCGAGCTACAGGAAGCGCTTCAACGTCTCGAATTCGTCGTGCCGATCAGCCTAATCCTCATATTCGTGCTCCTCTATGTGAGCTTCGGGTCGGTGACAGATGCGCTCCTCGCGGCCAGCGTGATGCCGATGGCGCTGATCGGCGGGATCTTTGCGCTCTTCGCGACCGGCACGCCGTTCAGCGTCTCCGCGGCCATCGGATTCATCGCCTTGTTCGGGATCGCCGCGATGGACGGAATCATCGTGCTCTCTTACTACAACAAGTCGATTTATGACGGTCTCGAGCATCGCGCTGCGATTCTCAGGACTTGCAAAGTCCAAATGCGCCCGGTCGCTATGACCTGCGTCGCGGCGGCCGTAGGCCTGATGCCTGCCGCCCTTTCGACGGGCATCGGATCTCAGGTCCAAAAGCCGCTGGCGCTCGTCGTGGTCGGCGGGATGCTGTTCGCGCCGGCGCTGATCCTCCTCGTGCTGCCGGTGCTGATCGAGATGTTCTCGCGGCGTGGTTTTGCCGTCGTCGAGGAGGATGATGAGAACGGCGACGCAGCCGAGGTGACGACGTGATCGGGCGGCGGGCGCCAGGCTCGGGCAAATGTTCCCTCCTAATCGTACTGTTGGGGACGCTCGCGGGCTGCTCAGTTGGGCCGGATTTCGAGCGCCCGGCGGCGCCAGATGCAAAAGGTTACGCCCGTGAAGGTGCGCCGGCCCAAACGGTGAAAGCCGAGATTTCGGGCGGGGAGGCTCAGCGTTTCGTGCAGGGGATGGACATACCTGCGCAATGGTGGACGCTGTTCCACTCCAAGCCCCTCAACGACCTGATCGAGGAAGCGCTCAAGAATAACGCCGATCTCGCCGCTGCCCAAGCAGCGCTCAAGGTGGCGCGCGAGAATTATTACGCCCAGCAGGCGGTTTATTATCCCAGCATCGACGCCGGATTCAACGCCAGCCGGCAGAAGAACTCGAACACGCTGTCGCCGACGCTCGCGGTCCCGGGTATCCCCTATTTCAATCTCTACAACTCCCAGGTGAACGTCTCCTATGTCCTGGACGTGTTCGGCGGCAACCGACGGCAAGTGGAGACGCTGGAGGCGCAGGCGGACGCTCAGCGGTTCCAGGTCGAGGCGACGTATCTGACGCTGACCTCGAACGTGGTCGCGGCGGCGGTGCAGGAAGCGTCGTTGCGCGGCCAGATCGCGGCTACCGAGGAGATCGTAAAGGTCGAGTCCGAACAGCTCGACATTCTTCGCCGGCGCAACGCCCTGGGCGATGCGTCGGGCGCCGACGTCAAGGCGCAGGAGGCGGCGCTGGCGCAAGCGGAGGCGACATTGCCGCCACTCCGCAAGCAGCTGGCCCTGCAGCGCGACCTATTGACCGCGCTGGCCGGGCGTCTGCCGGCCGACGAGGTGGCCGAAAAGTTCGACCTAGGGTCGCTCGCGCTGCCACGGGATCTGCCGGTCAGCTTGCCGTCCAAGCTGGTAGAGCAGCGCCCGGACATTCAGGCTGCGGAAGCCAACCTGCACGCCGCCACCGCCCAGGTCGGCGTCGCCATCGCCAACATGCTGCCGCAGATCACGCTCAACGCGAACATCGGCAGCGTCGCCACACAGGCCAACGAGTTGTTCATGCCCGGGAACGGCTTTTGGCAGATCGCCGGCGGGCTGACGCAACCAATCTTCGAAGGCGGCTCGTTGTTGCACAAGACCCGCGCCGCGCGGGCGGCGCTCGACCAGGCCGCCGCCCAATACCGCTCGACCGTGATCACGGCCTTCCAGAACGTAGCCGACGCTTTGCGGACATCGCAGCACGATGCTGACGCTCTTAAGGCGAGCGCCGCCGCCGAGCAGGCTGCTTCCGACAGCCTCGCCATCGCCCGCAAGCAGCTGCAGCTCGGCGACATCAGCTATTCGGCCTTGCTGAACGCCGAACAGACCTACGAACAGGCGGTCATCAATCGTGTGCAGGCGCAGGCCAATCGGTTCGCCGATACCGCCGCCTTATTTCAGGCGCTAGGCGGCGGCTGGTGGAATCGTGCGGAACGCCAGGCTCAGTGTTTTCATTGCAACCGACCAGGGACGTCCTAGCCTAATCACCGAGTCCCGACAGCCACTCCGCGATCATGCGTTTGCCGCGCTCGGCGGCGGCGGGCGCGAACTGCTGAGTCTCGCGCCGCAGGACGGCCGGCGAAAGGCCGCTATCGGCGAGCTCGACCGCGTGACCGATCAGCCATCTCTCCAACCCGCGCCCATCCGCCTCGGGATGGAACTGGCAACCGAGCACCGAAGGTCCGAGCGCGAACGCCTGATTAGGGCACAGGCGCGTAGAGGCCAGACACATCGCGCCCTCGGGCAGCTCGAACATGTCGCCATGCCAATGCAGGACCGGCTCGGCGCCCAGATGTCTGAGCGGGCCGGAGCCTCCCTCTTCCGTCAATTCCAGCGGCGCCCAGCCGATCTCCTTCGCCGGCCCTGGCCTGACCTTGGCGCCGAGCGCACGAGCCATGAGCTGCGCACCGAGGCAAATGCCGAGCATGGGTCGGCCCATCTTGAGCCGGCGTTCGATCAGTTCGAGCTCGGGCTTCAGGAAAGGATAGCGATCCTCCTCATAGGCGCCGATCGGCCCGCCCAGAACGACGAGCAGATCGGCCGCGCCGGGATCGATGGCGCTGAGATCGTCGATCCCGGCCTCGATGTAGGAGGGCGCGTATCCGGCCGCTTTCAGCTCAGTTTCGAAAGCGCCCAGATCCTCAAAATGCACATGGCGGACGGCGAGGACCGACCTGGCGCCCGTCAAGCCGGCCGCTCCAAGGCGACTGCGGTGGCCTCGCCGCCGCCGATGCAGAGGCTGGCGATGCCGCGGCGGACGCCGCGCCGCTCCATGGCGTTGAGCAGCGTCACCATGATGCGCGCGCCCGTGGCCCCGATCGGATGACCGAGCGCGCAGGCGCCGCCATGCACGTTTACGCGCTCAGGATCGAGGCCCAGATCGCGGATCGCGATCATCGTCACCACCGCGAACGCCTCGTTGATCTCGAAGAGATCGACGTCCTTGACCTCCCAACCGACCTTGTCGAGCAACTTGCGGATGGCGCCCACCGGGGCGGTGCAGAATTGCGCCGGCTCCTGGCTCTGCGTGGCATGGCCGCGGAAGAGGGCGCGAACAGGCAGGCTGAGCTTGTCGGCGGCCGAGCGGCGCGCCAGCACCAGCGCGGCGGCGCCATCGGCATTGTAGCTCGAGCTGGCCGCGGTGATCGTGCCGTCCGGCCGGAAGGCCGGCTTCAGCTTCGGTATCTTTTCGATGTCGAGCTTCATCGGGCCCTCGTCGCGGTCGATCCTGACCGATCCACCCTTGGCTTCAAGGTCGATGGCCGTGATCTCGCTTGCGAAGGCACCTTCGGCGATCGCCGCCCGGGCACGCGTTACCGAGGTCGCCGCGTAGCTGTCCTGCTCTTGGCGCGTGAATTGGTAGGCCTGCGCGGAATCTTCACCGAACGTGCCCATCGAGCGGCCCCGCTCATACGCGTCCTCCAGCCCGTCGAGCGCCACATGGTCGTACATGGTGGCGTGGCCGTAGCGATAGCCGCCCCGCGCCTTGTCGAGCAAGTAAGGTGCCGCCGACATGTTCTCCATGCCGCCGGCGACCACGATCGCGGAGGAGCCCGCCATGATCGCGTCGTGGCCCAGCATCGCCGCCTTCATGCCCGAGCCGCACATCTTGTTGACGGTCGTGGCGCCCGCCTTGTCCGGAATCCCGGCGAACCGGCCGGCCTGGCGTGCCGGCGCCTGGCCGAGCCCCGCCGGCAGGACGCAGCCCATGACGACCTCGTCGACCGCATCGCTCGACACGGCAGCATCGGCGATCGCCGCGCCGATTGCCGCCGCGCCCAGCTTCGGCGTCGGCATGCCGGCCAATTCGCCTTGAAATCGACCGAGTGGCGTTCTCGCCGCACCCGCGATAATGACGGATTCCTCGCTCATTTTCTCCTGTCCTGAAATGTCCAATAGCGCCCGCATCCTCCATCTGGTGCGCCCGGGGCATGCCGGTCAAGCGGCATTCCCGCAAAGGCCCCTGCCCTTGATGCACAGCACAAAAGGAACCATCTTGCGATGGGTACGGCGCTCATCGGAGGCCGTAGCGGCTCCGAAAGGGGCCGTGAACGCCGCTCGCTCTTAGGAGGAGAAGCGCCATGACGACGCGCCTTTCGCTGTTCAACAGTCCGCTGCTCTTGGGTTTCGACCATTTCGAGCGCACGTTGGACCGCGTGGCCAAGGCGAGTTCCGAAGGCTACCCCCCATATAATATTGAACAAATCAGCGCGGATCGGTTGCGGATCACGATCGCGGTCGCCGGGTTTACCGAGAGTGATCTGTCGGTCCAGATCGAGGACAGCCAGCTCGTGGTGAGGGGTCGGCAGCAGGAGGACGATAAGGAGCGCATCTATCTGCATCGCGGCATTGCCGCCCGCCAGTTTCAGAGGAGCTTCGTATTGGCGGAGGGGATCGAGGTGACAGGTGCCTGGATGGATAACGGCTTACTGCACATAGATCTGATCCGCCCGATGCCCGAGACGCGGATCAAGACAGTAGAGATCAAGAGCGCCCCCAAGTCGTCCGCGCAGGTCAAATCGATCGATTTGACGCAGGACGCCGAGGGAACGCACAACCCGAGGAAGAACCGTGCCCCGTGAGGCCGGTGGAGTTACTGAAATGGATACGAATACGACGGCTTCGCTCAAAGATTTGAGTCCCAACGACCTGTTAGTTCTGGGACTGAACGACATCGCCTACCTGAAACCGGCGGTCGTGGAGGGCAAGAAGGTCTTTGCGATCCATGCCGCCGACGGCTCTCAGTTGGCCTTCGTCGAATCGAAGGAGGTCGGCCTGGCCGCGATGCAGCAGCACGATCTGGAGGCGGTTTCTCTGCATTGAGGTGATGAGGGCGCTCGCCGCGCCCGAGACTCAGGCGGCGTCGCGCCCTTCGGTCTCATTCATCAGTGCGTAGATCGCATCGCAGGTGGTCGAGCCGCGCACTTTCTCGCACAGCCTGCGATCCCGCAGCATGCGGGAGACCTTGGCCAGCGCCTTCAGGTGGTCCGAGCCGCTATTGGCCGGCGCCAGCAGCAGAAAGATCAGATCGACCGGCTGGTCGTCGATCGCGTCGAAATCGATCGGCCGCTCCAGCCGCGCAAACACCCCATAGACCCGATCGAGGCCAGGCAGCTTGCCGTGCGGGATGGCAATGCCGTGCCCGATTCCGGTCGTGCCGAGACGCTCGCGTTCGGCCAGTACCTCATAGATCGAGGCTTCGCTTTGGCCCGTGAGCGACGCCGCCTTGCGCGCCAGCTCTTGAAGAACCTGCTTCTTGTTCGCCGCCCGCAGATTGGCGATGACGCAATCGGACGTGATCAAGTTGGGACCCATGCTCAGCCCTGGCCAACGTTTTTCGGATCGATCCAACCGATATTTCCATCAGGCCGACGGTAAATCATGTTCAATCCACCATGCGCGCCGCTGCGGAACAGCAGTGCCGGAAGCTCCGCGAGGTCGATCCGCATCACGGCCTCCGCCACCGACATGGTCTCGATCGTCGTATCCATCTCCGCAATCACCACCGGCTCGGCACCGGCCTCTTCGTCCTCGGCGGCCTCGGCCTCGATCACATATTGACGCGCCGGCAGCTCGGTGTCGGCCGCCGCGTCATGATTGTGATGATCGCGAAGCCTTCGCTTATAACGCCGAAGGCGCTTGCCCACCTTATCGGCCGCGACGTCGAACGACGCATAGATATCCGTCGCTTCGGCGCTCGACTGCAGCAATATCCCGCGACCCACACGGACCGAGACGTCGGTTCGATAGAGGTGCGCCTCATGGACGAACACCACAGTGGCGTCAATGGGGTTGCTAAAGTATTTCTCCGTCACCGCGCTGAGCTGGTCCTTGACGTAGGTCCGCAAAGCATCGCCGACGTCCAGGTGTTTACCTTTTACGGTGAGATTCATGTTCGAAGCGGTTCCGACGATCTCAAAGGTTCGGGCCAGAGGTCTCCGGCTCCAATCGATCGATCGAGGCTCGAAAATGGCGAGCCGGTGACGGGCTGTCAAGCCGGCCCCCCCGACCGGCAGGCCGTTCCGGGGCCCCGGGAGCGCATCCTCGTTATACGCCTGTCGGCGCTGGGCGACTTCATCCTGGCCTTGCCCGCCATGGCGGCGATTCGTCGCCATCACCCCGTTTCCCACATCACCCTGCTGACGTCGGCCAGCCTCGCGGAGCTAGGCGGAAAATCGGGCTGGTTCGATCGAATCGAGATCGATGACCGCCCCCGTTGGCTGAATGTTCCCGGATGGCTGAGGCTGCGCCGGCGGCTCAGAGCCGGCCGCTACGATCGGGTCTATGATCTTCAGGCCCAGGACCGAACCGCGCTCTATTTCCGGCTTTTCTGGCCGGGAAAGCGGCCGGAATGGTCGGGCATCGCGCGCGGCGCGTCGCATCCTCATCGCGACCCGCAACGAGGCCGGATGCATGCGCTCGACATTCATGCGGCACAGCTCAGAATTGCCGGCATCGAGACGATTCCCGCGCCCGATCTCGGCTGGATCGACGATCCCGCTTTGGTCGGGCTCGACCTGCCGGAGCGCTTCGCGCTGTTGGTGCCCGGCGCAGCCGCGCATCGCCCGGCTAAAAGGTGGCCGATCGATCTTTACGCCGCGCTCGGCCGCCGGCTCGTGGACCGCGGCATCACGCCTGTGATCGTCGGAAGCGAGAGCGAACGTGTTCTGGCCGACCGGATCCGGGCCACCTGCCCGGAGGCGCGCGACCTGACCGGCCGCACGCCACTTCTCGCCATCGGCGGGCTGGCCAGGCGGGCTGTCGCGGCGATCGGCAACGATACCGGTCCCATGCATCTCGCGGCCATGGTCGGCTGCCGGTCAGTGGTTCTGTTCTCGGCGGATTCGAATCCCGACCGCGCTGCGCCGCGCGGAGCCAACGTCACGATCCTCGGATGCGACGATCTCGCGGACTTGCCCGTCGACGAGGTCGCGTCCGCCTTGAACCTCTAGAAGGGCAGGTCGCGCGGCATCGCCGTCTCCCGCGCGGGCGGCGCCAGATCGCGATAAAGCGTGCGCGCTTCGGTGGCAGGACCCCGTCGGGTGCCGAGCGAGACCACCTCGATGACCCGCACATGCCGTCCGAGCGCGAAGGTGAGGACCTGACCCGGCCGCAACGTCGCGCCGGGCTTCTCGACCACGACGCCGTCGATGCGAATCCGGCCTTCCGTACAGAGTTTGGAGGCGAGACTGCGCGTCTTCACGAAACGCGCGTACCAGAGCCATTTGTCGAGGCGCAGCTTCTCGGATGCGCTTTCGATCATTTCGCCGTCGCCAATTGCTTCAGCACCGCGAAAGGCGAGCGCTCCGCATCGCCTCGAGACGGTGTCCGGCGGCGCGGTGGCGGCTTGGCCTTGCGGCGACGATAAACAGTGGCGCCGTCCACTTCATGCCGGCCCCAGCCGAGCGCCAACAACACCGCGTCGGCCTCGGCCCGGCCGCAACCCAGCACCGGCGCGATCGTCGCGTCGGGCGGCATCGTGCCTTGGACGGTCGTGCGGCGCAGCCGCGCAACCAACCGGTCGAGCATGTCGACGCGGATCGCGCGCGGACCCACGAGCGGGTAACCGATCGCGGCATAGAAGGACGCATCGGCGGTATCCGCGACCGAAATCGACACGCGGCCGGGCGACGGCAACGGTGGAATGCCGGGCGCAGCTTTGGCAGCCCGCCAGAGCGCCGCCCTGACGCGCAATGCGGCCGGCTTCAGCAGGCTGGGCGCGAAGACCCAGGATTGTCCGATACGCACGCCCAGCCGTTCCAACCGGCGCCGCTCGGTGGGGCCCAGAGTTGCAATCAAAGGCTCGATCGTCCGCCGCTCGATCGGCTCGAGCTTTTCGGTAAGCTGGAAGACGAGGCCGCGGGCGGCGCCCTCCAAGCAAGCCGTCCCCATCGTCGGCAGGACGCGCGCGATTTCGCGATCGAGCCAGGCGGCGACACGGTCGCGGATTCGCTCTCCCTCGCCCCCAATCATGATGTCGCTGATCAACGCTCTGATCTGGGGCTTGGTGAGAGCTCCGCCGGCGCCGAGACGCGCGACAACCGCGCCCTGCCAGGCGATATCGCCTTGCTCGGTCAGCGCGAATTCGGAGTCAGGCGCCTGCTCCAGCGCGGTCACGCGGCGCGCGATCTCCGAGCGAAGCGCGCGGCGCGCGGCGGTCAGCACGGGCCGTATATCGACGTCGAGCTCGGTGATCTCCGGAATGAATGCGAACGCGTCCAGCCGGCCAATCGGATGACCTTCCACCACTACCGTGCCGTCGGCCTGTACGCCGGCGAGAAGCTCGCCCTCTCGCGCGAGGCTGCGCACGAGCCCGGCCGAACGACGGTCGACGAAACGCTGTGTCAGCTTTTCGTGCAGCGCGTCGGAGAGACGGTCCTCGATCGCCCGCGTTCGCTCCTGCCACGACATCGGATCGGCAATCCAGGCGGGACGATAAGCGATATAGGTCCAGGTGCGGACATGCGCGATCCGGGTGACCAGCGTATCGATGTCGCCGTCGGTCCGATCGAGCCGCTTCACATGCCCATCCACCCAATCCACCGGCAGAGAGCCCGCCGCCCCGGACAAATGGCCGTAGATCTGCCCCAGCAACCGCGCATGCTGGTCGCTCATCACCTTGCGGAAATCGGGAATCTGGCACACGTCCCAGAGCAGCTGCACCGCCTCGCGTCCCTTGGCCCGCTTGGCGACCTCCGCGTCAGCATTGAGCGCGGCCAGCGCGCGATGATCGTCGGCTTCGCGCCGGCGGCGGAGAAAATCTAAGGGCGGCGGCGCCTCGAGGCTGCGCAGCAACGCGCCGGCGCTTCGGAAATCGAGATCGACGCTCCGCCACATCAGCAGCTTCAGCGGATCGAAGCGGTGATTCTCGACCGCCTCGACCAAAGCCGGATCGAGCTCGCCGACCATGCCGGTGGTGCCGAAGGTGCCGTTCGTCATGTGACGCCCGGCACGGCCGGCGATCTGAGCGACTTCCGGCGCGCGAAGGCGCCTGGGATGCGTTCCATCGAACTTGGACAGCTTGGCGAAGGCCACATGGTCGATATCCATGTTGAGGCCCATGCCGATCGCGTCGGTCGCTACCAGGTAGTCGACCTCGCCCGCCTGATACAGGGCGACCTGCGCATTGCGGGTGCGCGGGCTGAGCGCGCCCAGCACGACGGCCGTTCCGCCGCGCTGCCGCCGGATCAGCTCGGCGGTCTCATAGACCTCGGTCGCGGAGAAGGCGACCACCGCCGACCGCGGCGGCAACCGCGTGAGCTTCCGCGCGCCGGAATAGGCCAATGTCGAAAACCGGTTCCGCTGCAGGAACTCGGCCCGCGGCACCAGCCGCTTTATGAGCCCGCGGGCGGTGTCGGATCCGAGAAACAGGGTCTCGTCCAGCCCCCGCGCATGCAGCAGCCGGTCAGTGAAGATATGGCCGCGCTCGGGGTCAGCCGCGAGCTGGATTTCGTCAACCGCGAGGCACTCGACCTCCCGGTCGAGCGGCATCGACTCGACCGTGCAGACCCAATAGCGCGGATGCGCCGGCAAGATCTTCTCCTCGCCGGTGACCAGCGCTACGGCGCCGACACCCTTCAACGCCACGATCCGATCGTAGTTCTCGCGCGCCAGGAGGCGCAGCGGAAAGCCGATCATACCGGTGCGATGGCCGAGCATGCGCTCGATCGCAAAATGGGTCTTCCCGGTGTTGGTGGGCCCCAAAACGGCGAGAATGCGGCCCAGCCGACCGCTGATGTCGTTCTCGGGGATACAGGACTCGCGCGATGGCAGGTACGCCATGCCCCAAGATTCGATCGATGGCCGAGAAATGCAAGATCCAGGAAAGGGACTTGCGCGACGGCCATGGAAACTTACATCTCCGCCGGAGCTTTCCACGCCGCCCGAGAGACCAAGAAAATGACGGACGTTAACGAAGACGCCAAGCTTCCATTTCAGGCCGAGGTCAGCCGGCTGCTCGATATCGTCGCTCATTCGCTGTACAGCGAGAAGGAGGTTTTCCTTCGAGAGCTGATCTCGAACGCCTCCGACGCCTGCGACCGCTTGCGCTACGCCGCGATCGCGGCGCCCGAGCTCACCAAGGACGGCGCCCCGTTCGAAATCCGGCTGATCGTCGATAAGGAAGCACGGACCCTCACGATCGCCGACACCGGCATCGGCATGAACCGGGACGAACTGATCGAGAATCTGGGCACCATCGCACGGTCAGGCACGTCCGCCTTTCTCACCGCGCTCGGCGAAGCCAAGAAGGATGTAAGCCTGATCGGCCAGTTCGGGGTCGGCTTTTATGCAGCCTTCATGGTCGCCGATCGGGTCGAGGTGGTGAGCCGGCATGCCGGCGAGGCCGAGGCTTGGCGCTGGGCGTCGGAGGGCAAGGGTGAGTTCCGGGTCGGCCCGGCCGCCGGGGTCGAAGGCCGTGGCACCCGGATCACGCTGCACCTGCGCGAGGGCGAGGATGAGTTCCTCGAGGAATGGCGGCTTCGGCAGATCGTCGCGCGCTACTCCGACCATATTCCGCTGCCGATCCGTTTCGGCGAGGGCACCGACGCGCCGGCCCTGAACCGGGCCGGGGCGCTATGGATGCGGCCCAAATCGGAGATCACCGAAGAGCAGTACAAGGAATTCTACCACCACGCTGCACACGCCTTCGATGAACCGTGGATGACGCTGCATTGGCGGGCCGAGGGCGTGATCGATTATGCGGCGCTGCTCTTCGTGCCGAAGACGCGTCCGCTCGATCTTTCCGATCCGACCCGCAAACATGGCGTCAAGCTCTATGTGAAGCGAGTCTTCATCACCGAAGGGACCGAGGGTCTCGTCCCGGCCTATCTCCGCTTCCTGCGCGGCGTGGTCGATAGCGAGGATCTGCCGCTCAATATCAGCCGCGAGATGCTGCAGCTCTCGCCTGTCCTCTCCAAGATCCGCGCCGGCATCACCAAGCGCGTGCTGTCGGAGGTCGCCAAGCGCGCCGAGAACGAGAGCGAATATGCCGAGTTCTGGGGCAATTTCGGCGCGATCCTCAAGGAAGGGCTCTATGAGGATCGCGAGAACCGCGCCGAGCTGTTCAAGGCCGTCCGTTTCCGCTCGACTCATGGCGAGGGTCTTGTCTCGCTCGCCGACTATGTGAGCCGCATGCGTCCGGGGCAGGAGGCAATCTACTACGTCACCGGCGACAGCGTGGAGGCGCTGCGCGCCAGCCCGCATATCGAAGGCTTCGCGGCGCGCGGCGTCGAGGTTCTGCTGCTGACGGATTCGATCGACGAGTTCTGGCCGGCTATCTCCGGCGAATATGAGGGCAAGCCGCTGCGCTCGGCGACTCGCGCCGGCGCCGATCTCGAGAAGATCGAGCCGGTCGAGGGCAAGAAGGAGAACGAAGCCGAGAAGCCGCCGGAGCGCGAGACCGCGACCCTGATCGCGCTGATCAAGACCGTGCTGGGCGATAGGGTGAAGGATGTCCGCGCTTCGGCCGCGCTCACGGAAAGCGCGGTTCGCCTCGTCGCCGCCGACGATCAGCCCGACATTCATCTCGAGCGGCTGCTGCGGCAGCACGGCCAGATCAAGGAAACATCGCCGCACGTTCTGGAGATCAACCCCAGCCACAAGCTGATGCGCGAGCTGGCGAGGCGCGCCGCCGGCGGCGGCGTCGCCGACGCGCTGGCCGATCGCATCTGGCTTTTGCTCGACCAGGCGCGGATTGCCGAAGGCGACCCGGTGCTCGACGCCACCGCCTTCGCAAGAAGGCTTGCTGCGGTGTTGGAGGCCGGGTTGGCGGATTGAAGCGGTTCGCGCAGGAGTTTCGTTGTCGGCGCGTCGTCCAGGCGGTAGTTTCCGACGGCAACCAAACCGGCACCGACGAGTGACCGGCGCTTTCAGGGGAGATCGGGATGCGCGTCATGACTCTCGTCTTTTGCGTGCTGCTTACCGTTATGGCGCTTCCGGGAAGAGCCCAGAGCGCCGAGGCGCCGGCCGTCGAGCTCAAGGACAATTTCGTCGAGGCCAACGGCCTGCGCTTCCACTACGTCAGCACCGGCGACCAGAAGGCGCCGATGATCCTTATGCTGCACGGCTATCCGTCCTTCTGGTATCAGTGGAAGGATCAGCTGCTCGATTTCGGGCGCGATCATTTCGCCGTAGCGCCCGACCTGCGCGGCTACGATCTCACGACCATCCCGAAGGGCGTGGACCAGTACAAGATGAAGTATCTGGTCGAGGATGTTCGCGACTTCGCCGAAAAAGTCGGCGGCAAGGGGCGCAAATTCGTCCTGGTCGGCCATGATTGGGGCGGGCTGCTCGCCTGGGTGTTCGCCATGTATCACCCCGAGATGATCGACAAGCTGATCATCGTGAACGCGCCGCACCCGATGATCTTCGAGCGCGAGATGAACGACAATCCCGTCCAGCGGTTCGGCAGCAACTACACGTTTGCATTCAATAATTACGATGCAAAGAAGTGGGACGAGATGATGTCGGCGAACAATTTCGCGCCGCTGATCCAAGGCATATTGGGCGAGCAGATCAAGAGCGGCCGCTACACCGACGAGGACGTGCAGAAATGGGTGGCTGCCTGGAAGGTGCCGGGCGCGCTCGATGCGGGCCTCAACTATTATCGGGCCAACCATCTGAACCCGCCCTTCAATGAGACGCATCCGGCCTCCTCGATTCCGACTCATTGGTCGGCCAAGGAGGTGACTGAGGGCGCCAAGTCGACGATCATCAAGACGCCGACGCTCGTCATCTGGGGCCTCAAGGACACGGCGCTGCAGACCGGCAATCTGAGCGGCATGGAGAAGCTGGTCCCGAACATCCGCTTCCGTCTTTATCCCAATGACACCCATTGGGTGTCGATCTCGAAGTCCAAGGAAACCACGCAGGACATGCGCGATTTTATCGAAGGCAAGGACATGCCGCACGAATCGGTAGCGCACTGACCCTCTTCTCGGGTTCGGAGCACCGCGGCGCGAATCCCTCTTGGTGACGGCCCGTCGCCCTTATAGGGTTGCCCGATGCTGTCGATCCTCATCGCCAATTCGAAGGGCGGCTGCGGCAAATCCACGCTCGCCACCAACCTCGCCGCCGCGCTCGCGCAGGTCGGACACAAGGTGATGCTGGCCGACGCCGACCGCCAGCGATCGAGCCTCGCCTGGGCGGCCAGGCGACCATCTTCCGCGCGCCCCATCGAGGTCGCCGATTGGGTGAAGTCGACCGGCAGCGTGCCGAAGGACGTCGCACGCCTGGTGATCGATGGGCCGGCGGGATTGCGAAAGGGCGATGTCGAGGCGCTGATTGCTTCGGCCGATCTCGTCGTGATGCCGGTCCTGCCTTCGACATTCGACCAGGAAGCGAGCCGCGCATTTCTCGCCAAGCTCGACGACCTCAAGCCGATCCGCAAGAACCGCAAGGGCGTCGCGATCGTCGGCAACCGCATGCGCGACCGGACCAAGGCCGCCATGCGGCTCGACCAATTCCTGTCGGGCATCGGCCACGCCGTTGTCGCCCGGATGCGCGACAGCCTCGCTTATGGCGAGGCGGCAGAGGCAGGCTTATCGATCTTCGATTCGAACAGCGCGCGCATGAGGGCATTGCGAGAGGATTGGCAGCCGCTCATGGATTATATCGAACAAGGAATTCTCTAGGCCGCGAGGGCCGCTTCCTTTCGCGCATCGCCGAGGCGAACCGGGAGCCTCGCGAGACCGCGCAGCAGCGAGTTCGGCCGCCATTGCACCTTGTCGCGCGAGATCGCGAGCTGGATATCCGGGAATCGCTGAACCAAGGCGACAAGCGCGATCGCGCCTTCCATGCGGGCTAAGGGCGCGCCGAGGCAGAAATGGATACCGAGGCCGAATCCCATATGCCGGTTCGGATCGCGCGTAATGTCGAGCAGCTCGGCATTTTCGAACACGGTCTCGTCCCGATTGGCCGACGCCAGCATCAGGATCACTCGGTCGGACTTGGCGATCCGTTGACCCGCGATCTCCATGTCCTCGATCGCGTGGCGGATGACGCTGTGCTGTACCGGGTTCGTGTAGCGGAGCAGCTCCTCGACGGTGGACTTCACGAACCCGGGATTGGCTTGCAGCAGCCGGAGTTGCTCACGATTGTCCAGCAAGGCCAGCATGCCGTTGCCGATCAGGTTGACGGTGGTCTCATGACCCGCGAGCAGCAGCAGGAACACCATGCCCACCAGCTCTTCCTGGGTCAGCCTGTCGCCCGATTGCTCGGCCGAGACCATGGCGGTGATCAGCCCGTCATCGGGCTCGGCGCGCCGGAGCTCGATCAGCCGATCGAGATAGCGGATCATCCGCACATTGTTGTAGAGGCCGTTGACCAGCCGCAGGAAACCCGAAGGCGGCCCGTCCAGCAGATTGAGCATGAAACGCCGAAACTTGGCCCGCTCTTTCACCGGCACGCCCAGCATCTCGGAGATGACGGTCATCGGCAGCACGAGCGCGAATTCCTCGATCAGGTCGACCACCCCGCCCCCGCGTTCTTCGAGCCGCGCCAGAAGCTGCTCGGTGATCTGTTGCACACGCGCCGTCATGTCCTCGACGCGCGCAGGCGTGAAGCCCTTATGGACGAGGTTCTTCAGCCGCGCATGGTCGGGGTCGTCGGTCGTCACCATGCTGTTGGCGAGAATTCGGAACGGCCGAGGGACCCAACGCGAGGTCCCGTTCTCGCGCCGGAGCTTGGCGATGTCGCTCGACAGGCGCGGATCTTTGAGCGCCGCCGCCACGTCATCATAGCGCGTGACCAGCCAGGCCGGTCGGCCAAAACCCGGAATTCTCAGCCGGCAGACAGGCGATTCCCGCCGCATCCGCGCGTAAGTCGGATAGGGATCGGCCCGAAAGGCGGGGCTGGTGAGATCGAACTCGGTCATCGCCTCTGCCATGGGCGACATCCTGTCTGAAATCCGGTTCCACTTTGTAGCCGGTCGGGGTGGAACATGGCAACCGGCTCGCCAGCCATTAGGTCGCCTTTAACCACAAAGACGCCAGTTTCCAGCCGGCTGTTAGCCTCTGCGGGAGCGGCCGGAACAGGGCTAAGGATGACGACCAGCCACGCGCCAGCCGAGGACGAGACCGCATCCGCCTCCCGCACGGTTGCGGAGGGGCTGCGGCTGTTCGAAGCCGGCGCGTATGACGACGCGATCGACCGTTTCAGCCAGGCGCTGTTTGCCGACCCGGAGGATGACGATACAAGGCTCAAGCTCGGAGCCGCCCTAAGCGCAGCCGGTTACGGCGACGCGGCAGTGCAAGTCTATGCCGTCATTC
This sequence comes from Alphaproteobacteria bacterium, assembly GCA_035293565.1. Taxonomy (GTDB): domain Bacteria; phylum Pseudomonadota; class Alphaproteobacteria; order BOG-932; family Roseiterribacteraceae; genus DATGMP01. The sequence continues at coordinate 20,558 of DATGMP010000165.1, read as the reverse complement.
TGGAGCGTGATCCCACCCATCGGGACGCGCTCATCAATCGCGGCAACGCGCTACTTCGTCTCGGACGCCGTGCAGAGGCGCTCGACGCGCTCGAGCGGGCGACGCGCGCCCATCCAGGTTCCGGCGCCGCGTGGTTCAACTATGGTTGCGCGCTCCAGGCCGAGAACCGGACGCAGGAGGCGGTGGCCGCCTATCATCATGCGATCGAGGATCGGGACACCCTTGTCCGCGCCTCCGCCAATTTGGGAACCAGTCTGGGCCGCCTCGGCCGCTATCGCGAGGCGTTGGCCGTGTATGACCGGGCGCTCGATGCAGCGCCCGAAGATGCCAATTTGCGCTGGAATCGCGCCTGTCTCCTCCTCCTGCTGGGTGAGGACCGGCTTGGGTGGCGCGACTATGAATGGCGGTGGCGGACCGCCGAGCATGGCGGCAGCTTGCGGCACGCCGACCGGCCCCTCTGGCAGGGAGAGCCGCTGCAGGGGCGGCGGATTCTTCTCCATGCCGAGCAGGGCATGGGCGACACGATCCAGTTCGCTCGCTACGTTACGGATGTCGCGGCGCGCGGCGGCCGCGCGATCCTCGAAGTACAGCCCGCGCTGAAGCGGCTCCTGTCAAGGCTCGCCGGCGCCGAAGCGGTCTATGCGGTCGGCGACGCGCTGCCCCCCTGCGATGTGCAATGCCCGCTGCTCAGCCTGCCGTCGCGCCTCGGCGATGTCGCGCACGACGTTCCCTACATTGCGGCGCCGGAACCGGCAGCGGTTTGTCGCGACCCGCGCCGTCCCGATCGCCTTCATGTGGGCATCGCCTGGGCGGGCTCGCCCACCAACAGCGCGGACCGGGAGCGGAGTCTCGATCTCAGGCAATTCGAGCCGCTGTCGCGAATCCAGGCAGTGACGCTGGTCAGCTTGCAAACCGGCCCTGCAGCCGCCGAGCGCGCGTGGCATCCTTGGGCATGCGCGATCATTGATCCCATGGAAGGCGTGACCGATTTCGCCGACACGGCGCGCATCGTCGCCGCGCTCGATCTCGTCATTTCCGTCGACACCGCCGTCGCGCATCTTGCCGGTGCGATGGGCAAGCCCGTCTGGCTCATCAATCGGTTCGACACGTGCTGGCGCTGGGGGCCGACCGGCGAGACCACGCCCTGGTATCCGACCATGCGCGTCTTCCGCCAGCCAACGCCCGGCGACTGGCCGACGCCCCTGGCGCGGGTGGCGGAGGAGCTGAAGCGACTTTCTTTGGCCTGCCCGGTGACGACGGTCACTTAGGCGCCAACCGGACTCAGCGTCTGATGCCCGCCAATATGAAGCTCGGATAGATCCAGAAGATGTCTCGCATCTCGGCGGCGATCAGGGACCAGACCGCGCGCAGGCCCTGGGTTACGCCGATCGAGGCGGGCGAGGAGCCGAAGACCGCTGGATCGGCGGCGAAGTCATGCCAGAGGCAGAGGCCGCCGGAGCGGAGCAGAGTCAGCGCCTTTTGCGTGTCGTTGATCACGACATCCGCCTGGTGGCCGCCGTCGATCAGCACGCTGTCGAAAAAGCCGGGCGGATAGTTGGAGATGTCCCAAAGAAGGGAGTCCGAATAGATTTGACAGACGCGGTTTCCGTAGCCCGCCTCGCGATAGAGCTTGCCGATCATAGAGCCGGCATCGATGACCGCCGTCTGGGCGCCCGTCGTATAGTAGGCAGGGTGCCCTTCCGCGAACTTCTCGCCCTCTGCGAGGTTGATCGTCCACGCCGTCGCGTCGCATTCGTCGAGGCAGTAGACAGTACCCGCTCCTTGCCAGGTACCGAATTCCAGATGTCGCCGCGGCTTGGCGTTGCGATAGAGGTAGCGAAGGATGGGCTGGTCGTCGTCCTCCATCTTCCACTCGGTGAGCTTGCGCTGCGATGCCTGCGTCATATCGAAGGACTCCGCGAAACCCAGCCGCCCGCCAATGAGCTCCACGGGAACGGCATCGATCATCAGCGGATCGGGACGATCGAGCGGCGCGAACGGGTTGTCGACGGCGTCGGCCACCGCGGCCAGCAGCGCCAGATCGACCTTTCCGATCCGTCCAGGCCCGACATCCGCCGGCTCAGGCAGCGTCTCCGTAGCCGTTGGATAGATGCGAATTCCATTGATGACGAGCTGAGTCTGCCGCCCGTCCTTGTCGCCGTTGCGGACGAGAATCCAGCCGGCTTCGCGAAAATTCGAGACGATAGCGCGCACCTGCTCGCGATGTCCGGGCGCATAGCCCACCGAAGGCCGCACCTCGCGCCGCATATCGAGCGTCGCGAAGCTGAAAAGGACCGGCCCGTCGGCCTCCGCGACATCGATCTCGATCACAACCGAATGTGGGTCGCTCTCGCCATGGGAAATGAGAATCGCCGCGGCGAAAGCGAAGGCCGGCGGCGGAGTCACGATCCTGATGCGGCCGTCATCGACAAGTACCGACGCGCCCCCCGCCTGCTCTGCTCGTGTCAGATCAATCCGTCCCGACAGCGCCGCGCCCAAACGAAGCCGCTCGGTCACGCGCCAAGCTCCTGTACGATCTCGGCAGAGAACGGGTTGCGCGTCAGCAACTTTGCAGGACGGGATTTATCCATGTCTGCACGCCGTCACCAAACGTGATCTTTCCGTAATGCGTATCGAGCATCTGCCCGTACGAGAAGTTATTGCAGCAGATCCAGCCCATGCCCGTGAACAGGCGGATCAGCGTCCGCTCGATCTCCGCACCGTGCGTGCCGATGTGCACGCGCTTCACTTTGGCGCAGAGCGCATCTCTGGAGCCTCGCACCGCGTCCGCTTCGGCGCCCTGAATGTCCATGTCGATGAGGTCGACCAAATCGAGCCCCTCCAGCACCGACGCGATTGACATGCAAGGTACCGCGACGACTTCGGCGTCCGGGTAGCCTCGATATTTCGTGCCTTGTTCGACGATGTGTTGGCCCCACCACTCCTCGCTGTGGCCGCGCATAAAGTGAACTTCGCCGTCTTTTTCCGAAATCGCGGCTTTGACGAGCCTATGCTCATCCGGGTCGAGGCCGTTATCGAGAAAATGCTGCCGCATCATCTCGAAGTGGCGATCCTCAGCCTCCACGCCGACGAGGTGGAAGGGAATGTCACGGTAAAGCCGGATCACCGAGGCAGCGGCGACGATCCACCGACCGAAGCCCGCGCCGAGCTCGACCATTGTAAAGCTCTTCTTGGCCGCTGCGATCGATTCCAGCAGGTCGATCCATTCGAAATATTCTTCGTCATGTGAAGGCGGAAGACCCGAAAGGGGATCGGCCGTGACTTCAAGCGATGTCTGCTGAGACGCCGGCCCATAGAAATCGGATCGTATTAGGCTGCCGTAGGACATGGCCCGGAAACCCGGAGGGACGGTCCCCTTCCAGGGTGAATACTGCGTGAAGATGGGATGTGTCAGTTTGACGGGAGATCCAAAAAGCTCTGCATGCAATTCTGCCAAGCTTGGGACCACATCCGCCAAGGCGGGATCGGTCGCCGCCCGCATGCCTCCGGCGCGATCCAACGCGTCCCAAAACAACGACTCGAGATTGGAATCTTCACGGTGCAGCGCCAGCGCCCGGAGGAAGGCATAGGCCGCAGTCGCATTGGATCCTGCGCGAAGCCGCGCATGACCCGCGAAGGTCCAGGCTTCGGCCGACTGGGGTTGCCGCTCCACCAACCGGTCGAGCACTTCCCTGGCCTCCTGCACCCTGCCCGTCTGGAGATAGAGGCAGCCCAACGGAAGTGCGACGACTGACTGATCTCCCGCTAAACGGCCCGCTCCGAGATATAGCGCAGCCGCCTCATCGAACCGGCCCGATCGATGACAGGCGATGGCTTGCTGCATCAACTCTGGTCCGGTCTCTCCCATCATCGCAGGCTCCCGACGGTCGACATTGACAATGATCTTCAAATCCGCACGACTTCGCGCCAATTTCGGGCGGCGCGAATCCCGTCAAGCCCCAATCCGGGGCATTGGCAGCGACTACCGGCCATGCGCCTTCGCAGCTCATGATTTGCCGCCGTGCATCGCCACTATTCGGGAAACTCGTCCTTACCGTATGCTTCCATCAAGGCATCGTAGCGGCGGACGAATTCTTTGGCCGTGGCATCATTCGCGCTTTTATAGCCAAGCTGTTCTGCGAACGGTTCCATCCATTCCGTGTCGATCGGCGCAAGATCAGCCTTCTGTCCCCAATAATTGTGGTAGTCCACACTTTCCATCACGTTCAACTTTTCAAGAAAAAGCCCGCAGCCACATTTCTTGACGCCGCATGGCAGCGCTTCCTTGAGCGGCGCGTTCAATGGGCGGCCGTCAAAAGTGCAACGGCGGACCGCACCGTCCTTCGTGATATAGATGCTGCGATAGCCTGCGAGACAGGGGATGCCGCGAAAATTCCGGATTCGCGTCACGTGCGGCTCGACTTTATGCTCCCAGCCTCGCGTATCTTCGCTCAGGCCGATCATTCGCTTCTCTTCTTCGGTATAAGCATGAGGATATCGCTTGCCGTTATATTCGCCGAGGAAGGAGATTGGCGTGAACGGCACCTTCGCCTTTGCAAACATCTCACGATATTCAGGGATTCTCGCGAGCCTGGTCGGATGTGAAATATAGATGCTCCGAAAGTCGCATCCGTGGTCGATCAAATACCGCGCATTCTCGATATAGCGATCGAGGTGCTCCTCGGCTTCGGGATGAACGGCCGCGCGGATCAACAGCCGCTTGGCGGTGTCTTCTGGTAGCCACCGCCTGGGGTTCTGCGAGTTGTTCGTTGGAAACGACACTGGTCCAAACTCGGAGCAGAGCCGCACCAACGTCGGAAATTCGGGATGCACGGTCGGCTCACCGCCGCCACATTCGAGTGAAGTTACGATCAACTTGCTCTGGATTTGGCGATAGACGCTCTCGATCTTGGCGAAATCAAAGCGTTTGACCGGCACGTTGTTATGTCCGGCCGCCACACAATAGAAGCAACGGTAATTGCAGGGGTTGCGGACCTCGATCAAAACTTCCGAAACATCGAATCGCGCGCGCCGATTGACCTCATCCAGGAAAGGCTGGTCGGGGTTCCGATACTGCAACCGCCCCAAGTTCGCTCTGGCGCCGAGATGCGACGGATCGAGCACCAAGGCAGCCTGATAGTAAGACATCGCGTCCGCCAGATTGCTCTTGGCCTCTTCCGCGATGCCCCTATGCCACCAATCGTTGGCGTCCATCGTCACCGGCGGGGTTTGCGGGCCTTGTCCGAGACTATCGGGCTGGAGTGTGTCGGTCACGTGCGGTTCTCCATTGTCGGCGCTGTTCGGCCCGACGGCGCCGCGCCTAAGCGAAGCTCTTGGGCAATAATATCCGTAGCGGATGCGGGCAGAGTGGCGCCGGTCACTTCCGGTAGGTCGAACCCGCCGAGACCCCAGTCCGAGGCGTTCACCCGGACCTCGACAGGAGGACCAGCCGGCGGTATCGGAAGCGCGTTGTTCAGCAGCGTTAGCAGCTTGGCCGATTGCCAATTGTTGAGATGGCGGATCGGGGGCAGCTCGATCTTGATCCTGAGATCTCCATCTTCGTCGAGATAAAGATCGCGCTCGATCGGCACGTCGCGCAAGGCGCTGACGCTGAAATAGTGGCAGCTAACCGGTGCGATCGTGGTCGGCCAGCCGAGATAGCGTGCTTGGACGAGCGCTATACGATCGAAATACGGATCGCTGACATTCCATTCGGGAAAGCCGCCGATTCGCAGCCAGTTTTCGCGACTCATCAGCAGAAAGTTCCCCAACGAGAACCGTACGACATTCGCCATCCTGTCCATGCCGAGCTCGGCACCGGCACGGCGGATCGTCTCGTCCCAGATCGTGTCGGACATCGACGCGCCGCGACCGTCGAACCCGATCCGCAGCGGCGGTAACGACGCGGCGAACGCGCCTTGGCGGCATAGCGTCTCTGCTTCGGCCGGATCGACGCATGACGGGTCAAGATAGGCTGGCGCGGTGTCGATCCGGAGCGCGTGATAAGTCGACCCTTCGCGCAACACGCGCGCGGCGAACAGCTTGACCAGCCCCGACCCGAAAATCACATCGGTCCCGGTGGCGAGCACGAAAGCGCCACGCGCGCGGCGGATGCCGATATTTTGCAGACGTCGCTCTCGATCGATCACATGACCGTTCAGGATTTCGGCGCCGGGAACCGAAATGATCCGAATGTCCGCGAATTCGTTACAAGGCAACGCGCCGAGTAGATTCGCGGCCGCGGTTCCCTCTCCCGCCGAGTCGCGATCGACCAGAATGATCTCGAGTGAAAGCCTGTGGCGCGCGGCCTGAATCGCTGTGGCCGACAGGAATTGCCGCGTCTGCTTGAGCCACGCGGGGGAACGCTGGGCATGACCAAACGCGCAGACGATCGACAGGTACGGCTCAGACACGGGTCACCATCTGGAACTCACGGTCGCCATAGCCCCAGTTCCGGTTATTGACCGTCGCGCGGGGCTCGTGCCGAATTCCGGTGATGAAGCGATCCACCTCATCCGTCACGAGCAAAGGCATATCGCGAGGCACGATCGACAGCTGAAGCTTGTCGCCGTCCCTCTGGAGGGCGACGTCGAGACCGCCTTCCATATTGCCCTGATTGGCCCAGCCGGGCGCGTGGTGAATGTGAAAGGCGGCGCAGTCGGGCGGCAGCATTTCTTCCTTCAAGCCGGCGGCGTCCGCCTGATAGGCGAAAAGGGAATCGATATGCCAACTATGGATCGGCAGCTCGGCGTAACCTCTGAGGCGTGCCCAATCTTCCCGCGCAAGCAGTTGGAAATCTCCACATGCCGTGAGGTGCAGGTCGAACTTCGGCATCTTCACCTTCAGCTCCGCGACGAGGGCGGAGATCATCTGCCCGAGAACGTCGGGGAGTTCGACCGGAGGCCGATCTGCGATCCGTTCCGCGAGCCGCGCGGCCGGCGCGGTTCCGTAGCGTGTTTGAATCTGGACCAGGTTGCGGATGCAGGCTTCCTGCCGCCGCTCCGGCGTCAGCGTGTCGAGCTGATCGCCAATATCCGTGTCGACGCGGTCGCTCCGGTACATGCGGCCGGGCTCGAGCGTACACTTCCCGAGATGCTCGGCGAGACGTTCGGCGAAAATGATGTCGACATTCGTCGCCAGTATGAAGCGCCCCAGCGCGCGGCGGATGCCGACATTCTTGGCGTAATACTGGAAGAGCGGAATGTCGTTGGCGAGCGGCAGAGCGGCGTGGACTTCCGGTGGAACCGTGATCACGTCGAAGCGAAAGAATTCATGGCTGGCGCCCAGATCCGGCACTTCGGCCAGAGGCGGCCGATCGGACGGCGGGTTCCAGTCGACCAGCACGAGCTGGATCGGTAGTCGATAACGCGCGGCCTGTTCAGAGAGGCTCGCGAAGCAATGGCGCATGCGGCCCATGATCTTGCCGCCGTGATCGTCGTTCCGCGATGTGGCGACGACACTGAGATAGATGTCTTCGGGCGGAGTCATGCCTGAAGGCAATAGGTTATAAAGGTTAACATTTTGGAAGCAGTGTCGAAGCTCCGCTTCGCTTTCCAAAGCTTGGGCGATGGGCACTTGCTGGCGCCCTTCGCCCCTCGCTTCCCCGGTTCTCGCTAAGCTGATCTCTTTCCCATCAAGGTCAGTTCCACCTGGGCGACCGTCGACGCAAGATGCCGACGGCCAGCAGGCCTATTCCGAAGATGGTCACCGAAGCGGGCTCCATCGCCACGACGGGCGGCGTAGTGCTCGCAATGGCGAGGTTGCCGGTTTCAGGGACAGACAGATGGGGCCCAGTCGTTCCGAGCGCGACGTCGCGACTGCCGGAACATCCTCCTAGCGGACCATCGAAACATAGAAAATTGATTCCCGACCCAAGCGCGGGGTTTTGAAATTGAGTCACCGTCGAATTCGCGCCGCTAAAATCAAAGAATAGATTAGTCGATGTCGCAGTCAGTCCATTTCCGATTACGAGGATTTGGGAGTTGCTATAACCCAATAGATCGAAAGTCGTATTCCCGTCATTTAGAAGTATGTTCCAGTTGGTGATGTTCCCACTCGAGAGAACACCAAGCGCACCGTCGGTTTGAATGAAACCAGTTGCTTCACCTGGTCCGACCTTTTGGTCGAGATAGTAGATCGTTGCCAAGCATTTCGTCGAACAAACCAAACCGGCCAGCAAAATAAAAAGGCAAGACCACATTAACCTCATGTCTTCCTCCGATTGCTGAAGATGAATAATCGAGCGTCAAATCGACCACTTCAGGATACGCGCACCGGCCGTCAGATCGGGCACACCGAACTCGATTTGAATTAGCGAGAAACGCGCTCTCCCCAAATGTGATGAAGCCCATGCCCCGAACCACCATTCACTCGGCAGACGAGGTATTGCCCCGTCTGTAGCAACCCGAGATGTATTTTACAATATAATTGTTCAATCTACAGTTGTAAACTGCGCGGAAGTCGCTAACCCAAAACCGGCTGGCCGTGCTCGAAGCTGCGTCGAGGAAGTCTGGAGAACGGAGAGCGTCGCAGCGGCATCCTGCCGGGCAGGGCTGCAGGATCGCCTGGCGGATTCCAATCCACGAGCGCGCCCGTGCCGACAGGTTGCAAAAGCAATGACGCATGCGACCCACGATCTTGCCGCCATGATCGTGACGTCACGGTGCTGAGATAGATGTCCTCGAACGGGGGACCGTCAGCGGCTGACAAAGATGATGTTCAGATTGTCACGCCAATAGATGCCGTAGTCGGCGCGCAAGAACTTCGCCTTGACGGCCTCGCTCTCCGCCTGGATGTCCTTGCCGAATTCCGGCGAGCGGTCGCGCGTCTCGACGATGGCGATCCTGGGACGGAAGCGAGCGAGATCCAACGTCCGCACGATCGGCCATTCGTAACCTTCGACATCGAGCACGAACACGTCGCAGTCCGCGATAGCGATCCTGTCGAGAAGCGTGTCCGGCGTGACGACCGGCACGTCCCGATAGTTGCCGACATGGACTTCGGCGGCGCCGATGACTTTATTGACCTGATTGAAAGCTTCGGCATGATGGGCGGCGAGCGTAGAGAGCGGCCCGCTCAACGAGATGCGAGTCGTGCCCGCCTCGGGACCGATCGCCACGTTGATCACTTCGACCTTGTTGTTCTGATGGCGACTTCGACACGCCTCCGCATTTTCCAGAACCGGTTCGACATAGAAGCCCGTCCAACCGATATCCGCGAGGAAGCTGGTATTGCTGTGCGTCTCTCCATCGAATGCGCCGATTTCGAGAAATACGCCTTCCGTTTTGTACCCGAAAACGGCCTTGTAGACCGAAGCCAGACCGGGAACCTGTGAGGTCGGCGGCGGGTGATAATCGAGCTCCGCCAAACCTCCTGCGGCTTCGACAGCGCGTCGATATCCTTCCTCTGCTGCCGGATAACCTGGCGCGATCACGGCGGCGCGGCGAAACGCGTAGGCTGCCGCGCTCGCTAATCCCAAGGCAAGGCGCCCCTCGCCAAGCTTGGTCCAAATAGCCGGATCTTCTTTGCGGTGACAGGCCGCGAGTTCTAGAAGGCGTCGACTCTCCGCCGCGTGACCGGCCTCCAATGCGAAACCGCCCAACGCAATCAGCGCATCGAAATTCTGCGGCTCTTCGCGAAGAACCTCGGAACAGAGGCCGATCGCGACTTGGAGGTTGCCCTTGCGATGCTCCGCATTGGCAAGATCGAGCTTCAGGGCGGCGTTCATTCCATAATCCTTTCAAGCTCGAGCTTTTCAATAGTCGTACCAAAACGGCGATTGCTCGTCGTAGAAGCAGGGCACGATGAGCTCGGCCGACCCGGGCGGCCATGCCTTCGCGTTCCAGACCATACAGGACGGGTTGGAGCGCCCGTTGCCGACAAATCTGTCGGCACGCGTCGCGAGAAGCACATCCGATAGAAGATCGACGCCGAGCTCCACGCGGTCGGCTTTGGCATTGTAGTGTATGCCGGTATCGTCGGCCGTTCGTTGCGCATTGGTCACGAAAACGAGATCGCCATAACGGGCGCGAAACGCATCGATCACCGTAGTCGTATCGGTCATCAAATAGATCGATGCGGGCTGCTCCGCGAGCAAGCGATCGACGATGTCGAAATACTGCGCGTTGACGTCGAGCAGTTCATGTTGCTCATAGCGATGGTCGCCATCGCGAACGTGGACCGCAAGAACCTGTCCTCGCGGCCAATACTTCGATGCGAAGCGCTCGACGCGGTCGAGGACGCGCCGGGTCGGCTTCAGGTACTTCGCCCAGAGCGCGCGGTATATCTCACCGACATTCATCCCATGGTAAGAGTGCCCTTCCGGAATCCAGCCGATCAGGTCGATCGGCCAGCCGAAAAAATCGAAGACAGCCAGCGGCTCGTCGCGATCCAGAAAATAGATTGGACCGATCCGAGACCCCGGGCCTTCCAGCTTGTTCAGATCCTCGACCTGCAGATTCTCGGTGTGCCACTTATCGGGAAAGACGCCGCGCGCCGCTACCGGCCTGAGATCGTCGAGGCCGAGCGTATTGAACGGCTCGAAAAAATAATGGAATGCGTTTGCTGCTGTTCCGTCCGAGTAGAGGCTGTTCGGACCCCAGTGGATGATCGGCGTGCGCTCCGTCAGCTCCGCCAGGAGCAGGCCCCCCATGACGTGGACCATATCGGCGCCGAAACCATAGCCCCAAGCTTTTATCAGGAGGAATCGTTCCTCCTTCCGCCACTTTGCCCGCCGCGCTCGCCACGCCGACAGCATGGGTTCGAGCCGCGCCACGGTCGCTTCGAGCCCGGCCTGCGGCCAAGCCGCTTGCGCGCGGCGGAAAATCTCGTAGGCGGAACCGATGAGTCCGGCGCGCACCGCAACGAACCCTAGAAGATTGAGCGCCGAAAGATTGCTCGGATCGCGCTGGAGAGTCAGGCGCGCCAGAATCTCCGCATAGATCAGATTGCCGCGCTGAGCGCGCTCGAAGCCGTCGTCCAGAGATACGAGTTTTTGCTGCGCTCCCATGGTCAGCGCGCCCGCGCCGCCTTGCGGCCGATCACATTCAGGCTGACCGAATGGCCTTTGAAGGTGTTGGCGCTGCAGTCGTCGGGAAAGTGACCGAATTCTCTGACTCGCTCGAGCTCGACGAACCCTGCCGCCGCCAGATAGTTGGCGAGGAACTCCGCATTCAGCCCAACAAGATGAAAGTCGTACGCGTCCACCCGGCCGCCGAACATCATCTTCATGACTTGGAAGCGCTCGACGAAGCTTAGGTCCGGTCTCGTGAACAGCCGGCACAATATGTCCATGTCCGGGACCGCGATCATCACTTGGCCGCCCGGCGCCAGCACGCGATTGAACTCCTTGAGAGCCCGCAGCAGGGCCGTGTCGTAGCCCAGATGCTCGATCACATGGCTGGCATAGACGATCGCGCAGGATTGGTCGGCGACGGCCGACAGGTCGCTGCAATCGCCCAGAATGTCGACATGCGGGCCGGGCGCGATGTTCAGCACGGTCCAGCCCGGCACGCGAACCTTGCCGCCGATATGAAGCTTCGTCCCGGCGGGCAGATCGGCGGGGAGGGGAATGGGGGTCGTGAGCGCCGGCGCGGCGGCCATCGAGGCGGGAGGCAATGCCAGGCGGGTATCCATGTCCAAATCCCGGGGAGTGTGTGCCGCCGGCGGAGACGACGGGGACCGACGCCCGTTCTAGGATCGTTTAGGTTAATAATATCCGAAGGCAGCCCGCCCATGCGCGGCTTCGCGCGCTTGACGCGGAGGGGCCCACGCCGATATAGAGCGTGGCTCATTTTCAAGGACGACAGGTGTCACTGTGAAGCGCACTTACCAGCCGAGCAAGCTGGTGCGGAAACGCCGTCATGGCTTCCGGACCCGCATGGCGACCAAAAATGGCCGCCAAGTGCTCGCACGCCGTCGCGCGAAGGGCCGCAAGCGCCTTTCCGCCTGAGGTAGCCTCGATGGCTGCCGCCACAGGACACTCTCGTACGGTCGGACGCCTCAAAAAGCGCAGCGAATTCCTCGCGGTTGCCGCCGGCAACCGGCGATGCGCCATGCCCGGGCTGGTGGTGCAGGCTCTTGCTTTGCCACCGGAAGCCTCACCGTCGATCAGGGTCGGCTTTACCGCCACCAAAAAGATCGGCAACGCGGTCGCCCGCAACCGCGCTCGGCGCCGCCTAAGGGCGGCCGCCCACGAGGTCCTTCGCCGCGGTGACGGCGAACCGCGCCCATCTGATCTCGTGCTGGTGGCGCGGCAAGGGACCATCGAACGCCCCTATGGCGAACTCCTCACCGACCTCAGAAGGGCTCTGAAGCGGCTCGAGGTGCTGGCGCCGTGAGCTGGGCGTCATCGATCCTGAAAATCGCCATCAAGGCCTATAAGTTGGCGATCTCGCCCTGGCTCGGCGCCAATTGCCGCTATGAGCCCAGCTGCTCGGCCTACGCGCTGGAGGCGGTCGAGCGCCACGGCGCGCTGCGCGGCTCCTGGCTCGCAGCCCAGCGGCTGGCCCGCTGCCACCCCTGGGGCGGTTCGGGCTACGACCCGGTGCCGCACCCGAATTGCAACTCCGAGGAGCAGATCGGCGCCGTCGCTGATCGTTGAAGATTTTCATGATGGACGAACAGCAGCGCAACCTGATCCTCGCCATCGCCCTATCCATCCTCGTCTTCATCGGATGGGAAGCGATCATGGGCAAGCGCGTCCATCCGTCCGCGCCGATCCAGACGGTCGAGACGCCGCAGAGCCAGCCTCAAGGTCAGCAGAGCGCACCCGCGCCAGCTTTGACACCCCCGCCCATGGCCGCCGAAACGCTGCCGGAGGCGCCGCGCGTCCGGATCGAGACGCCGCGCCTCAAAGGCTCGCTCTCGCTCGCGGGCGGCCGGATCGACGATCTAACCCTCGTCGACTATTTCGAGACGTCGGCGCATGAAAAGCCGGTGACGCTGCTGTCGCCCGCCGGCGCCGAGAACCCCTATTTCGTCGAGTTCGGCTGGACGCCGCAGGATCCGAACCTCCAGGTGCCGAATTCCAAGACGATCTGGAACGGCCCGACCGACCATGCATTGACGCCGGATCATCCGGTAACGCTCACCTGGGACAATGGCGCGGGCCTGTCGTTCGAACGCACCATCTCGGTCGACCCGAACTACCTCTTCCGGATCGTCGACAAAGTAACGAATCACGGGAGCGCGCCCGTGATCCTAAAGCCCTTTGGCCGGGTCATTCGGGTCAACCCGCCGACGACCAAGGAGGCCTTCGGCCCAGCGCCCAGCGTCGCAGGCGCATTCAACGGAGCCCTCGAGGAGGTCAGCTACAAGGAGCTGGCCGACAAGGGCAGCGTCCAATATCAGAGCAAAGGCGGCTGGGTCGGTATGAACGACCGCTATTGGCTGGTCGCCGCGGCGCCGCCGTCAGATCAGAACATCGCAGCCGTGCTGAGCGACTCGAAATCGGGCGCCAATGATCGCTATTCCGCCGACTACCAGGCCTCTCCGGCGATGATCGCGCCGGGGGCGACCGCCGAGGAGACCTCGCAGCTCTTCGCCGGCGCCAAGGAACAAAAGCTGCTGGACCAGTACCAGGACACCGCCGGCATCGATAAGCTCGACCGAACGGTGGATTTCGGCTCCTTCTACCTGATCGCCAAGCCCTTTTCATTGGTTCTCGACTTCATCGGCCGGCACCTCAGGGATTGGGGAGTTTATGGCAGCTTCGGCATCGCGATCCTGGTCTTCAACGTCATCCTGAAGACCGTTCTGTTCCCGCTGCAGGACCGCTCGTTCCACCAGATGGCGCGGATGCGCGACTTGCAGCCCAAGATCGCGCAGCTCAAGGAGCGCTTCGGCGACGACCGCGAGAAGATGGCCACCGCCCAGATGGAGCTGTTCCGGCGCGAGAAGATCAATCCGGCTTCTGGCTGCCTGCCGCAGCTGCTGCAGATTCCGATCTTCTTCGCGCTGTATCGCGTGCTGATCACCTCGATCGAAATGCGGCAGGCGCCTTTCTATGGCTGGATCCGCGACCTTTCGGCGCCCGATCCGACGACGATCTTCAACCTGTTCGGCCTCGTCCCGTGGGCGCCGCCTGCCGTCCTGATGATCGGCGCCTGGCCGATCCTTTACGCGGGCTCGCTCTATCTGCAGCAGAAGATGACGCCGACGCCCACCGCCGATCCGACGCAGCAGCGGATCATGGCGATGATGCCGCTGATGCTGCTCGTCTTCTTCCGCAACTTCCCGGCCGGGCTGATGATCTATTACGTCTGGAACAACCTGTTGACGATAGGACAGATGTACCTGATCCGGCGCCGAGCGGAGGCCCGCAAGGCCAAAGCTGGGGCCTGAGGTTGGCCGAGGCGGTCGAATTTCGTCTGAATGCGACCGAGTGGCGATTCATCACCGGAGCCGCCGCGATCGATGGCGTGCCGCCTCCGGCCGGGCCCGAGATCGCGTTCGCGGGCCGCTCGAATGTCGGCAAATCGAGCCTCATCAACAAGATCGCCGGCAACCGGAATGTGGCGCGAGTCTCGAATACGCCCGGACGGACCCAGCAGGTGAATTTCTTTAGCGTCGGCGAAAGGCTGACCGTCGCCGATCTGCCGGGGTACGGCTACGCTGCCGCCCCCAAGGAGACAGTGGCCGGCTGGACCGAGCTCATCCGCCTCTATCTGAAGGGCCGCGTGCCGCTGCGGCAGGTGATGCTGCTGATCGACGGGCGGCATGGGATCAAACCCAATGACGTCGAGATCATGGACCTGCTGGATTCAGCGGCGGTGCCCTACCAGGTGATCCTGACCAAGGCCGACAAGCTGAAGCGCGGCGAATCGGAACGGATGCGCGCAGCGACCGAGAACGCGCTCCGAAAGCATCCGGCGGCAAGGCCCGAGGTGCTGGTGACCAGCGCCGAGGACGGCACCGGAATCGAAGCGCTGCGCGCGTTGATCTCGACGCTGGCAGAATAGGCCGGTTGCGGGGCTCGGGCCAAATGAGAGGCGGTCCTTGCGCTTGAGACAGAGTGCCCCAGCCGGTAAAACGAGCCGGTCACCCCAATAGCGAAAGCCCCCCGGATGACCGGATCAGAACTATCCCGCGAGCAATGGCTGGCCAAGGCCGAAACTCTGGCCGAAGCGCTGCCCTACATGCGGCGTTTCGCGGGCTCGACCTTTGTCATCAAATATGGCGGCCACGCCATGGGCGATACCGAGATGGCGAGCCAGTTCGCAGCCGACGTGGTGCTGCTGAAGCAAGTCGGCATCAATCCGATCGTCGTTCATGGCGGCGGCCCGCAAATCGGCCAGATGCTGGAGCGACTCAAGATCAAGAGCTCCTTCATCGACGGGCTGCGCGTTACCGATACCGACACGGTCGAGATCGTCGAGATGGTTCTGTCGGGCTCGATCAACAAACAGATCGTGAGCGCGATCGGCGACGCCGGCGGCATGGCGATCGGATTGTCCGGCAAGGACGGCAAGCTGATCGTCGCGCGCAAGCTGAGGCGCACGACCAAGGACCCCGACTCCAACATCGAGAAGATCCTCGATCTAGGCTTCGTCGGCGAGCCGCAGCAGATCAATGCCGACATATTGGAGGGCTTCGAGGATTCCGACGTGATCCCGGTGATCGCGCCGATCGGGATCGGCAAGAACGGCGAAACCTTCAATATCAACGCAGACACCGCCGCCGGCGCGATCGCCGCAGCGGTTGGCGCCGAGCGGCTGCTGCTTCTGACCGATGTCGCCGGTGTCCTGGATGCCAAAAAGCAGCTCGTGCCGAAAATGACCGCGCACGCCGCGCGACGCATGATCGCCGACGGAACGATCTCGGGGGGAATGATCCCCAAGGTCGAGACCTGCCTCGAAAGCGTCGACCAAGGCGTCGAGGCCGCCGTCATCCTGGACGGCCGCGTGCGGCATGCGCTGCTGCTCGAAATCTTCACGGCTGGCGGCGCCGGAACGATGATCAGCCGGGACTGATGCTATAAACTGGCTATCCCTGAGTCGTCATTCCCGCGAAAGCGGAAATCCATGTCGGCACCGGGAAAACGTCGACATGGATCCCCGGGTCTCGCTTCGCTCGCCCGAGGATGACGAATGTGGTGGTGAGGATTCTTGGGATCTGGAATCGATCCGATTTCACTTCTGATCGGCGTCTTCTTTGGCGCCGGCGCCGTCTGGTTTGCGCTCAAATCGGGCAATGCCCGCGCTGCGCGTGAGAGCGAGCGGCTTGTCGACCAGGAACGCGCCGCGATGGTCGACCGTCTGACAGCCGAGTTCCGGCGCCTGTCGAACGAGGCGCTCGGCGTCAATAATCGCCAGTTTCTCGACCTCGCGAAGACTCAGTTCGACGGATTTCAGGCCGCCGCGAAAGGCGATCTCGACCAGCTGCTTCAGCCGGTCAAGGAATCGCTCACCCGCGTCGACAGGCAGATTGCGGAGATCGAGAAGGAGCGCGTCGGCGCTTATCGGGCGCTCTCCTTTCAAGTCGAGGAAATGGCGAAGAGCCATCTGCGCCTTTCGAGCGAGACTCAGAAACTCGTCACCGCGATGCGCAGCCCCGGCGCCCGCGGTCGCTGGGGCGAGCTGCAGCTCCGCCGGGTCATCGAGATGGCCGGCATGCAGGCCCATGTTGATTTCGTCGAGCAGCGAAGCGTGGCGACCGACGAGGGGAGGCTGAGGCCGGACGTCATCGTCCGGCTGCCCGGCGGGCGCACGATCGTCGTCGATTCCAAGGTGCCCTTCGAGCATTATTTCGATGCCACGACCGAGGAGATCGACGACGCTGCGCGCCACGAGCTGTTGCTGAGGCACGCGCGGCTGGTGCGCAAGCATATGAGCGATCTGGGCTCGAAATCCTATTGGCAGAGCTTCCAGCCCAGCCCCGACCTGGTGGTCATGTTCATGCCCGACGAGGGCTTCTTCAGCGCGGCGCTGCGCGTCGATCCCGGCCTTGTCGAAGCGGGCATCGACAACCATGTAGTGCCGGCCACGCCGACCACGCTGATCGCGCTGCTCCGCGCCATCGAGTTCGGCTGGCGGCAAGAGGCCCTGACCGAGAATGCGCGCGAGATTTCCGAGCATGCCGCCGAGCTTTACAAGCGCCTGTCGAAGTTCGGCGAGCATTTCCTCAAGGTCGGCAAAGGCTTGACCGGCGCCGTGAGCTGCTACAACGAAGCCGTCGGATCGATGGAGCGGCAGGTTCTTCCGAGCGCCCGGCGGATCAAGGAGCTGAAAGCCGCGCATGTCGGTTCGGAAGTACCCGAGCCGCCGCCGATCGAAATCGCCGTTCGGCCGCTCAGCGCGCCTGAATTGGTGAGCGAACCGGAATTCCTGGGCGAATTGGACGGTCCCGATTCGCCCGAAGTGGATGCAGCATGAGCAAGCTCGACATATTGATCGCCCCCGACCCGCGGCTGAAGCAGATCGCCCAACCGGTGGAGCGCGTCGACGATAATATCCGCCGTCTCATGGACGACATGCTGGAGACGATGTATGCGGCTCCGGGTGTCGGGCTCGCGGCGCCTCAGGTCGGCCGTCTCGTCCGCGTGATCGTGGTCGATGTGGCGGAGAAGGACGAGCCGCCGCAGCCTTACCGCATGGCAAATCCCGTCGTGACGCGCACTTCGGATGAAAAGCGCATCATGAATGAGGGCTGCCTGTCGCTCCCCGACTTCTATGCCGATGTCGAGCGGCCCGACGCGATCACCGTTTCCTACATCGACGAAACGAATACGCCGCGTACGCTCGAAGCCGAAGGCATGCTCGCCACTTGCATCCAGCATGAGATCGAGCATCTGGAGGGCGTGCTGTTCGTCGATCACCTCTCGCTGGTGAAGCGCAACATCATCCTGAGGAAGCTTCAGAAGGCTAAGCGCGCCGGCGAGCTGGGCTAGAAGCCGCGCCCATGTCCCGGCTTCGCCTCGCCTTCATGGGAACGCCCCCCTTCGCGGCACGCGCTTTGGCGGCGCTGGTCGAGGCCGGATACGACATCCGCGCGGTTTACACCCAGCCGCCGCGCCCGGCCGGACGAGGCCATAAGACGGTCCCGTCGGCTGTCCATCAGCTGGCCCAGCAGCATGGGTTCGAAGTCCGCCACCCCGCGTCACTGCGGCCCCCCGAGACGCAAGCGGAATTCGCCGCGCTCGATCTCGATGTCGCGGTCGTCGCAGCCTACGGATTGATCCTGCCCAAGCCGATCCTGGCCGCGCCGAAACTGGGCTGCTTCAATATCCATGCGTCGCTCCTGCCCCGCTGGCGGGGCGCCGCGCCGATCCAGCGCGCCATCCTTGCCGGCGATGCCGAGACCGGGGTTACCATCATGCGCATGGAGGCGGGGCTGGACACCGGGCCGATGCTTGTCAAGCGCGCTGTCCCGATCGGCCGCTGGACAACTGCGGCATCGCTCACTGACGAGCTCGCCGATCTCGGCGCGCAGATGATCGTCGAGGCGCTCGCGATGATCGCCGCCGGCACAGCAATAGAGACGCCCCAACCGGAAGAAGGCATCACCTACGCGGCCAAACTCGACCGCACGGAAGGGCTGATCGATTGGAGCCTCGCCGCTGCCGAGCTCGACCGCAAGGTGCGGGCGCTCAATCCCTGGCCTGGCGCCTATTTCATGATCGGCCCGGAGCGCATCAAGCTGCTGGAGGCGGCGGTCCATGATGCGCGCGGGCCGGCGGGCACGCTGCTGGCGCCCGCCAAGGATGGCGCCCCCGTCGTGGCCTGCGGCGAAGGCGCGCTCCAGCTGGTCCAACTGCAGCGCCCGGGCCGTACGCGCCAGGACGGCGCGGCTTTCCTGCGCGGCTTCGAGCTCAAGTCCGGGTCGCGCCTCGAGATCCTCCATGCCGACGCGCTGGAAGCTCACGATCGAGTATGACGGGCGTCCGTTCATGGGCTGGCAGCGCCAGGCCCATGGCGCGTCCGTCCAGGAAGAGATCGAGCGCGCGATCGAGGCCTTTTCCGGCGAGGCGCCGCGCCTTCATGTTGCCGGCCGAACCGATGCCGGCGTGCATGCGCTGGGTCAGGCCGCCCATTTCGACCTCGAGAAGCCGACCACGGCGCGAACCGTACGCGAGGCGCTCAACGCGCATCTGCGTCCGCACCCGATCGCGGTGCTGAAGGCCGAGCCAGCGCCGCCCGGATTCCATGCGCGCACGTCGGCACGCCGTCGACGCTATCGCTATCTGGTGCTGAACCGGCCCGCGCGGCCGACGCTCGACGAGGGACGGGTCTGGCACGTGCCGCAAGCTTTGGACGATGACGCAATCCGCGCCGGCGCGGCCGCGCTGATAGGTCGGCACGATTTCACGACCTTCCGCGCCGCGATGTGCCAGGCGAAATCGCCGATCAGAACGCTCGATAGGCTCGATGCGATTCGCGAGGGCGATCTGCTTCGCTTCGAGGTTGAGGCGCGCTCGTTCCTTCATCACCAGGTCCGCAACATGATCGGGACGCTGATCCTGGTCGGCCGCGGCAAATGGCGACCGGCCCAAATGGCGGCCGCGCTCGCGGCCAAGGATCGTGCCGCCGGTGGGCCGACGGCGCCCCCCGACGGGCTTTACCTCGTTACTGTGGATTATGCCTGAGGAAGGCTCAGGCTTGACTCACAGGTCGCCGCCCGGCTTCGCCTGGCGTCGCCCAAATTTGGCTGGACGGTGCCGGCTCAGGAGGGAAAAGACCAAAACGACGAGAACGCCGATCAGCCAGCCGGTCAGCGGTTGCAGAGCCACGTGAGTTTCGCCTGTTTCGGCAGCGGCATGAACCGCCGAAAAGGACAGAAAAGCCAAGGCTAACAAGGCGATGGATTGTAAACGCGACCCGAGCACGGCAGAACTCCAACCGGTATATCTCGACCCTCACCACGTTCTATGCAAGTTCTGTGCCACAGAGCGTTACCTCTTGTAGTTTCATGAGAAAATGTGGAAATTCCGACGGAGCGGTCGAGTCACTGTAAGATTTCCCGACGCCGCTTTTCTTTCCAAGAGGTTACCGAGGTTTTCGATCGATGCCGCCGAGACGCAATCCGCTGGGCCTGAATCCGCTGCAGCTGAAGACGCTGACTCTCCTCCAGCACCTCGCACGCTCGGAGAATCATGTGCTGAGACGCGAGCCCGATGGATCGGTGCTCGTGACCGGCATACCGGCGCCGCATGGCGACCATTTCCATCTGGGCGATGCGGTCGTACTCAGCCGTGACGCGACCGGCCTCAGCAATCCGGCCGCCTGGACGGCGCTCGAGCGAAAGGGGCTGATCCGATCCCGCTTCCCCGACGCCGCAATCCTCACCGAATCCGGATTGGCTTATGACACCGGCCTTGCCGATACGATTCTACATCGGCATTTCGAGCACTGAGCTCGAAAGCCCGACTGAGCCCTGGGCTTGCCGCGACCGCCAACCGGTCTCTATAAAGGTCCTTTAGACCGAACTTTGCCCATTTTTCCAGCTAAGTGGCTGAGAGGTTTGGATATCGGCTTGTACTTGTAGTCATAAGATTGGTAAGAATGCGCTTGACAGGCATGACGGCTGATGATTCAAGCTGCACATGTACGTCGCGATCGTAC
>DATGMP010000164.1:0-18550 GCA_035293565.1 Alphaproteobacteria bacterium | reverse complement strand
CCGCCCTTGCCGACCCCGAAATGCAGCCGGCCCTTGGAGAGGATGTCGAGCGTCGCGACCCTCTCGGCGACCTTGATCGGATGGTTCATCTTGAAGGGCAGGCAGACCACGCCATGGCCGACATGGATGCGTTTGGTCGCGCCCGCGACGAAGGCGAGGAAGCTCTCGGGCGCCGAGAGGTGAGCGTACTGGGTCAGGCAGTGATGCTCCACCGACCAGATGCAATCGAAGCCGAGCTCGTCGGCGAGCTTGGCTTGCTCGACCATATCCTGGAAGACCTGGGCTTCGTTCTCGCGCGAGGTATCCACCATCTGCGCTTCGTAAATGATCGAGAATCTCACCGATCTTCCCCTTCCTCTGGCGCCGCAAACTGCAGCCGAAAATCGAAAATTCGTAACCAACGGCGCTCTAGGCGACGTGGTGCGGCAGCATTCCTACAGGCGTGGGCAGGGACCGCGCAATATAGATGATGGTTGATTGCGCGGCTGTGGCCGGAAGCCAGGACAGAAAATGGCGTTGCCACAGACGAAAAGTGGCGGAAGGACCTGCGTCCTTCCGCCACTCCAGTGAAACGTTCGGTGCCGCCGCGGATTTATGCGCCGCTGGCGGTCGCATCACCGAAAAATAGGATCGTCAGGCAGACACCCCAAGGATGGTCATGTCCGTGGCGAACCTTTCCGGCGAGACGCGCTCACCAAATCCGTTAGACATCGGACCACCTCCTTTCGCTGTTGAGAACGGCGCCGGCACGACTCGCGCGCCGACACTATCAATATAGGGGCCGGGAGCCTGGCCGGCCAATGCGGCCGTTTGACTCCCGACCTTCAGGAACCGCCAAGCGTCAAGACAGCCGTCGGGGTCCCATTTGACTCGGGGCGGCCGATTTCGTATAGGGCCGCCGCCATTCCCGAGAATGCGGGCGAGCTTTTGCGGTCTTTCGGGACCTTATCGCCCCGTCCCGGCCTTCGGGCCGACCGACCTATCGGGACATTATGAAAACCGCCAAAAGGTGAACCTGTGAGCAAGCGTCTAGCATCCAAGCACAAGATCGACCGTCGTCTCGGCATCAATCTCTGGGGGCGTCCCAAGAGCCCCGTCAACCGTCGCGAGTACGGTCCCGGCCAGCACGGCCAACGTCGCAAGAAGCCGTCCGACTACGGCATCCAGCTGATGGCGAAGCAGAAGCTGAAGGGTTATTACGGCAATATCGGCGAGCGCCAGTTCCGCCGGTATTACGCTGAGGCCTCGCGCCGCAAGGGCGACACGTCGGAGAACATGATCGAGTTGCTCGAGCGCCGGCTCGACATGGTCGTCTACCGCATGAAGTTCGTGCCGACCGTGTTCGCCGCCCGCCAGCTCGTCAGCCACGGCCATGTGAAGGTCAATGGCCGCCGCGTTACGATCCCCTCCTACTCGGTCAAGGATGCCGATCTCATCGAGCTCAAGGGCAAGGCCAAGGATCTGGCGCTGGTCCTGGCGGCCGTCGAATCCGGCGAGCGCGACGTGCCCGACTATATCGAGGTCGACCACAAGGGCATGAAGGGCCGCTTCGTGCGCGGACCCAAGCTTCCCGACGTGCCCTATCCGGTACAGATGGAACCGCACCTCGTCGTCGAGTTCTATTCGCGCTGATCAGCGGCGCGCGATTTCGAAGAGAAGGCCGGGGAGACCCGGCCTTTTGCTTGTGTGTGCCATCGCCGCCGCTTGGTCACTTAAAATCTCATATGGAGACATTTGGCGCACACTGTGTAATACGACCCTCTCCCATTGACGCACCCAGTATTTCTTTGAGAGCGGCGGGCAGGATTGGAGTCGTATCTGTGGCCATTCCCGCCAAGGTGCATTTCTGCTGGATCGGCCCGCAACTACCGTGGGCCTATGTGTTCGCTGTCCTTTCAGCGGCCGAGCGCAGCGGCATGCCCGAAGTCATTTTGCATCACACGGACGCGTTGGACCGTAACTCGGAGGTGGAGGCACTCTCGGGAGCCGCGGGCATCACCCTGCGCCGGATCGATCCTATCGCTTGTTTGACCCATGCCGGAGGCGCGCTCGGCATTGGGCAACAGCTGGCTGCAATATACGGGACCCTCTCCAGCCCGGCGGCGCGAACGGACATTCTGCGGGCTGCGATCCTTTTTCAACAGGGCGGTATCTACCTCGACATGGATACCGTCACGGTTTCCTCCTTGTTGCCGTTGCTCGATACGATGCAGTTCGCGGGTTGCGAATATATTGTATGGCCGTATGTCGTCCGTTCCTCCCGCTCGCCCGTCAAGTGGGCTCGGTCGCTGACTCTGGATCTGTCGCGGAAGGCCATGCGCCGCATGGACGGCGGCTGGGAAAGTTTCAGACGAGTCCAGCAATTCTATTACCGCGGCATCAACAACGCCGTGCTGGGGGCGGAGGCAAATTCGACATTCTTTGCGCACTACCTGCGCGCGATGTCGACGGTCGCATCCGACCGGCTGCGAGCCGCGTATGCCTTGGGGCCGGATTTGCTGCAAAACCTAATCGATGGGGGCGGTCGGAGCGATCTGATCGTCCACGATCCGGAGGTTTTCTATCCCCTTCCGCCGGAGATCTCCGAACACTGGTTCCGCATGCGGGACGCGGTCGAGCTGGAGAGTGTCCTGTCACCCAGGACGCGCGTTGTGCATTGGTACGCGTCAGTGCGCACCGGACCGCGTGTCGCACTCGTCAGCCCGGCCTATGTGAGGGAGCATCGCAAGCGCCAGTTCTACAGCGCGCTCGTGTGCTCCTGTATTTCGAATCTGCCGCAGGACACCTGACGCGGCGTCCACTGTCGGGAGCTTGGCGATCGCGGTGCATGTCGAAAAAATTTACAGTTCGATTATGTCTCACGAGGCATAAGTATTTAAGGTATTGAATTTGCTCAGACAAATAATTCTGGCATGGTTCTTGAATTGTGCGGAATATCCGCGGCCCACGATAAGCCTTTCGCACGATGTTCAGAGACGCAAGGCGCGATAGCACAATAATCCTGGCCGGCCCTCCCGTCAGGCGCTGCGCTAGGGATAGTCTTCGCGCACTTGGCTCGCGGCATCTGCTGGCTGTCATTCTGGCCACCTGGTCTTGTGTGCTGCTTGGCCTTTACACCGAGGGTAACGGCTTCCCTGCCTCATGGCATTTCAACGAACCGAGCAAGGTGGCGCAAGTCGCCGGCGAAACGCCGAATTTCAATCACCCGCGCCTTCTTCTCGATGCGACGGCGGCGGTGCTCACGTTCCGGCCCAATCCGTCCTCTCAGGACATCGTCGTCGCGGGACGGTTCGTATCGGCGCTGGCGGCGGTCCTGGCCGTCGATCTCTTGGCCCTTCTCGCGCTCCTTCTTTACGGCGAACTCGCGGGCCTATTCGTCGCTCTTGTCGTTGGCCTGGATCCGCTTCTCTACGGGCTTGCCCACTATATGAAGGAGGATGCGGTCTACGTATTCGGGCTGGGACTCTTCCTGGTCGCCTTGGCGCGCTACGGCCGCAACCCCGATTGGTCGCGGCTGTCGCAGTTGGGCTTGGCCGCCGGCGTCACGGCATCGGGGAAGTACCCGGGCGTGGCAACCGTAGCCATCGCTGTCGCGCTCGTGATCTGGCAGAGCCGCGTCCTCCAGCATGACCCGCCCGGGCTGACGGCAAAGAAGGCCGGGGTTGCAGTCGCGCTCGCGGCCGCGGTCTTTCTCGCCGTCGATTGGCAGCTCTTCACCGCACTCAAATCATTCGCCGGGGGTCTCAGGCTCGGCGCTTCGCAGGCCGCAACCGGCGGAGCGCTCTCCAGGCCGATCCTCTCCAAGCTCTACATTGAAGGTCTGATCGACCTTTGCCCGTTCATGGCGATTGGAGCGTTCGGTTGCTACGTCGTTGCGACGCTGCGCTCGAAAAAGCCGCTCGGTGCCGTCGAGCTCGCAATCGCCTTGTTGCCGATCGCCTATCTGCTGGTCCTGCAATTGAGCCCGTCGAAGCGGATTCGGTATGAGCTTCCGCCCCTGGTCATGATCCTCGCGGCAGCCGCGATGTTCATCGGCCGAGTGGCTCAGCGGCATAGGCGCATCGAGCTGCGCATTGCCGCCTGGCTTGCAATGGCCGCGATCGTGGGCAGCGAATGCGCGAGCGTCACGGCTTCGCGCGCGGCCATATTGAATGACAGCCGCGCACAGATGGCGCGCTGGATTCGCACGAACTTGCCGCAAAGCGCGGTGCTGGCGGCATCCGAAGTCGATGGGCTATCCGAGAGCCAATCGCCGACGCCGGGACCGGCCGACGTACCGACGAGGCTGATGGTCGCGGGAGATCCGTTCGACCTCGGCGACCTGGACGCCCTTCGCGCGAAGGGCGTGACGCATGTCCTCGTGACGGAATCGGTGATCGGGCGGTATTTCAATCGATCGCTCCAGCGCGACGAAACCGATGTTCGCGACGTATATAAGGCCGCTCACTTTCCGGATTTCTATCGGGAGCTTTTTGCGACCGGAAAGCTGGTTCACCACATTCCCAGCGCAAGGCCGCTCGGCACGCTCTTTTCACCTGAGCTCTGGCTTTTCGAGATCCGGCGCGGGGCCGACATGCCCGAGCACCCCCTCGAACCGCCCACTTTCCTGTCGCCGCAAGAATAGAGCCTCAGCGCCCGCTGACGCAGACGAAATTCCGAGCGTCGTCCGTGGAGCCCTGGCCGGTCCATTGGGCAGCGCTCGGGTAGTAGCAGAGCGGACGGGTGCGGTCGGGCTTTCCGTTCGTGAGATGAGTGGCGATGATCCGGTCGGGCGGCGTCTTCTTCTCGACCCAGGCTTCGAGCGCCGCCAGCGCATCGAAATGATCAGGGCCGGGGCCGCCGACGCAATGCTGCATGCCCGGCACCATGAACAGGCGGTAGAAATCCCAGGTCGCATGCCACGCCTTGAGCGAGGGCCTGCCCGAGGCGGCCGGGTCATGGGCGCGCACGACGCTCTCGTAATAGCGGATGCTGCTGAGCGGCGAAACGCCGGGATCGCTCCAGCCGTGATACTGGATCAGCTTGCCGCCTCGGGCCGCGAAGGCAGACAGGTCGGGATTGGTCGCGTCGATGTCTTTGGAGAGCTTCGTGATCGCCGCCGGCATGTCACGGTCGAAATCGAAGGTCAGTGAATCGTAGTCGGGGCGCTCCATGACCATGTAGCGTGCGAACCCGTCGGCATATTGGAATTGGCCACCTTGCTTCGGCGCTGCGCCCGACACGTAAGATGCCCAGCCGCCGGGGCCCAGTTCGCCGCCCGGCATGTAGCCGGGAAAAATGCGTTCGCCTTTTGCGTTGGTCGATCCGGCGTAAATCGTCTTGACGGCCGTGACCTGCGCCGCGGTCAGGCAGCTGTCGGAGTCCGCGCCATTGCATTGGATGGTCGCGGGGTCGAACCGGCATTGCCGCGGGTCGGCGACGATGCCGTCCTTCACGCCATCCTGCGCATCGCACGCTGCCTGCACGGCAGCCGCGAGGACCGGGATCTTCCCGGCCGGAACATAGCTCGCCGGGTTCTTGAGGGTGGCTTCCGCGACCCAGAGCCGACCGCCGAGAGTCAGGCGCGTGAAGTCGCTGGTCGGATCGCCTGCGACGATGCCGTCATAGTCCTCGGGATAGCGCTGCGCCTCCATCAGACCCTGACGGCCGCCGCCCGAGCAGCCGGTGAAATAGGAATGGGCGGGCAGGGCGCCATAGAAGGCCTGGACGATCGCCT
This sequence comes from Alphaproteobacteria bacterium, assembly GCA_035293565.1. Classification (GTDB taxonomy): domain Bacteria; phylum Pseudomonadota; class Alphaproteobacteria; order BOG-932; family Roseiterribacteraceae; genus DATGMP01. The sequence continues at coordinate 12,834 of DATGMP010000164.1, read as the reverse complement.
TGGCCTTCTCGGTCATCTCATGCGTTGCGCGATAGCCCCAATCCTTGACCAGCTCCGGATGACCGACCGCGAATCTGAAATCGATGAACCCGCCTTCATGCCCCAGATCGGAGGACACTGCCGCATAGCCTCGATCCAGCGCAGCGCCCAGGCCTGCGTAATTGATCATTCCGGCCACGCCGCCATTGCCGACGCCCTGCAGCTTGCCGTTCCACGCGGGCGCGACCGGCAGCCAGACCTCGAACCGGATCGCCGGCGCGATCCGCCCGGTCACGCGGCAGAAGGGCTTTTGGACGGTGACCGCGCCGAACGCGCTCTGGTCACCTGCGGTGAAGGGCGGCGAGACTTGAGCTGCGGATTCGATCTTGGTCTGCGGGACGGAGAGGCTGGCGAGCTCTCGGCAGGTCGCCCCGCAAGCAGTGCTCGATAGGCTGAGCACCGCCGCGGTCAATAGAGCGTAGTATGGGTTGAGCCGCGGCGAAACCCATCGTTTCGTCGATCTTGGAGAGATGGGTATCGCTACGCTCCACCCATCCTACGATTTACGCCGCTGCGTCGACCGGGACGCCCTTGGCCTGCAGCAGCTCGACCAGCTCACCGGTCTCGAACATCTCGCGAATAATATCGCAGCCGCCGACGAATTCGCCCTTCACATAGAGCTGCGGGATGGTCGGCCAGTTGGTGAATTCCTTGATCCCCTGGCGCAGGCCCGGGTCGCTCAGCACGTCGACGCCTTTGAACGAGACGCCGAGATGGTTCAGCAGCTGGACCACGGCAGCGGAGAAGCCGCATTGCGGAAAGACGGGCGTGCCCTTCATGAACAGCACCACCGGGGTAGTGCTGACCTCCTGACGGATACGCTCGAAAACCGGATTGTCACTCATGTTCGTCTCTCCTATTCCGCGATGGCGGTTTGCAGCGCCAGCGCATGCAGCTCGTTGCCCATCCGCCCTTGCAGCGCCTTGTAGACCAGCTGGTGCTGCTGGATGCGTGACAGGCCCTTGAAGGCGGCGGACGTCACATAGGCGGCGTAATGGTCGCCGTCACCCCGCAGATCGTCGATGCGGACCTGCGCGTCGGGCAGGGCTTCCTTGATCATCCGTTCGATCGACTGCGGGTCCATTGCCATGCCGTCGTCATCCTTTCACCGCCACCCTTGGTCCGCGCTGGGCGGGTCAGTCCTTGCCGGCCATATAGTTCGGAAGCCAGCTCTCGTTCGCAACCATCAGGGCTGCAACCGTGATCGCGCTGTCGCCTTCGAGCGACAGCACATCGCCGCCGGTCGTGCCGATCCGCCGCACCGGAACCCCGGCTGCCGCAGCCTTCGACTCCAACGACCGCGCTTCGGCGGTCACGATTATATAGCGACCCTGGTCCTCTCCGAACAGGAGGCCGGGTTCGCTCGGCAGGGCGAGTTTGGCGCCGATGCCGCTTGCCATGGCCATTTCGGCCAGAGCCACCAGCAGCCCGCCATCCGAAACGTCATGGCAGGCGGCAACCGCGCCGTCCGAGATCGCCTCGCGCACGAAATCGCCGTTGCGTCGCTCGGCCTTGAGGTCGACCGGGGGCGGGGCGCCGATCTCCTTGCCGTAAATCTCACGCAAATAGAGGGACTGGCCGACCTCGCCCTTGGTCTCGCCGACCAGCAGAATCGCGAGGCCGGCAGCCGGGAAGCCGATGCGGGCGACACGGTGGACGTCGTCGACCAGCCCGACTGCGCCGATCGCAGGCGTCGGCAGGATCGGCTCGCCATTGGTCTCGTTGTAGAGGCTGACATTGCCCGACACGACCGGGAAGTCGAGCGCCCGGCACGCGTCCGACATGCCGGCGATACAGAGCGCGAACTGCCCCATGATCCGCGGCCGCTCGGGACTGCCGAAATTCATGTTGTCCGTAACCGCAATCGGTCGGGCGCCCGCCGCGGTCAGATTACGCCAAGCCTCGGCGACCGCCTGGCGGCCGCCGGTCTCGGGGTCGGCCAAGCAATAGCGCGGGGTGCAATCCGTCGTGATCGCGATGGCGCGGTCGCTGTCCGGGAGCCTTACGATCGCCGCATCCGCTTCGCCCGGGCCGGCGGAGGTGTCGCCGCGAACCAGGCTGTCATACTGTTCCCAGATCCAGCGGCGGGAAGCGAGGTCGGGGCATCCGACCAGCTTGAGAAGCACAGTCGCGGCGGGCGAGGGCAGCGGATAGTCGGCGGCGCGGATCCGCTCGGCGGGCGGCGTCGGCTCCGTCGGGCGGTTGTAGCGTGGAGCTTCGTCGACCAGGGGGTCGACCGGAAGATCGGCCTCGACCTTGCCATGCCGCTTCAGTATGAGCCGGCGCGTGTCGGTTAGACGGCCGATGACGGCGAAATCGAGCTCCCATTTCCTGAAGATCGCGGCCGCATCCGCTTCGCGGCCGGGCTTCAGGATGATCAGCATCCGCTCCTGGCTCTCGGACAGCATGATCTCGTAGGCCGACATGCCGGTCTCGCGCTGCGGCACGAGGTCGAGATCGATGTCGATACCGACCTTGCCCTTGGCGGCCATCTCGATCGAGGAGGATGTGAGGCCCGCGGCACCCATATCCTGGATGGCGACGATGGCGTCAGTCTCCATCAGCTCGAGGCAGGCTTCCAGCAGCAGCTTCTCGGTGAAGGGGTCGCCCACCTGCACGGTCGGACGCTGTGAGGCGCTGTCCTCGGTGAAGACGTCGGAGGCCATGACCGCACCCTTGATGCCGTCTCGTCCAGTCTTCGAGCCGACATAGACGACCGGGTTCCCGACGCCGGCCGCCGCCGAGTAGAAGATCCGGCTGGCGTCGGCCAGCCCAACCGTCATCGCGTTGACCAGAATGTTGCCGTTGTAGGCGGCGTGGAAGTTCGTCTCGCCGCCGACGGTCGGCACGCCCATGCAGTTGCCATAGTCGCCGATCCCGGCGACGACGCCGGCCACGAGATGCCGGGTCAGCGGGTGCGAGGGATCGCCGAAGCGGAGCGCATTCATGTTGGCGATCGGCCGGGCGCCCATCGTGAAGACGTCGCGCATGATGCCGCCGACGCCGGTCGCCGCGCCCTGATAGGGCTCGATGAAGGACGGGTGGTTATGGCTCTCCATCTTGAAGACCAGCGCCTGGCCTTCTCCGATATCGACGACGCCGGCATTCTCGCCCGGACCGCAGATCACCTGCGAACCTTCGGTCGGCAGCTTCTTCAGCCAGTTGCGCGAGGATTTATACGAGCAATGCTCGGACCACATCGCCCCGAAGATGCCGAGCTCGGTCTTGGTCGGTCGGCGCCCGACAATGGCCAGCGCCCGCGCGAACTCGTCCGGCGACAGGCCATGCTCCCGCGCCAGCGCTTCGTCCTCGGGCGCCAGCTTTGCTTGATTCTGTTCGCTCACGCAGCCAATGCCTCGGTCAGACCGGCGAAAAGGGCCTTGCCGTCGGTCGATCCGTGCAATGGATCGGTGGCGTCCTCGGGATGCGGCATGAGCCCCAGGATTCGCTTGGTCGGGTCGAAGATCCCCGCGATGCGGTTCATGGAGCCGTTGGTGTCCTCGACATAGCGAAAGGCGACCAAACCTTCGCCTTCGATCCTCGCCAGCGTCTCCGCGTCGGCGACAAAATTGCCTTCGCCGTGCGCCACGGGCACCGACATCACGTCGCCCGCATTGTAGCGGCGCGTGAAGATCGTATCGCTGCGCTCGACCGTGAGCTTCACCTTGCGGCAGACGAATTTGAGGCTGGCATTGCGGAGCAGGGCGCCCGGCAGCAGCTGCGCCTCAACCAGGATTTGGAAGCCGTTGCAGATTCCCAGGATGGGCACGCCCTCTTGGGCGCGTTTTTTGACCTCTTGCATGATCGGCGAATGGGCAGCCATGGCGCCGCAGCGCAGATAGTCGCCATACGAAAATCCGCCCGGTATGACGATCAGATCGACCTTCGGGAAATCCGCGTCCTTGTGCCAGATATGGAGAGGCTCCCGGCCAGTGGCCCGCCGAAGCGCGACGGCTGCGTCGCGCTCGCGGTTCGATCCCGGAAATACGATGATCGCTGACTGCATCGGGACGGATTGACTCGGTGGGTTAGGGGGGCTCGGACTGAAGCTAGTGAGCGCTGCCCGCCCTGTCCAGACGCGCCCCTGGTCCGAAGGAACATTGCTCCGCCGCCGCCGTCCCGGTACAAGCGCCCATGTCCAAGTCGCCCCTGATCGCGGTGGACCGGATCGCATTCGAGGCCACCGACACGCCGGAAGCGCGCGAAGCGCGGGCCGCGCTGGTCGCCCGGTATGACGGTGCCGATCCGGAGAATGCCGACGTTATCGTGGCGTTGGGCGGCGACGGTTTCATGCTGGAGACGCTGCATCGGCACATGGTTCGCCAGGTGCCGATTTTCGGCATGAATCGCGGGACGGTCGGCTTCTTGATGAATGATTATCGGGAGAACGACATCCGTGCCCGGATCGCCCACAGCCGGGCCGTCGTGCTGCATCCGCTGCGCATGCACGCCCAGTGCGTCGACGGCGCCACGGTCGAGGCATTGGCGGTCAACGAAGTGTCGCTGCTGCGCGAGACGCGTCAGACCGCAAAGCTGCGCATTGCGGTCGACAATGTGGTCAGAATCGAAGAACTGATCTGCGACGGGGCATTGGTCGCGACGCCCGCCGGCAGCACAGCCTATAATCTGTCGGTCGGCGGCCCGATCATTCCCTTGCGCGCCAATCTGCTGGCGCTCACCCCGATCAGCGCCTTCCGGCCGCGGCGCTGGCGCGGAGCGCTCCTCGACCATACGGCGCGGGTGACGATCGAAATTCTGGAGGCGATCAAACGCCCGGTCTCGGCGGTCGCGGATTCGACCGAGGTGCGCGACGTGCATCGGGTCGATATTTGCGAGGATCGCTCGACGAAGCTCACGCTGCTTTTTGATCCTGAGCACGCGCTCGAGGAGCGGGTGCTGAAGGAGCAGTTCACGCCGTGAGGAAGACTGCATCGCCGATCGCGATCTGGCGGAGGCTGACGGTGCTTCCCTTTCGACCAAAATCCGACTGTGGATCCGGGGGCTCCGCTTAGTGGGCGATGCCGGTCAGCGAAGACGGATCGGATCTCCGTGAAGGCTGGCTTAGTGGATTGCCGGGGGATCGCTGGCCGGGAAGGTGGCCTCGAGCGCCTGGTCCAGTTGGCGGCTTTGAGCCTTGCGCGCTTCAAGGTTCCGACCATGCTTTCGGCGTTGCCGATCGGCGTTGGCGGCTAATGGGTAGAGCCAACAGCCCAGTAGGCTTAGACCCAGCAAGGGCGCGCTTCCGAGCAGGCGCGCAGCGCCGATCGCCATCAGAGCGAACGGGATGGCGGTCTCGAAATCCGGTGAGCTGTCGCGCTGGCTGCTGTCGTCCGGCATCGCATTCTCCGTCTAACGACTCTTTCGCGAACGTGCCGGCCCGGCCGCACGTTCCGGCTTTTTTACATTCTTGGCGGCAGCCTTGGCGCCGAGCGCTGCGGCTTTCGCGGCCTGGCGCCGCGCCGCGGCGACCGAGGAATAGTAGTTCCAGACGAGGAGCGAGGCAGCGCTGCGGTAGGGGCGCCAGGCCTCCGCCGCGTTGATGACCGTCGCCGGTTTCGGCCGGTCGGGCAGATCGCGGAGATACTGAACACCTAGCATGATGCCGAGATCGCCCGCGGGCCAGATGTCCGGACGCCCGAGGGCGAACATCAAATACACCTGGGCGGACCAAAGGCCGATGCCGGGGAGGGCCGTCAGTGCCGTAATGACCTCCTCGTCCGGCGCTTCATGAAGCGCTTCCAGATCGAGGCTGCCCGAGATCAGCGCTTCGGCCAGCGCGCGACCATAGCGGGCCTTCTGGCGGCTGAAGCCGCATGAGGCGAGGACGTCGTCCTCGAGGAGCAAAAATTCGCCGGGCTTGGGTTCCGGCAAAGCGATCTGGAGCTTGGCCCACATCGCGGCGGCCGCCGCTCCGGACACCTGCTGGCCGAGGATCATCTCCAGCAGGCCGGCAAAGCTCGGATCGCGGCGGCGCCAGCGGAAACTCGAGCGATCGGCCCCAGCGAACTCCGGCACCGTCGCGATCAGATGGTCGAGGCCGGCGGCGATTTCGGGTATTTCATGGAGAAACATGGTCGGTACCCCGCAAAACCCTCTTCGCCCTTCGGGGAAGAGGGCAAGGTGAGGTGGGCGCCGCCTTCCCGGCGGCATCAAGCAAGCTTCGCCGCTCCAACCTCACCCCCGCCCTCGAAAAGGGCTGGAGAGGGGATACAATAGCGAAGAAACTCAGTCGATTAGCTCGATCCGATAATCTTCCGTCACAGGATTGGCAAGCAAGGTCTTGCACATCGAATCGATTGCCGACGCGGCCGTCTTCTTATCAGGGGACCCGGGCAGCTCGATCTCGATCAACTTGCCTTGCCTGACCTCGCCCAGCTCGGAATAGCCGAGGCCGCTCAAGGCGCCTTGGATGGCCTTGCCCTGCGGGTCGAGAATTCCGGGTTTCAGGCGGACCTCGATCCGCGCTTTCACGATGCAGCCTTCGCCGGAGTCAACGGGATGATGTCGGGAAGCCCTTCCTCGGGCATGATGCCAAGGCGGCGAGCGACTTCCGAATAAGCCTCCACGACCTTGCCGAGATCGAGTCGGAAGCGGTCCTTGTCCAATTTCTCGTTGGTCTGAATATCCCACAACCGACAATTGTCCGGGCTGATCTCATCTGCAAGGACAATATGCAGCTCGTCATCGATCCAAACCCGGCCGAATTCCAGCTTCAGATCGATGAGCTTGATACCGATCCCGAGGAATAACCCGGTCAGGAAGTCGTTCACTCGGATGGTGAGCGCGACCATCTCGTCGAGCTCGTGCGGTGTCGCCCATTTGAACGCGGTGATGTGCTCCTCGGAGACCATGGGATCCCCAAGCTCATCCTTCTTGTAGAAATACTCGATGATCGAGCGCTCGAGCGACGTCCCTTCGGCCACGGCGAAACGCTTCGTGAAGGAACCGGCGGCGACGTTGCGGACGACGACCTCGATGGGAATTATCTCAACTTCTCGAACAAGTTGCTCGCGCATGTTGAGACGTTTCATGAAGGCTGTCGGCACCCCGATATCGGCCAGCTTCGTCATCAAATAGGCCGAGATTCGGTTGTTCAGCACACCCTTGCCGGAGAGGATCTCCCGCTTCTGAGCGTTGAACGCCGTCGCGTCGTCCTTGAAGTATTGGATGAGCGTGCCCGGCTCCGGCCCCTCGAACATCGTCTTGGCTTTGCCATCGTAAATGCGTCGGCGTCTCGACATCCGGGCAATCCTCATGGGGCACACATTTCTTAGAGGGGGACAGACCGGCACATCGTCCGAGCACGGGGGCTGGACGGGCCGGCCTCGATCCAGGTGACCATCGTAGCCGGTCCGGTTGTCCGGTTCAATTCACGGCTTCGTCGCAGGTTGCCCTTGGAACGGCACGATTTTCCATTTCCAGCGCTCCGGCGCACCGTCGGCGAACCGCCAGATCGGAGCCAAATCGGGCCGATTGACAGCCGGCAGGGCGATCAGGCTCGACGCCACGGTGCCGAACGCGCCGGGATCGCCGGCCGGCATCGGCTCTATAAACAACGCGCCGCGCGCGCCGCTCTGCGGCTCGCCCTCTCGCGAGGCCAGGAGCGCCTCCCAGGCGGACCAATCGCCGCCGGACGGGTCGGGAACCGTAGCGTCCACGAATTTCGGGCGATAGAAGCGGATTCTGGGTGCTCGAGGATCGTTTATGTCGAGCGAAGTGATCATGCTCAGGCCATCCGGAAGCCGCTCGACCGCAATCGGCGCCCCGCCGGCGGGGTCGCGATGGGCCAGCAGGAAGACATCCCGGTTATCGGCGACGACTAGATTGAAGGGGCGGTAAGCGGCTGGGTCCAACGCTCCCAAGGCCTGTGCGGCATCCGATGCGTCGGCATGGTCCAAGGCGTCCAGCACCAGCTCGCCGCGGCTTCGTTTGCCCGCCGCCGGTCCGAGCGTGCCCTCCCGGTTCAACGCCGCCGCCACAATTCCATGGTCGTTGAGGCCGAGCCAGCTGCCGCCTGCCAACAAGTCAAGGCCGGCCACCACCTCCGGCCGATCCGGCCAATAGCGTCCCGGCGCTTTCCAGGGCCGGTTTTGGAGCTCGTCGCGGTTGGCGGCGATCAAGACCGGCCAATCATGGCCTGGGCGGCGGAGCACGACGATGGTGCACATGGGACGGCGGAGCGCGGCCCTAGGTCTCGACCAGCCTCGGCCGTCCCTCGAGGGTCGTCAGAACCTCGCTCAGCGACGTGCTTCGGGCCAGCGGCTCCAGCCCGTGCATCAGGATATATTCGGCGCGCCGATCCGAGCGGTTTGGCGCCTTGACGATCGCGAAAAGCGGCCGGTCGAGCGTGTGCCTGAAGATCGAGAATGTGGCCAGCCCGTCCCGGTGATCGATCGCGTAGTCGCGCCATTCGCCGCTCATTACCCGGCGGCTGTAGATCGAGAGCATCTTCGAGAGCTCGCCGCGGGTGAAGAAGAGCGGTCGCGGCCGAGGATCGCGCTCGGGAAGCTGGAAAAGCTGAACCATGGGCTCGTATTGTGAGTTGGTCGGCTGCGGGAGTAAGTTGGGCCGCAGAGGCGTGGATCGCTGTACTCCATTCTTGCGCCCGCGGCGAGTCTCGCGCCGCGATGATGTGTGAAATGGGCTTAGCTTGACCCCCATCGGGCGCTCTGTTATCCGCGGCTCTGCTCAATTAGCGCGTAAAGGACTGCCGCGGGCGCGGCCGAGCAAAAATTTCGATGTCGGATACGGATGTCTTTCGCGAAGTCGACGAGGATTATCGCCGCGAACGGATGATGATCTTCTGGCGGCGCTACGGGGGCTTGGTCCTTGCGCTCGCTATAATTGTCGTCGGTGCTTCCGGCGTTGCGGACTATCTGTATCGTCGGACTCAGGCTCAGAAGGCGGTCGCGACCGCCGAATTCGAAACGCTGATCTCCACCATCCGGCCGGGCAATGAAGGCAAGGACTCGGCCATGCTCGAGGCCTTCGCCGCGAAATCGGATAAAGGCCTGGCGGTCTTGGCGCGTATGGCCGAAGCCTCGCTGCAGCAGCGAGCCGGCGATCTGGACGCCGCCGCCCGGCTTTACCACCAGATCGCCGACGACAGCTCCGTCGATGGCGAGCTGCGCGACCTCGCCGTCGTGCGGCTGGGCTATCTGGCGGCCGACCAGACCAAGCCCGAACCCCTCATCCCGCGGCTGGGACCGATTGCCGGCAAGGACGGTCCTTGGCGCTATAGCGCCAAGGAGGCGATCGCGCTCCTCACCGCCAGGGCTGGCCAACGCGAGAGCGCGGCCGCCATGTTCTCCGAACTCGCCGACGATCCCAACGCTCCCCCAGACCTCGCTTCACGAGCCCGCGCGCTCGCCGAGCTCTACCGTGGAAAGTAGCCTCATGCCGGACCGCCGATTTCTCGCCATGCTCGTTGGTACCGCGCTGCTCGGCCTCTCGGGCTGCGACACGGTCGACAGCATCTTCGGTGGAAGCGACACAGCGAAGCTGCCGGGCAAGCGCGTGTCGGTGCTGGTGGTCGAGCAGAAGCTCAAGGTCGATCCATCGCTCGCCAATACGCCCGTTGCGTTGCCGCCGGCGCAGACCAACCGGGATTGGCCGCAGATCGGGGGGAACGCCACCCACAATCCGGGCCATCTGGCGTTGTCTGCCGATCCGCGCCAGGTCTGGTCGTCGGAGGCCGGCGACGGACCGGAAGACCACCTGCGTTACACCGGGACCCCCATCGTCGCCGACGGCAAGGTCTTCGTGCTCGACACTTCGGCCGAAGTCACGGCGCTCGACGCGCAGACCGGCGCTAAGCTCTGGCGAGTCCGGATTTCGCCCGAGGATGCGCGAACCGACACGATCGGCGGCGGCATCGCCTATGGCGGCGGCAGGATCTATGCGACAGCCGGCTATCCGGAGCTGCTGGCGCTCGATCCGGCCAATGGCGGCATGATCTGGCGCAAGCAATTGACTGCGCCGCCGCGCGCTTCGGTGACCTACTCGGACGGCCGGGTCTACATCGTGACCCTCGACGATCAAGCCGAGGTGCTGAACGCCGCCGACGGCACGCAGATCTGGGCACATGCGGGTCTGCCGGAATCGGAAGGCGTTTTGGGACAGGCCAGCCCGGCCGTCGATCGCACGACGGCGGTCACGCCCTATTCGTCGGGCGAGCTCTTCGCGCTCCGCATCGAGACCGGCCGCGTCGCCTGGCAGGACAATCTGATTTCGATCCGCCACACCAATGCGCTGTGGAGCTTGACCGACATCGCCACACCGCCGGTGATCGATCGCGGCCAGATCTTCGCCGTCTCGGAGGGTGGACGCTTCGTCTCGATCGACCAGCGTACCGGCCAGCGCCTGTGGCAGCATGAGGTCGGCTCGAACAACATGCCCTGGGTCGCGGGCGATTTCGTCTTCCTTCTGGACACCAACAACGAGCTGGTCTGCGCTTCGCGCGAGAAGGGGGGCATTCGCTGGATTGCGCAGCTTCAAAGCTACGAGGACATGGAAAAGCGCAAGCATCCGGTCTACTGGCAGGGACCCGTGCTGGCGGGCGACCATCTCGTTCTCGGGAATTCGCTAGGGCAGATCGCATTCGCTTCGCCCGATGACGGTCACATCATCTCGGTCATGGCCGCCTCGGACGCAGTGTCGGTGCCGCCGGTCGTCGCCGACGGCACCCTCTATATCCTGACGGACGACGGCAATCTTACCGCCTATCGGTGAGCGAGGTGGCTGATCAGGCTGCGGGTCCGATCGACCCCGCGGCCGCAACCGTTGCGATCGTCGGCAGGCCGAATGTCGGCAAATCCACGCTTTTCAACCGCCTGACCGGCAAGAAGCTGGCGCTGGTCGACGATATGCCGGGCCTGACGCGCGACCGGCGCGAGGCCGAAGCGACGCTGGGCGGGGTCTCCTTTCGGGTCATCGATACGGCCGGACTCGAGGATGTCCGCGATACGAGCCTCGAGGCTCGGATGCGGCGTCAGACCGAGCAGGCGGTTCACGCGTCGGATGTCGTTCTGTTCGTGATCGATGCGCGCGAGGGCGTAACACCTCTGGACGAGATGGTCGCGCGGGATTTGCGACGGCAGAAAACGCCGGTGATCCTGGTCGCGAACAAGGCCGAGGGGCGTGCGGGAATCGCGGGTATCGGCGAGGCGTATGCGCTCGGCTTCGGTGATCCCGTTGCGATCTCGGCCGAGCATGGGGAAGGGCTCTCCGATCTCCTCGACGCGCTTCGCCGCTTTATCGGCGAGCCCGAGCCGATCGAGGAAGAAGACGAGGAAGACGAAGGGTCTTCCGGCCGGATCCATATCGCAATCGTCGGTCGGCCCAATGCAGGAAAATCGACGCTCATGAACGCCCTTCTGGGCGAGGAGCGAGTGCTGACCTCGCCCGAGCCGGGGACGACTCGCGATTCGATCGCCGTCGACTTCGCGCATGCAGGCCGCACGCTGCGCCTCGTCGACACGGCCGGTTTGAGGCGCAAGGCCAGGATCACCGAGCGGGTCGAGCAGATGGCTGTCGAGGACACGCTCCGCGCCATCCGGCTCGCTCACGTCGTGGTCCTCGTGCTCGACGCCGAGGCCGTGCTCGACAAGCAGGATCTCGCGATCGCCCGCTGGGTCATCGAGGAAGGGCGGGCGCTGGTGATCGCGATCAACAAATGGGACGCCGCCGCCGACCGACAGGCTTCGCTCAGGCGGCTCTCCGACCGGCTGCAGACATCGTTGCCGCAAGTCGTCGGCATTCCGACCGTGACGATCTCCGCGCTCAAACGCCAGAGGCTCGACGCTCTGCTCGATGCAGTTCTCAAAATCTACGAGGTCTGGAATCGGCGTGCTCCGACCGGACAGCTGAATCGCTGGCTCGAGGCCATGCAGTCCGCGCATCCGCCGCCGCTAGCCAGGGGCCGCGTCAACCGGCTGCGCTACATGACGCAAATCAAGGCGCGTCCGCCGACCTTCGCGCTCTGGTGCTCGCAGCCTGCCGAGCTGGCGGAGAGCTATCAGCGCTACCTCGTCAATGGCCTGCGCGAGCCTTTCGATCTCGAAGGTGTACCAATCCGCTTGCTGCTCAGGGGCAGCAAGAATCCTTACGTCGAGGATTGAAGGCAAGAAACGAGAGGCGCTTGGTCCCTTTCGGCGTTATCTTCCAAGCATGAAAAACGTGCATTGGGTCGGGTCCTTCCTGACACCCGTCGGGTCCGCCAGCGCGGTCGTCGACGAGGACGGCCGGTTGAAACGCTTTCATTTCGGCCGGCTCGACGCCTCGGGCCTTCGGTCCGATCGGAAGGCGATCGCGCATATACGCGATCAGGTGGAGGCTTATTTCGCGCGTGATCGGCGCGACTTCGCCCTTCCGCTGGCGCCGGACGGCACTGCCTTTCAGCAACAAGTCTGGGAGGGGCTGCTTACGATCCCCTACGGCGAGATCATGAGCTATGGCGGCTTGGCGGTGCAGGTCGGCCATCCTGCGGCGTCGCGCGCTGTCGGTGCCGCCAACGGGCAGAACCCGATCGCGCTCATCATTCCCTGCCACCGCGTGGTAGGCCACGATCGCACGCTGACCGGCTATGGCGGCGGCATCGCCGTCAAAGCCAAGCTGCTGGCGCATGAAGGCGTGCTGGCGCCCGAACTCGTCCGCGGCGCCCATGCCCGGACCCGCATCGAGCCCGCGGTTTTGATTTAGATGAAGGAAGGAGGCTGTCCGAGCGGCAGCTCCTTCCTTCCCGAATCGCGCGCGGCTAGTCCGAACTTTGCCCATTTTTCCAGCTAAGTGGCTGAG
>DATGMP010000163.1:0-91615 GCA_035293565.1 Alphaproteobacteria bacterium | reverse complement strand
GGCGTTGCGGCGGCGCTCGAAGGGGTCGAGCGCGGTCTGGATGTGATCGCCGTCGACCGGTACGAGGGCGGCGGCTCGACCGCGGCTAACGGCGGCATCTATTACGCCGGCGGCGGCACGCGCATCCAGAAAGAGGCCGGTGAGGAGGACACGCCGGAGGAGATGTACAAATACCTCAAGATCGAGGTAGGCGACGTCGTTTCCGACCGCACGCTGCGCCGCTTCGTCGATGAGAGCGTCGAGACGGTCGACTGGATCCTCGACCATGGCGGTAAGCTGAACAGCAAGGTGTGGAAGAAAAAGGCTTCCTATCCGCCGCTCGACTATTTCCTCTATCACTCCGACAGTTCTTTGGTCGCCTCCTATGTCGCGCGCGCCAAGCCCGCGGCCCGCGGCCACCGCGCCCATACGCGGAATGGCAAGAAGGCGTGGGGTCTGGGCTATGCGATCTATGATCCGTTGCGGGATTCGGCGTTGCGAAAGGGACTCCGTTTCCATCGCTATACCGAGGCGCGCCAGCTGGTGCGCGACGGGACTGGACGGGTGATCGGGGTCAAGGTGCTGTCGATCGCGCCGGGTACGCCTCAGGCCAGGCAGTTCGGTCGGTACATCGCGCGGGCCGACAAGCTGCTCGCCATGCTGCCGCCGGCACTGCCTTTCGCGTCAATCACCATCGGTCTCGGCAATTATTATCTGCGCAAGGCGAGCCGGATCGAGCAGAGCGCTCGGCGCGAGCGCTGGATCAGGGGCCGCAAGGGCGTGTTGCTCTCGTCCGGTGGCTTCATCATGAATCCGGGCATGGTGCAGCATTTCGCTCCGGCCTACGCGGCCGGCATGCCGAACGGCACATTGGGGGATCAGGGGCAGGGGATCATGATGGGCGCGGGCGCCGGCGGCCAGCTTGCGCTCATGGGCAAGATCAGCGCCTGGCGCTTCATCAACCCGCCCAAAGCCTGGTCGGACGCGATCGTCGTCAACAAGCAGGGCAAGCGGATGATCGACGAGACCGTCTACGGTTCGGCGCTGGGCGAGCAGATCGGCGATCATAATGGCGGCGTCGGCTATATCGTCTATGACAGCGCGCTCAGGAAGCAGGCCTTCAAACAGGCGATGGACCCGATGCTGGTGCCCTTCCAGCGCGACGTCACGCTGCTCAATCTGATCTTCAACTATCGGAAGGCCGACACGCTGGAGGCGTTGGCCGACAAGATGGGTTTCGACAAGGCGACACTGCTGGACACGGTCAGCCACTACAATGCTGCCGCCCGGGGCGAGGAGAAGGATTCGTTCGGCAAGACCCAGCCCGACATGCAGGAGCTGAAGCACCCGCCCTTCTATGCGATGGACATTTCGATCTCGAGCCGATTCCTGCCCTTGCCCGTGATCTCCTTCGGGGGCCTGCGGGTCGACGAGGACACCGGCTTGGTCCTAGACGAGGCAGGCAAGCCTATCCCCGGCCTCTATGCCGCGGGCCGAACGGCAGTGGGCGTGGCGTCGAATACCTATGTTAGCGGCCTGTCATATGCCGACTGCATCTTCTCGGGGCGCCGGGTCGCGCGCCATGCGGCGGGGGCGAACAGGTAGGGCGGTTGCCGCAAGGCTCTTGGGACGGTAGGGTGCTCGGACGCCTTGTTGCGTCGTGGAGCGGGGAAATGCGATGAGCGGACAACCGGTTACCAGCCTCGATATCGACCGGCGCCTCGCTATCGCGGGCCCGATCTCGGTCCTGTTCCAGGAGCTTGCCGAGAAGTTCTTCGACCAGCCGCATATCCCGCCGGATCTCATGGAACTGGTGCGGCTGGACCTTGCCTATATGCATCGGTCGGAAGCCGAGATGGCGGTGCGGCGGCCGGAGGCTAAGGGGCTGTCGAAGGGCAAGATCGATGCTGTGCTTGCCGGCAATTGGCACCGCGATCCACAGTTCTCGGACGCCGAGAAGTCGGTGCTCAATTTCGCCGAATATTATTTCGTCGATCCCGAGACGATTCCCGACGAGGCGGCCTTCGCGGTCAGCCGGCATTTCGGGGATAGCGGGCTGGTTTGCTTGATCGAGGCGCTGGGCTTCATTGATGCCCGCATTCGTCTCGCCCTCATCTATTCGACCAAGGAGACCTGATATGGGAAGCATGGCGCGCGTCAAGGCACCCGAGGTCTCGACCGGCAATGTCGTGCGCGACAGCCCGATGGGGCTGGTGCCGGAGACGGTCGACCAGATCGCCAATCTCAACGGCCGTGTCTGGGAGCAGGGGGTCAGGCCGGCCGTCTTGGAGGTGATGCGGTTGCGCAATGCACGGACGGTCAATTGCGTGTTCTGCAAGTCTGTCCGTTATGACGTCGCCAAGAAGGACGGTCTGACCGAGGATCAGGTAGCGCAGATTCAGGACGGTCATCAGCAAAGCGACCTGCCGGAGGAAGAGAAGGCGGCGCTCGCCTTCGCCGATGTCTATCTCAAGGATCCGAAAAGCATGACGCCCGCGCTGTGGACTCGGCTCCGAAAGCATTTCACCGACCAGCAGATCGCGGTGATGGCGATCGGGCTCGGCACGTTCAACGCCTCGTCGCGATGCGCCGTCAGCCTGGGCGGGATGCCGGAGGACAATCTGCCGGTGATGGAAATCTCGGTGTCGAAATAGGGAGGGTCCGAAGATGGCTGGGAGGTTGGCGGGAAAGGTGACGTTCGTCGCCGGCGCGAGCGCCGGCATCGGGCGGGCGACGGCGAAGCGCTTCGCCGAAGAAGGCGCGCTCGTCATTGCAGCCGCGCGCAGCGGCGACAAGCTGAATACGCTCGCGGGCGAGATCGAGAAGGCAGGAGGCAAGGCCATCCCGTATGTGCTCGACGTTTCCAAACTCGACGACTATGTCGGTGCGCTGCAGAAGGTGGCGAGACAGCATGGCCGGCTGGATGTGCATGTCCACAACGCCATGGCCGGTCGCTTCAAGGCGCTCAACGACACGACGCTCGAAGAGTGGCGCGAGGACCAGCTGGTCAATGCCGACGCCTGCTTTCTCGCCACGCGCGAGGCGATCCGCATCATGGCCCCGCAAGGCGGCGGCTCCATCGTCAACATCGCGACGATTGCAGCGATGCGCTCGACGCCGGGTCTCGGATCCTACGGCGCATCGAAGGCATCGATGATTCGCTTGTCCGCGAGCGCGGCGATCGAGGCGGCCGCGGCGAATGTGCGCGTCAACGTCGTGGTGCCGGGCGTGATCGACACCGACAGCATGCGTGCCTCCTTCGGCAACGATCCCAAGATCGCCGAGATGGCGGCAAGTCAGATCCCGATGGGCCGTTTCGGCCGGCCGGAGGAGCTGGCGAACGCCGTAGTGTTCTTCGCCTCCGATGAATCCTCCTACATCACCGGTGTTGCGCTGCTCGTCGACGGGGGCAAGTTCGAGCGGATGTAGGCGTGCGATGAACGTGTCCGCCGGGCTCCCTGACGGGTTGCTCGATTGGGTCGCGCTGGTAACCAAACGGAAGGTCACCGGCGCGCATCGCCATACCGCGCGCCGCGAGGCCTGGGTCATCGAGACCGAGGGGTCCAGCCGCTATTTCCTGCGCATCGATCGCTTGTTCGCGTCCGGCCGTAAGTCGACCCGGAATCTTGGACGCGAGACCGCGCTAATCCACGCGCTGTGGAGTCGAGGCATTCCGACTCAGAGAATTCTGGGCTGGGAGCCCAACCACTGCGCAGCCCTGCAAAGCTGGGTCTCTGGCGAGGCCGAGCTGAATCATGCTGATCCGGCGCTGCGCGACAAGGTGATGGATCATCTGATGGAGGTGCTGGCCAAACTGCACGCCATCGATGCCGCAGATTTCGATTTGCAGGAGCTCGTCAGACCGCGCACGCCGCTCGATCATTCGCTGCTGGAGCTCGAAGCGATCGAGGAGCCGGGTCTGTTCCCGGTCTCGGCTTGCCTGCGCGATCCGCTGGCCGCCTTCGGCAAGCGCTGGCTGATCAACCATGCGCCGCCATCGGTCGAGCGCACGGTTCTACTGCAAGGCGACACCGGCCCCGCGAATTTCCTTTTCGACGAGAATGGCGTCACCGCGCTTGTCGATTGGGAATGGGGCCATTACGGCGACCCGATGGAGGATCTCGGCAATATCTGCGTGCGCGACTTCTTCTACCCGAGCGCCGATGGCGATCTTTCACCTTATTTCCGCCGCTACGCGGAGCTCACCGGCTTCATGCTCGATCCGGCGAAAATCGAGTACTACAAGATTCACCAGCTCATTCGTTCCGTGATCTCGCTCAATTATCTCACGGAGTTTCTCGACTGGCAGACTCCGATCGGACTCAATCTGGGCTATCGCGCGGTTGTCGACATCGAGACCTGCCGCGCGATGCTCGCAGCCTCCGGCCTCGGCGATCTCGCCGAAACCGAGACTCTGTCCGCGGACGAAGCTTCGCTGCAATCCATCATAGCCAAGCAGATCGAGCGTTTCGTGGCGCCGCATGTGAGCGACGCCTTCGGCGCACGGTTGGCTGGTGGTCATGCACTCATCGCTCAACACCTTGATCTGCGCGAACGTCACGGCGCACGCTTCGCGGCCGAGGAGCTGGCGCGCCTGCGCGACCTGTTGGGCTCTTCGGTGACGGATTTGGCGCGAGGCCGCAAAGCGCTGATCGATTACATACAGACGCTCTCGATCGCGGACGAGCCGCCGGTGCTCGCGCATCTCGCCGAAGGCGCACGCGCACAAGCGGCGCTGATGGCGCCTCTCATGACGCCCTGGGCGGGACATCGCTGGGCAAAGATCGTCTGAGCTGACGGATCGATGGGGGAAGCCGGGAGGGGGTGACCTCGTTAGCGCTGAACTAATAGACTCTCGTCGACCTCGTACACCGAGGTGGGATCGAGCAGCACGCCGGTCTCCTCGACATAACGATCCCAGGCGCGAAGCAGTTCGGCGAGCTTGCCCGGATGGCGATCGGAGAGATCCTCGATCTCGCCGACATCCTTGGACAGGTCGTAGAGCTGCCATTGGCCGGGGCCGTAGGGTGGTGGAAGGAAGAGCGCTTTCCAGTCGCCCTGCCGGATGGCCCGGCGGCCGAACAGCTCCCAGCCGGTCTCGACCGTGTCGCGATGCACGTGGTCGCTGCGACCCATGAGATAAGGCACCATCGACGCGCCGCGGAGGGGGACAATCTCGCGATCTCGGTACCGCGCGCCGGGATGCGGGATGCCGGCCATATCGAGTATGGTCGGCGCGATATCCATGACCGTCGAGAAAGCCGTGCCGATCGCGCCCTGGCGCGCGAAGCCCGGCCAGGTGACGAAGCCGGTCACGCGTATGCCGCCCTCGGTCGTGAAGGATTTGTGAAGGCGCGAGGGCGCGGTCGCGGCTTGCGCCCAGCGAGGACCGTACCAGGCGCAGGAGGTCGGGCTGCCCAGATTGTCGAGACTGTTGTCATAATGGAGCCGCACCTGCTCGGCGATGTATGGGCCGTTGAGCGGCATCGCCTCCACAATTGTGCCTTCGGCACCGTTGTCAGAAAGGAAGATCACGACCGTGTCGTCGAGCTCGCCTGTCTTCTCCAGGTATCGGACCACGCGGCCGATGTTCCAGTCCATTCGGTCGACCATCGCCGCATAGACTTCCATCATGCGCGCCGAAAGCGCGCGCTCATCGGCGCTCATCTCGCTCCATTCCTCGACGCCGTCGGCGACTACCGGGTGCGGTACGGCGTCGGGCGGGCAGAGTCCGAATTGCTTCAGCCGCGCAAGCCGCAAATCGCGCAGCTCGTCGGGCCCGCCGTCGTAGCGGCCGCGATATCGCGCGATCACCTCTGCCGGCGCCTGCAGCGGCCAGTGCGGTGCCTGATAGGGCAGATAGGCGAAGAAAGGCCGGCCGTCGCTTTGCGGTCGGTCTCCGAGATAGGCGAGCAGCCGGTCCGTGAAATAGTCCGACGAATAGAAATTCTTGGGGACGCCGGCGACATCGCGATCGTCTTCAGCGTACAGAGTCGGCACGATCGAGAAGCGGCTGAAGACTCCGCCGCCATAATGGCTGGCGCCCGCCGGCAGCAGGCTAAACGAACGTTCGAAGCCGCGTGCTACCGGCCACGCTTCGCGGTGATCGCCCAGATGCCACTTGCCGGACATCAGCGTGCTATAGCCAGCGTCGCGTAGAAGCTCCGTCACGGTGACGACGCGCTCGTTGAGATACCCCTCATAGCCGGGCGCACCCTTGAAGCCGGGCAGCGCGACTTCGAGCATCGTGCCGATGCCGGCGATGTGATGGTCGGTGCCCGTCAGCAGCATCGCGCGCGTCGGGGAGCAGGCCGGAGCCGAGTGGAAGTCGGTGAGTCGGAGGCCCTTATAGGCGAGCCTGTCGAGCCAGGGCGTCTCGATCTCGCCGCCGAACGCACCGATGTCGGAGAAGCCGAGATCGTCGGCGACGATCAACAGAAAGTTGGGACGCTTGCGATCAGGCACTTTGACGCTCGCGCTCCACGATCGCCGGTTCGGTTGAGCGGACTTCTTCGCGCCGAAGGGCGTTCGTAATCTCCGCCTGTTGCCTCTCGTCCAAGGGGAAGCTCCACATCAGGACGGCAGAGAGCAGGTGCCCCGTCGCCGGGCCGAAGGCGAAGATCAATCTGAGTGCATCGAGCGCGCCCGGCGCATTGGACGCGCCCAGCTTCGGATCGAAGCCGAAAGAGCCGACAAGCAGCAAGGCCAGACCTGCGGCGAGCGCCATCGCCGCGTTCTGGGTTACGTTGAAGACCGAGAACAGGACGCCGGCATGCTCCTTGCCGGTCGTAAGCCGCTCCTTGTCGGCGACATCGGAGACGATCGCCTTCAGCATCAGATTTCCTGAACCTTGTGAGAGACCTTGGGCGATCACCAGCGCCGTCATGCCCCACAACGCGCCTCGCGAGAGCAGAAGGATCGCAACATTGATGATGATCTGCGTAACCTCGCCCGCCACCACGGTGCGATGCTTGCCGAGCCTGTAAGAGACTTTCATCCAGATCGGCGATGCGAAGACGCCGAAGATGTACTGGATGAGCGGCAGGTAGAAGATCGCCTTGGGATCGAGGCCGAGATAGGCCGAGATGAAGAAGACGAAGAGCGAGCCGCGAAATCCTTGGCCGAGGCAAACGAAGAAATCCGACCCGATCACACGCAGCACGGCGCGGTCGGTGGCGAGAAGCTTGAGCGCAGCGCCTAGCCCGAGCTTGGATCGGATCGGCGGTGCCGGGCGCTCGGCAAAGCGGAACATCAGCAGGGGAACGCCGATCGCAAGCGAGGCTACAATGAACCAGCCCATGCTCGCGATCTTCGTCCCCAGGTCGCCATACCCGATCTGCTGCAGGAAAAGCGGGATCAAGAGAATCAGCGCGGGACCGAGCGCGGTCATGATCTGCAGATAGGTCTGTATGCGGGTCCGCTCGTGGTACTTGTCTGTCAGACTCCCGGCCCAGGCATAGAGCGGCGTCGAGAGCATCGAGAGGCTGAGGTAAAGCGCAAATAGCCAGAGGCCGAAATAGACGAGGCCGGGCCTGCCGATCGGCATGAACATCGCGATGCTCGCGATGATGAGCAGGACGCCGCCGACCACGATCCAGGGCTTGCGTTGGCCGAAACGCGTATTCGTCCTGTCGGAGAGCAGACCGACAACGGGATCGCTGAACGCGTTCCAAAAGCGGCTCAGCATGACGACCAGGCCGACGAGCCTCAGCGGCAGGTCGAAATGTTGAGAATAGAAGGCCGGCAAAAAAAGCAGCAGCGCGGTCGGGACACCGCCGATCGAGAGTCCGGCTATCGAAAAGGCGACCAGACGGGCCGCACTCATGCGAGCAGGTTCGGCTGCGTGAACGACGGAATTCATTGCGGGCGTGGTTTGTCCTGCCTATCAGCATCGCAAACCTGACATAGCCGGTAAGCCCCGGCAACCCGCGCCGCTATATTGGAGCCGGATCTATTCGGCCGACTGGTCGCCGATGCGATTGGTGAGCCGCCAGAAGGTTGCCTTGCGGGCCGCTTGGATCCGCCGCTCGCGGGCAAGCCCCGCGCCCATGATCACGAGCCCGGCGACCGAAAGGCTGAAGAGAGGCGACGCCCAACCGGATTCAAAGGCGAAGGCCGAGCCCACGACGAGAGCCAAGAGAAGCTCGGACGCTCCGCTCGGGCCGACCTTCTCGGCCGCTCCAGCCTGGTAGGCTCCGCATTTCGGCGTGCGCACGAACGGACTCTTGGTTCCGATCAGCCCTTCGACCACGGCGCGCGAGTTCGATACGAGAAGGCCGGCGTTGAGGAGAATTATGGTCACGATCGCGAGCGGAAAGCGGAACCATCGACCGCGCCTCAGCGAAAAGGCGGCTGTGCCGAGACAGAGCGCACTGGCCCCTAGGCCGAGCAGCGCCGCCGTCCCTCCGCAGCGAGAGAGCTCACTCGTGCCCTGATCGGGATCGAGCAGCAGAAGGAAGGTGCTGAGCAGCGAGAGAGCCGTTAGCGGGTAGCAAAGGGGTTGTGAGATCTGAAGCGTGAAGCCGAGTTTCGCAAGGAACGGCAGATCCGATCGCCAGACCTTGGCAAACAGCTTGCGCCCGACCTGGACGAACCCCTTGGTCCATCGGAATTGCTGCGAGCGCCAGGCCGTGAGAGTCGGCGGCAGCTCGCCTGGCACCGCGATGGTCTCGAGGAAGATCGCCTTCCAGCCCGCCAGCCGCGCGCGGAGGGACAGGTCGAGATCTTCGCAGAGCGTGTCGCCGGCCCAGCCGCCGGCCGAATCGATCGCGGCGCGCCGCCAGATGCCGCAAGTGCCGTTGAAGGGCAACATCAGGCGCGTGCGTGAGCGTGCCCGCTGCTCGATCATGAAATGGGCGTCGATCATCATCGCCTGGGCGATGGTCAGCGGGTTCTCCAGCCGGTTCAGATGCTCCCATCGCGCCTGCACGAAGGCAAAGGTCTCGTCGGTGAGCAGTGCCGACATGGCGCGTTTCAGGAAATCGGCCGGCGCGACGAAATCTGCATCGAAGATAGCGATGAAGGGGCTATCATCTTGAGTCAGCCCGTTGGCGAGAGCCCCGGCCTTGTACCCCTGACGATCGCGACGGCGCACGTGGCGGATGTCGAAGCCTTGCTCGCTGAAGGCGGCAGCCAGTGCCGCTGCGACATCGCTCGTGAGATCTGTCGAATCATCGAGAAGCTGAATGCGGAGCCGGTCGCGCGGCCAGTCGAGCGCCGCGGCCGCGCGTAAGGCGCGCGCCACCACGTCCGGCTCGTTATAGACCGGAAGCTGGATCAGAACCCGCGGCAGATCGGCCGGAAGCTTTGCGACGACTTGCCGCCGCCACTGCCGACCTGCGGTGAGGGGTAGCGCGGCGCAAAGCGCCAGTAGATTGAGACTGAGCACTGCCAGTAAGGCGAAGGGCGCCGCAGCCATCCATTCGAGGATCGGCCAAATCACGGTGCCGCCGCCGCTTTCGCGGTCGCTCTCGGGCTCGGGCCTTCGATTCCCGTCATGGGCGATCCAGGCGGTTGCGAGGAAGCCCGTCCGCACGAGGATCATCGGCGAAGCGGGTATGCTGCTGTGAAATGCGGCGGCGTCGCCGAGTGTTCCCGGCTATGCGAGCTTCTGGGACCTATGGCCGGCCATATTGTAGAGGTTTTGGGAGGTCCGTGTAGATTGGAAGCGATTAGTCCCAGCGCCGGCTCGCGCGCTGCGAGCTTCTCTCGGCATCGACCGTTACACGTTGTGTGATCTCACGGCCGTCGCGGATGATCGTGAGATTCAGCGTCTGGCCGAGGCGCGCGAGGTCCATTCGCCGGCGGAGATCGGCGACGCTGTGTATGGGCGCACCGTCTACTTTCGTGATCACGTCGCCGGGCGCGATACCGGCTCGCGCAGCGGCCGAATCCTCGGCGACCTGGGCCACAACCGCACCTTCCGTTTGCTGCAGTCCAAGGCTCGACGCGATGTCCGGCGTGAGGTCCTGGGGACGGATGCCGATCATGCCGCGCTTCACTTGGCCACTCTGGATCAGCTCCCGCATGATTGTCCGGACGAGATTGGCTGGAACCGCGAAACCGATGCCGACATTGCCGCCTGCAGGGCCGAGGATCGCCGTGTTTATGCCGACCAGCTCACCTTTGAGATTGACCAGCGCGCCGCCCGAATTGCCCGGGTTGATGGCGGCGTCCGTCTGAATGAAATCCTCGTAGCCTTCGATCCCCAGGCCCGAACGGCCAAGCGCACTCACGATGCCCGAGGTCACGGTCTGACCGAGTCCGAACGGATTGCCCACGGCCAGGACGAAATCTCCTACCTCGAGGCGCTCGCTGTCGCCGAATGGAACGGCGACCAGATTGGGAGCGTCGATCTTGAGGACGGCGATGTCGGTCTCGGGATCGCGCCCCACCAGCGTGGCGCTGAAATGCCGCTTGTCCTTGAGCGTCACCTCGATCTTCTGATTTTGGCCGACGGCCACGACGTGGTTGTTGGTGACGATGTAGCCGTGCTCGGCGTCGACGATCACGCCGGAGCCCGCGGCCTGAACCTGTTGCCGGAGCGGCTGGTTGGGCAAGCGGAAGAACTGGCGGAAGAAAGGGTCGGCCAGGAGCGGATTCTGCACCTCGACGCTGCCGCTGACGGCGATGTTGACGACGCCCTGGACCACCTTCTTGACAATCGGCGCAAGCGTCGGGACGTCATCGACGATCGGGATGCTCGCGTCGGCGCGGCCGGCGAGCGATATGGTCCCCAAACAAAGCGCCGCTGCAATAGCATTCCGCAGGGCGGCGCGTCTTACGATTGCCATTCCTTCGATTGCTCCTGGTGATGACCGATCAGGGCCAGAAATCCTCGGCTGCGATTGAAAAATTCATGTTGGCGACGGTCGTGCTTCCCGATGTCGTAATGCCGACGAGATTCCCTCGCGCATCGAAGAGCCCGCCGCCGGATGAGCCGTGCCAGCTCGGGGCAGAATTCTGGATCATTCTTACGCCCTCGTTGAGGCGCAGTCCCGCAACGATGCCTTCGCCGAAGCTGAGCTCGAGGCCGGAAGGCGTCCCCAGGCTGAAGACCGGCTCTCCGACCTTGAGGCTGTCGAAGCGTCGGACGCCATGGATCGGATGGACGACCATGTCGTCGGTCTTGAGGAAGCAGCGGTCTCCCGCCGGGTCGGCGTAGAGGATCGTCGCACGACCGGAGAGCCCATGCTGGGTGATGCGGACGTTGGGGCGGCCCGCGACGACGTGGCAGTTAGTGAGAAGGACGTGCTCTGTGACGGCGACGGCGCTGCCCTGCGCGTGCCCCTCTCGTTCGGCGAGCTCGACCGGCTGGTCGCTCGCGATCACGATATAGACCGATGGCGCCACATGGTCATAAAGGGCGGCGGGGGAAAGTGCGGGTCCCTCCCGTTCAGGCGGCATGGGCGGCCGCATGCGGCGCCATTGGGAAAGCACGAAGGTCGGGAATCCGGAGGCCGCCGCGACGGCATGCGGAACCGGACCAGGCGTCATCACCTGGCCCGACGCGGCAATCTCCGCGCGCAATGGCCCGCCGCCGGCCTCGTTCTTGACCGGCAAGCCTGCGGCCACCAGCTTTGCGCGTTCACATGCGAAACGGTCGGCCGGTATCGGCTGGCTGCACGCTTTTTGGATTGCT
The DNA here is from genome assembly GCA_035293565.1 of Alphaproteobacteria bacterium. Classification (GTDB taxonomy): domain Bacteria; phylum Pseudomonadota; class Alphaproteobacteria; order BOG-932; family Roseiterribacteraceae; genus DATGMP01. The sequence continues at coordinate 79,995 of DATGMP010000163.1, read as the reverse complement.
GCGCGCTCGTCAGGGGATGCAACGGACAGGTCTGGCTTGCGCCCTCGGCGCGCGAGGCCCAGCACCTGGTTGGATTCGCACATCTGTCGCGCCATGGCGCTGCGCTCGGAGCCACAGAGCGATTCGATTGCCGCGCGCTCACCGGGGGACGTACCGGCAAGCTCGGACGTATCATCGGCCCGCGAGCAAGGCGCAAGAAGGAGGAAGGCGAGGGCCAGGGCCGCCGTTAGCGCGAAATGCTTCCGATTCATCCGGCCGATCTTACCCAACCAAAAATCATATTCACGATCGCCTGAGTGCTCATCGTGCGCGCGTCCGACAAGGCCGCTGGATTGCCGTTGTTCACCATGCGTCCGTGCGAGTCCAGGACGATGACGGTGGGCACCGCCGAGATCTCGACGTGATAGCGGGACGCGAGATCCAGATTCTTGTTCAACCGGCCAACATCGATCATTACGACTTCGAATGTCCGGTCGACCGCCGGCTTGACCTCGGCGAGTGCCAGCGTCCCGGCCAGCACGCGGCAGTCGGCGCACCAGTTGCCGCCGAAATCGAGCAACACGAACTTGCGATTCGACTTCGCCCTGTTGATCGCCGCGGCGACAGCCGCCTCGGCGTCGGCCGAAGAATCGTAAGGGCTGGGAAGCGGAGCTGTCAGGGGCGACGTCACCTGCGGCACGGTGATCTCCGCCGGGGCGGCGGTTGCGCTTGCAAAGACCAGGGCTCCCGCAATGGCTGCGGACGCCCTCCTTACCGACTTGGACTTCATCGTAACCCGTGCGATCGAACTCGAGCCGAAGCTCGCTCGATGCAGTCTAGCATAGAGCAGATCAGGGCAGGAGCCGCCGGATCTCGGCCTCGAGCTCGGCCGGGCGGTAGGGCTTTTCGAGAATCCGGCCGTGCAGGATGCCCGCCTCGGATTTGGCGCGGGCGATGTCGCGGTAGCCGGTGGTATAGAGGATCTTAAGGACCGGACGCCGCTGCTTGACCATGTCGGCAAGGATGATCCCGTCCACCCCGGGCATCACAATGTCGGTGAACAGCAGATCGATCGTCGGGCTTTCCTCGATGACCCGCATCGCCTCCATACCGTCCGCGGCGCTGGCCACCGGATAACCCAAGGACCGAATCAGGCGAACTGCGAATTCACGCACCAGCTCGTCGTCTTCCACCACAAGTATACGGGGGTCGGTATCCGGCGCGGTATCGTCGTCGAAATCGTCCGAGGGGCGAACCGCTTCTTTGCCTACATGGCGCGGCACCGCGCTCTGCGCAGGATGGCTGGAAATGCCGGTGCTGCCATCGACTGCGGAATTCATGCTTTGCTACCAACTTCGAGCCGCGAGGCACGTCGACAATTCGGTACTGTGGGAAAGCCTCGAACGGTTCGACGCCGCGCCATGCGGTTCATGATAGTTGTAATCCTTTCAACAGGCTACAGGTAAGGCGCGCGGACCGTCAAGCCGTCCATCACGGTGAAGCCATGGGTTTTTGGGTCTGAGGAGCAAATGCTCGTCTCCATCGACTCAAGCGACGACCGTATCCTAACCCGTATTCCGCCGCGATGAAGCTTCGAGTTGCAACTCCGCAGTGCGCATCGCGCGCTCCAAGCCGCCGCCAAGCCAAAGAAGATACATCCGGACATCTCCGATCAGCGACCAGAGGGGATTGCCGAAGGTCGCCGGCCGGTTGCGCTCGACGAGGAAGTGGCCGATCCAGGCGAAGGTGTAAGCAAAAGCCAGACCGCCCAGGACCCACCAGGCGTTGGCCGACAGAATCGCCGCCCCAATTCCGATCAGGCCGCCGGTCGAACCGACATAATGGAGGGCGCGGCATCGCGGATCGCGATGAGCCATGAGGTAATGCGGCCAGAATGCTCGGAAGCTCGATGGTTTCCCTCCCATGTTTCGGATATAGGCTGTTGGCGGAAGTTTGCCAGCATTTCCAGCCCTCGGAGACGGCTTCGGCCGGCATGGAGTCCAGGCCATGGGTCAGGCGGATCGGGCGAGATATCGGGAGAACCTTCAGGGCGAGGTCGACAGCGCCACGCTCTATCGCGCGCTGGCGACGATGGAAGCGAATCCGAAGCTCGCCGAGGTCTATAGCCGGCTGGCGGCGATCGAGGAAAAGCATGCGGCGATGTGGCGGACGCGGCTCGGAGCTTCCGGGGCGTTCGCCAAGCCGGTACGCGTCGGGTTTCGTACACGAGCCCTCATTTGGCTCGCACGCCGCTTCGGAGCAGCCCTGGTGCTGCCGGTGATCCATACGCTGGAGCAGGTCGACAGTGGGACTTACGACGATCAGCCCGAGGCAGTCGCGGCTGGCTTGCCGGCGATGGAGCGCTCGCATGCCCGCATTCTTGGCGCGATCGCAGGGGAAAGGACCCAGGGGCTGGCGGGAAGCGCCTTGGCGCAGATCGAGGGGCGCCATCGTGGCGCGAGCGGCAATGCGCTTCGAGCCGCAGTGCTCGGCGCCAATGACGGGCTGGTCTCCAATCTGAGCCTCGTCATGGGGGTCGCCGGCGCGGCGATGCCCTCCAGGACGGTGCTCGTTACCGGCCTTGCCGGTCTGTTGGCGGGCGCCTGTTCGATGGCCATGGGCGAATGGCTGTCGGTCAATAGCTCGCGCGAATTCAACCAGCGCCAGATAGACGCCGAGGCGCGCGAGCTGCGCGAAGTGCCGGATGAGGAAAGGGAGGAGCTGGCCCTGATCTACGAAGCCAAGGGGCTTGCTCCGGAAGAAGCGAGGGCGCTGGCCGAAAGATTGATGGCGAACGAGGAGACGGCTTTGGATACGCTGTCGCGCGAGGAGCTCGGTATCGACCCTCAGGAGCTCGGTGGATCAGCCTGGACCGCGGCCGGGTCATCATTCCTGCTCTTTTCCGCCGGCGCCATCTTTCCCGTCGCGCCCTATTTCCTGTTCGGTGGGATGGAGGCTGTGTGGGCCAGCATTGGGCTCAGCAGTCTGGCACTCTTCGCCATCGGCATCGCAACGAGCCTCTTCACCGGTCGGGGAGCGATCTTCTCGGGAACGCGGCAGCTTGTCGTCGGCTTGGCCGCGGCGGGCGTGACCTTCGCCGTCGGCCGCATTATCGGCGTCGCGGTCACCGGCTAAATGTTCGCCGAGCTCCGTGCGCTGACGCCCAAGCAGCGCTCTGCTTTCCTTGCGAGCTTCCTCGGCTGGACGTTGGATGCGTTCGACTTCTTCCTTCTGACCTTCGTCATTCCGGATATCGCCAGGGAGTTCTCGGTGGCTGTGGCCGATGTGGCCGAAGCGCTGTTCCTTACCCTGGCGATGCGACCGGTCGGCGCCTTCGTCTTCGGGCTGCTGGCCGAACGATTTGGCCGTCGGCCGATTCTGATGCTCGACATCCTTCTCTACTCCGCGCTCGAGCTCGCCACGGCGTTTTCGACCTCGCTCGAGATGCTGCTCGTCTTTCGCGCCCTGTTCGGATTGGCAATGGGCGGGGAGTGGGGTCTGGGTGCCTCGCTCGCCTTCGAGACGGTGCCGCCGAAGGCCCGAGGCATCGTCTCCGGCATCCTCCAGGAAGGCTACGCGGTGGGGAATCTGCTGGCGGCGATCGTCTTCGTCGCGTTGTTCAACACGATCGGCTGGCGCGGCATGTTCGTTGTCGGCGTCCTTCCCGCCTTCCTGGTCGTCTATCTGAGGCTCCATGTCGAAGAATCGCCGGTCTGGGTCGCGACCCGGGCGAATCGCGAGAAATTTCTCCAGAGCATCTGGCAGTCGATCCGTGGGCGGTGGGGGCTGTTTTTCTACGTCGTCGTACTGATGGCTTGCTTCAATTCGCTTTCGCACGGGTCGCAGGATTTGTTTCCGACCTATCTGCGGCTTCAGCATCATTTGGATACGCAAGCCACCAGCGTGATCACCGCGGTCGGGAATTTTGGCGCCATCACCGGCGGCGTGCTCTTCGGCATCTTGTCGGAGCGGATAGGGCGTAAGCGCGGCATCATCCTGGCCGCGCTACTGACCCTCGTTACGATCTATCCCTGGGCGTTCGGCGCGACGCCGGTGGTGGTCGCCGTCGGCGCGTTTCTGGTGCAGCTGGCGGTCCAGGGCGCCTGGGGCATCGTGCCGGCGCATTTGAACGAGCTCGCGCCCGAGGGGACGCGCGGAACTTTTCCCGGCTTCACGTACCAGCTCGGCAACCTTCTAGCGTCGCGCAATCAGGTGCTCCAGGCCAAGCTCGCGGACCCGGCCAGAGCCGTCTTCGGGCTTCCCGGCTCGAGTTACGGTTTCGCGCTCGCCCTCGTCACCGGGATTTCGGCGCTGCTGCTTATCGTGATCACCTGGTTCGGGCCGGAACGGAAGGGCATAGCCTTCGCCGGTCAGGAAGGCGAGCCTGCCGATCCCGAGCGTCAATTGGGGCCCGCCGAGCCTCTCAACGCCGCAAGATAGCATTTGAAATAGGTCTTGGCGGTGGTCCGGTAGATCTTGTCCAGCAAGACCTCGTGCCGGGCGCGTCTTTCCTTCAGGCTCATCACGAGGGCCAGGTGGATGGCGTCGGCGATCTGGTCGGGATCGTGCGGGTTGACCAGAAGTGCCTCGGTGAGCTCGTCCGCCGCCCCGGCGAAGCGGGAGAGGACGAGGACGCCGGGATCGTCGGTGTCCTGGGCCGCGATGAACTCCTTCGCGACCAGGTTCATGCCGTCACGGAGCGGGGTCACCAGCCCGATACGCGCGATGCGGTAATAGCCGGCAAGAGCACCGCGCCCGATCGCCCGGGCGCCGTAGCGAAGTGGCACCCAATCGACGTCCGAGAAACGCCCGTTGATGTGCCCGGCCAGGCCGTCGAGCTCGGCGCGAAGCCGTCGATAATCGTCCACCTCCTCGCGCGAGCGAGCGATGATCTGAAGGAAGCTCACGCGCCTCAGATGCTCGGGGTAGCGGCTGAACAGGCCTGCGATGCCCTCGAACCTGTTGGGCAGGCCTTTCGAATAGTCCAGGCGGTCTACGCCGATGGCGAGTGCGCGCCCGACCAAGCTCTCTTCGAGCCTTCTGGCTTCGGTCGACGTCATCGCTCTGCGGGCCATGCGCGCGAAAGCGGTCGGATCGATGCCGACGGGGCAGGCTATCAGATGCGCTCGCCTGCCGTTGATCTGAGCGACGGAGCCGCCGACCGTCGCGCCCAGGATGTGCTCGACGCTGTCGGCGAAATCGCTGACATGTTCGTTGGTCTGAAAGCCGATCACATCGTAGTGGCAAAAATCGGAAAGCAGCTCGTTTGCCACGGGAAGCGCCCTGAAGACGCTCGCCGGGACGAAGGGCACGTGGAGGAAAAAGCCGATGCGGTTGCGGACGCCGAGCTCTCTCAAAAACCGGCCCATCGGGATCAGGTGATAATCGTGGATCCAGATGAGGTCGTCCGGCTCCAGCATGGGCTTCAGCACTTCGGCCAAAGTCCGATTCACGGAAAGATACCCGCGCCAGTCCTCGCGCCGGAATCGAAGGCGCTCGGCCTGAAAATGGAACAACGGCCAAAGGACGCGATTGGAGAACTCGGAATAGAAATGGCGGAATTCCGAGGCATTGAGATCAATCGTGGCATAGAGGACGCCGCGGGCTTCGACGAGGGAGGGCGTGTGCGTCGTCTGCGGGATCGTCCGTCCGCTCCAGCCGAACCACACGGTCCCGGGGATGAGGGCGTCCTTCAGCGCGACCGTGAGCCCGCCCGCGGCCGGGCCGCGGCTCTTCGGTATAGGCACGCGGTTGGATACGATCACCAGGCGGGCCAAGGATCCTCTTTCCGCGCTGCGGAACGGCTGGCGTGCGCGATCCGCCGGCAAGCGGCGAGACGTCTTCCGCCAAATTCGGGTTCAAACGATCGGATGGCCTTTCCCCGCGCGTGAAATCACTGAAATATCGCCGATAGAACGCCTGGAATAAGGAAAGTGATCCCCTCTGGGCGCGCGTCCTTGCCCGACCGAGGCCCTTGCTCCATCTTTGAGGGACGTTGTGCCAGGCACCATGGGAGGGATGGATGATCCGTCAGATCGACCATTACAACATTCGCACCGGCAAGATCGACGAGACGGTGAAGTTTTATTCCGAGGTGCTCGGCTTACGCGACGGGCCCTTTCCGGGCGACCGCAAATTCGGCGCTTGGCTTTACGACACCACGGAACGCCCGGTGCTGCATCTGATCGCGGTCGATCCCGACAATCGCGGCGAGGCCTTCCAACGCGTAAAGGCCCGGCTGGGCGAACTCGGCGGCACGATCGATGATTTCGTGCTGGAGGGCTCCGGCGCGATCGACCATGTCGCCTTCGAATGCACCGACTACGACGGCATGCTTGCGAAGTTCCGATCCTTGGGCATGAAATACGCCCAAGCCGACGTGCCGCAAATCAATCTAAGGCAGATTTTCGTCCACGACCCCAACGGGGTAACGTTGGAGCTGAATTTCCGGTAATCCACGCGACGCCGGCCTAACGCTGGACTTTTCGCCCACTATCAAAAGAAGCGGATCATTGCGGCGCCGCCAATCAGCAGCGTGGCGCCCATGATTCGCGCCGGACCAGCGGGATGGGCAGGGAATCCGAGAAGGCCGAAATGATCGAGCAGCAGGGCTCCCAAGGTTTGACCGGCGATCACGAGTGCCATGGTCGTCGCGGCGCCGAGCCGGGGCGCCAGGAGGATTACGAGAAAGACATAGGCCGAGCCGCAGGCTCCGCCGAGCCAGACCCAAGCCGGAAGCGACAAGACCGTCTGCAGCTTGGGCGCCGTTCCGCCGGCCAACAGGAGAAAAGGCGCCGCGATGATGCTGCCCGAAACGACGGCAAAGAGAGCGCCCCAGAAAGGGTTCGCAAGTCCTGAGCTCATCATGGCGTTGAGGCCCGCCTGGATGGCGAGCAGCGATCCCGCGCCCAGGGCGAGCAACATAATCCAGAAGAGGGACATCGGCGCCTCGTGGCTGTTGACAGGTTTCTGTAGTCCCGAGAGAGATGCGGTAGGAAGTTTAGCGGGATTCGTCGGGATGGCTGAAGGTGATCGCGGCCGGTCCGCCACGCCGGCGATATCGATCGAGCTCGGCGCCGTCATCGTGGCGGTGTCGGACGACGTGCCGTTGGTCCTAACCGTAACCGATGCCGGTTCCGGATTGGCGGCCCTTCCGTCCGGTACGCTCGACCCTAATGCCCACCCCACGCTGGAGCGCGGCTTGCGCGGCTGGGTTTCAGAGCTGACCGGGCTCAAGCTCGGTTATGTCGAGCAGCTCTACACTTTCGGCGATCGCGGCCGCGATCCGGCGAGCGAGACGCCGGACAAGAGGCTCGTCTCGATCAGCTATCTTGCGCTCACCTCCGCCGCGGCGCTGCCCAGCGCCGGAGACGCCGCCTGGCGCGATTGGTATTCTTTCTTTCCATGGGAGGATTGGCGGGCAGGTAAACCCGAGATCCTCAAATCCGAGATCCAGCCGGCGCTGGAGAAATGGATTGCCGCCGCCCCCGATATCGCTTCGCGCGACCGGCGCTGGGACCGTTTCGCCGTCGCTTTCGGCGGCGGACGGCTCCATTGGGATCCGGAGCGAACCCTCGACCGCTACGAGCTGCTCTACGAGGCCGGCGCAGTGGCCGAAAGCCGCCGCGCAAAATGCGGTCCGACCGATGCGGCGGGCTTTGGCCTGCCGATGGCCCGCGACCATCGTCGGGTCCTAGCTACGGCAATTTCCCGCCTGAGGGGCAAACTCACCTATCGTCCGGTCGTCTTCGAGCTGATGCCCGGAAGCTTCACTCTTCTGCAGCTTCAGCGGACCGTCGAGACATTGGCCGGAATTCGCTTGCACAAACAGAATTTTCGGCGTTTGGTCGAGCGCGGTGGGCTCGTTGAGCCGACCGGCGCGCGGGAGACCCGCACCGGCGGTCGTCCTGCAGAGCACTACCGCTTCCGTACCAAAGTCTTGTCCGAGAGGCCGGCGCCCGGGGTCGGTCTTCCAGAACGAAAACTCTAGGGGCAAAGCTCGATCCCTCGCGCGCGAGGATTGCGTTTTGACCCCGATGCCTGCCGAAGGTGCGGGGCGTGAAAACACGCTCCAGGAGGTGGACCGATGCGCTCGATGCTGTTCGGACAGCCCGTCCGCCGGTGGCGGGATCAGTACACCCCCAATTTCTGGGACCTCGTCGCCTTTCCGCTCCTGTTCGGCCTCCTGGCGCTACTCGTAGTCGGGGCCAGCGGCATGGCGAAGCCCTTCGATTTCGGCAAGCAGGAGCCGATCTCGCTCGGGGTCGCGATCCTGCCCTATTACGCGCTTCGCACCGTGCTGCGGATGTTCATCGCGCTCGGCGTGTCCTTCGCTTTCACGCTGGTCTATGCCGCGGCGGCCGCGAAGAGCCGGATGGCGGAGAAGATCCTGATCCCGATCCTGGACATCCTCCAGTCGATCCCGATCCTCTCTTTCCTCAGCATCACAATCACCGGCTGGATCAGGCTGTTTCCAGGCAGCCTGCTCGGTCCCGAATGCGCAGCGATTTTTGCAATCTTCACGAGCCAAGCCTGGAACATGACGTTCAGCCTGTACCAGTCGCTGAGGACGGTTCCGCTCGATCTCCAGGAGGCGGCCCGCATGTACCATGTCGGGCCCTGGAAGCGATTCTGGCGCCTGGAGCTGCCGCACGCGATGCCGAATCTGATCTGGAACATGATGATGTCGGTCTCGGGCGGCTGGTTCTTCGTCGTCGCTTCCGAGGCGCTCTCGGCCGACGGCCAGGACATCACGCTGCCGGGCGTGGGCTCCTACATCAAGGTGGCGCTCGAGCAGCGGAACCTGACCGCGGTGGGGTATGCGGTCGCCATCATGCTCCTTGTTATTCTGGCCTATGATCAGCTCTTCTTCCGACCGCTGCTCGCCTGGTCGATGAAGTTCAAGGCTGAGGTCGATCCGGGCCTCCAGCCGGATCGCCCCTGGTTCCTGACGATGCTGCAGAAGGCAGGCCTCGCGCGCGCCTTCCGCGCGATCCTGTCGCAAGGTGGTCTCATCTGGGATCGGACTCTCGGCGCCGCCTTCCGGCGCCTGCTGACCCTTCTGGGAGTGGGCGGGGACGCGCCCATGGACAGGGCTCGTCGTCTGCCGCGTGAAGTGGAGCTCGCCTACAACGCAGTATTGTTCGCAGGTGCGGCCTATGTTGCCTATCGGCTGGGCTCCGTTGTCGCGCGCGATCTCACATTGTCCGAAGTTGGGCACGTCTTCTATCTCGGTCTCCTGACCGCGATCCGCGTGCTGGTTCTGATCCTGCTTGCTACCTTCATCTGGGTGCCGATCGGCGTTTGGATCGGCCTCCGTCCCCGGGTGACCACCAAGGCGCAACCGATCGTCCAGTTCATGGCGGCCTTTCCGGCGAATTTGTTCTTTCCGGTCGCGGTGGCGCTCATCGTACATTTCAATCTGAATCCCGAGATCTGGCTGTCGCCTCTGATGATTCTGGGCACGCAGTGGTACATCTTGTTCAACGTGATCGGCGGCGCTTCGGCGTTGCCGCGTGATTTCCAATACGTCTCGCAGAATCTCGGAGTATCACGCTGGCTCTGGTGGCGGCGTCTCATCATACCGGGAGTCTTTCCGGCCTATATCACCGGCGCTCTTACCGCCTCGGGCGGCTCGTGGAACGCGGCAATCGTGTCGGAGGTCGTGCAGTGGGGCGACACGAAGCTCTCCGCCTCCGGCATCGGCGCCTATATCGCGAACGCGAGTGCCGACGGCGACAATCCGCGCCTCATTCTGGGCACGGGCGTGCTTTGTATTTTCGTGCTGCTCTTGAACCGGCTGCTCTGGCGGCGGCTTTACGATTATGCTGCCGAGCGCATGCGGCTCGACGACGTGTGAGGATAGGACATGGTCGACAATTCCGCGCTGATCGAAGTCGAGCATCTCTTCAAGACCTATCCGGTAGCCGATCACGGCGACCGGCTGGTGCTGGAAGACATCAATTTTCGCATGGTGCCTAACGAGATTGTCGCGGTGCTCGGCAAGTCGGGCTCCGGCAAGTCGACCTTCCTCCGGATCCTCGCCGGATTGTCCGAGCCTTCGCAGGGCGAGGTCCGTTATCGCGGTCGACCGGTCCATGGACCGGTGCAGGGCGCGGGCATGGTGTTCCAAAGCTTCGCGCTGTTTCCCTGGCTCACGGTGCTTGGAAATGTGGAGCTGGGCCTCGAAGCGCAGAACATCCCGCGCGAGGAGCGCCGCAAGCGCGCCATCGCGGCGATCGACCTGATCGGGCTCGACGGTTTCGAATCAGCCTATCCCAAGGAGCTGTCGGGCGGCATGCGCCAGCGGGTCGGCTTCGCCCGCGCGCTCGTCATCAATCCTGACGTGCTGCTGCTGGACGAGCCTTTCTCGGCTTTGGATGTGCTGACGGCCGAGACGCTGCGCGGCGACTTGGTTGATCTCTGGCTCGACCGCAAGATTCCGACTCAAAGCATCCTCATGGTCTCGCACAACATCGAAGAGTCGGTGGAGATGGCGGACCGCATTCTGATCTTCTCCTCCGATCCCGGTCGAATCCGCGCCCAGATCGCAGTGCCGCTGCCGCGCCCGCGTGATTGGAACAGCCCGGGATTCCGCCACATCGTCGACCAGGTCTACACGATCCTCACCACCACGCCGGGCGGCACCGCGCACAAACGCGCGCGCGGCGAGCCCGGTGTGGAGGGGCAGGAATTCACCATGCCGCTGCCTGATGCACCGACCCAGCAGATCTCGGCGATCATCGACACGCTGATGGAAGACCGTTATCGCGGCCGTGCAGACCTGCCGGATTTGGCGGAATATCAGAACCTCTCGATGGACGATCTCTTCGTGCTGCTCGACGGGATGCAACTTCTGGGCCTGGCGCATGTCGCGGGCGGCGATATCGAACTCACCGCGATCGGCCGGGCCTTTTCCGAAGCCGAGATCGACGAGCGCAAGCGCATCTTCGGCGAAGCGCTGCTGCGCAACGTGCCGCTCGCCGCGCATATCGTGAAGGTGCTGAAGGAACGTCCCAATCACCGCGCCCCGGCTTCGCGCTTCCTCAATGAGCTCGAGGACCATATGAGCGAGGAAGAGGCGGGCGTGACGCTCGACCGCCTCATCACTTGGGCCCGCTACGCGGAGCTCTTCGCCTATGATTACGACACCCAGACCCTGCGGCTCGAGGACGAGGAGGCGCGGGAAGCGGCGGAGTAGAGCCGCCGACGAAACTCATAAACGTCTCAAAATAGACCCAGGAAATCTTCCTGAGCTTGCGCCGTTAATGCATGGAAAATAGAAGCCACACCGATTTTCATGCGCTCTCACTCCATAATCGTCCTTCTCGCCCTGGCGTTCGCGGCCGGGTGCGGGACCACCTCCAGGCAATCCGGAACGGCCGATGTCCGATGGCCCGGCATCGCGCAGAGGCGGGAGACCGATTTTGATCGGCGGACCTGGAACGGCACGTCGGTCAGGTTGGTCGGCCAGTTGCTGGAGGACATCCCTGATCGGATCGATTCCGCAGCCGAGCACAGGCTGGCGCGCAACATCCTGGTGACCATGGCTGACGCGCCGCCGGACGCGCCGGACAGCAGCGCCTTCATCGCGTTGCGGACCGCCAAGCTGATGGCGATGGGTAACTTCGCCGACGCCGCGGCCCTGGGGCGCCAAGCACCCGATCTTCCGCGTGACGCGGAAGAAGCGGAGCGCGCAGCCGAAGCGGAGCTGCTGGCCGGCGAAACGGAAATGGCTTGCATCGATTACCGCGCCCTCGCACAGAGATCGTCGGGAAGGCGGATCGGACAGGCCGTGGCGCTCTGCGCGGCGAGGGCAGGCGAGCCCGGCGCGGCACCCCCCGGAAATAATGCGGGCGTGCTTGTCCGTATCGCCGGTCAGCCGCTGCCGGCGACCTTGCCGGATGCTTCGATTGCCGAGCTGGCTGCCATCGGGCTCGATCCAAAGCTGCCACCGGCCCGGCGCCTCGAGGCGGCATTCGAGGCTGGCCGCGCAAGCGCCGTCGATGGCGCAGCTTTGGCAAAAATTCTCCAATCCGCGCCGGCTCATGGACGCGCGCAGCCCCAGCCGCCGACAAGCGGCGTCGACGCGGCCGTCTTGTTCCACGCGATCGAACAGGCCGCCCCCGCTCGGAAGCTGGCCTTGGCCGAAGGCGGCATCTTGTCTCCCGCCGGCGGCATCGATCAGGTGAGCGTGGCTCTCGCGGTGCCGCTCCGCGCAGTGAAGCCAGGCCCGGGATCGGCGTCGCTCTCGGCCCGGTTTGCGCGGCTGCTCTATGCCGTGGGCGACATTGATGCCGCTCGGCCCTGGGCTGAGCTCGCGACCAGATCGGGGCAGGCCGGGGGCATTTGGCCCTATCGCGTCGTGCTCGGTCAGGCCAAACCGGCGGAATTCGACAAATGGCGCAAACAAACGCGGACGGACCGACCGGAGAAGATTCTGGCCGTCGTTTCGGCCTTCGGCGGTGTTCCCATCGTAGAGGCGGCCGACCGGTCGGCTTCGACGGACGTTGCCGCCATGGACGGAGCCGCCAACAGCCAGCGGGTGGGCGAAACGGTACTGCGCGCCCTGGCGCTACTCGGGTCCGATGGGCCGGCGCGAACGGACCCGGAGACGCTCGGCCGCGTTCTGATGGATCTGGACCGGGTGAACCTGCATGAGGAAGCGCGCGCGCTCGCCTTCGAGGCCCTCGCCGGGGCCAGGGCGGGAGCCCAGGTTGACAAGCCCGGGACTAATGCTCACTCTTAGCATAAGTCTCAGGGGAACGGATATTCCAGATCATGCTCGCCAGTGCTGTCCGCGCCCGCCCGGCGCCCCTCGCCTATTCGCCTTCGGTCGCGCGGGAAACCGCCCATCTTTATGAACGGGTCGCCCGGGTCGTGCCAGAAATGGAATGGCCGATCCACGCCCCTTATGTTGCCGCGATCAACCAGCTCAAGCGCGAGATGGGCGCCGTGCTGCTGGCTCATAACTACCAGACGCCGGAGATCTTCCACTGCGTCGCCGACATCGTGGGCGACAGCCTGGCGCTGGCGCGCAAAGGGGCGAAGACCGACGCCGGCATTCTGGTCATGGCCGGCGTCCATTTCATGGCCGAGACCGCCAAGATCCTGAGCCCTGAGAAAACGGTTTTGATGCCGGATATGCGGGCGGGCTGCTCGCTGGCGGAATCGATCACCGCAGCCGATGTCAGGCTGCTCCGCCAGCGCTATCCGGGCGTGCCGATCGTGGCCTATGTGAACACTTCGGCCGACGTAAAGGCCGAGGTCGACATCTGCTGCACCTCGGCCAATGCGGTGCAGATTGTCGAATCTCTCGGCGCGCCCGAGGTCATCTGCCTTCCCGACGAATATCTGGCGCGTTACGTCGCCAGCAAGACCAGGGTCAAGATCATCACCTGGCACGGCCACTGCGAGGTGCATGAGCGCTTTACCGGCACCGAGATCCGCGGCCTGCGTGAGGGCAATCCCGGGGTGGTCGTCCTAGCCCATCCCGAATGCCCGCCCGATGTTCTGGCCGAGGCGGATTTCGTCGGCTCGACCGCCGGCATGTCGGATTATGTCGGCGCCAAGCAGCCGAAGCGCGTTGTGCTCATCACGGAATGCTCGATGAGCGACAATGTCGCCGCCCAGCATCCCGCGGTTGATTTCGTGCGACCCTGCAATCTCTGCCCGCATATGAAGCGGATCACTCTGCCCGCTATCCTGCATTCGCTGCAGACGATGACAACGGAAGTCGAGGTCGAGCCCGAAATCGCGGCGCGCGCGCGGCTCTCGGTCGAGCGAATGCTCGAAGTCTCTCGGCCCAAGAACTGATGTCCTTCGCGCTGCCGCTTCGCCTTGTCGCCGAGGCGGTGTCGCGTGCGCTTGCCGAAGATGTCGGGCGCGGCGATCTCACGACCGACACGCTGATCGATGCCGACGCGCGCTCGTCAGCGCGCATCATGGCGCGTGAAGCGGGTATAGTCGCGGGGCTCGACCTCGCCGAGCATGCGTTCCACGAGATGCGCTCGAGCGGTGCATTCGAGCGCATCGTCGCCGATGGCGACCATGTCGCCGTGGGCGATGTCATCGCGAAGGTCGAAGGCAGGACACGCGCGCTGCTGTCGGCGGAACGGGTGGCGCTGAATTTCCTGACCCATCTATCCGGTATAGCCACGCTGACCAACCGCTATGTCGAGGCCGTCAAGGGCACCAAGGCGCGCATCGTCGATACGCGCAAGACGCTGCCGGGGCTACGCGCTCTGCAAAAATACGCCGTGCGGGCGGGGGGTGGCGCCAATCACCGTTTCGGACTCGACGATGCGGTGATGCTCAAAGACAATCACATCATAGCCGGCGGCGGCGTCGCGCAGGCGATCGCGCGCGTGCGCGCCGGGATCGGCCATATGGTCAAGATCTGCTGCGAGGTCGATCGGCTGGACCAGATCGAGCCCGCTCTTTCAGCGGGAGCCGATGTTATTCTGCTCGACAATATGGATCCCCCGGCGTTGACGGAGGCCGTACGCCTGATCGCTGGGCGTGCCATCGCCGAGGCCTCGGGCAAGGTGTCACTGGAGACCGTGCGTGCGATCGCGGAGAGCGGTGTCGACGTCATCTCGATCGGCAAGCTGACCCATAGCGCGCCCGCGCTCGACATCGCGCTCGATTTCGACCCGTGAGCGGCCTTCCCGTCCTTCGCACCGAGCGCCTTCTTCTCCGCCCCTGGCGCGATTCCGACCTGCCCGAATTTGCCGCGCATAATGCCGATCCGGAGGTTCGGGCCTATTTCCCGGGCACGCTCTCCCGGCAAGACAGCGACGCGTCGGCCGCGAGGATATGCGGGCATGCCGAACGCTTCGGATACGGCCTCTGGGCCGTGGAGATCCGCGGCATCGCCGAGTTCGCGGGATTCATCGGATTGATGAATGTGGGTTTCGAGGCGCATTTCACGCCTGCGGTTGAAATCGGCTGGCGTCTCGGACGCCGTTATTGGGGATGTGGTTATGCGACCGAAGGCGCTCGCGCGGCGCTCGATTTTGGCTTCGGCGCGATCGGTCTGAATGAGATCGTCTCGATGACGCCACCCGCCAATCGGCGCTCCTGGGCCGTCATGGAGCGCATCGGCATGACGCGCGATCCGGCGGACGATTTCGATGTTCCCGACGTGCCGGACGGCCCTTTGAAGCGACACCTGCTTTACCGGATCAAGCGCGCCGATTGGAAAACCTAATCCCGCCAGGGCAGGCGGCCTTTCATCGCTTCTTCCCAGCGCTTTCCGTCGAAAGGCTTCGGCCGGATGGCTACGAGATCGATCCCGTCCAAGCAGCGGACGTTGACATCGATTTTATCGGGGTCCGAGCGTGGCACGTAGAAGGAATGAATACCGCAATGGCCGCAGAATGTGTGCTGCGCGACTCCGGTGTTGAAGCGGTAGGTCATAAGGTCCTCCCGACCGCTCAAAAGCTCGAACTGCCACTTCGGCACGATCAGATGCAGGAAGCCCTTTTTGGTGCAGATCGAGCAATTGCATTCGGACACGCGATCGAGGTCGGCCGTGACCCGGAACCTGATCCGGCCGCAGTGGCAGCCGCCGTCGTAAGTCTGCATCCGGTCAGCTCGGCAAATACACCGCGACGCCGAGCTTGGCGGCCGCGTCGCGGATCAGATTGGCGAATTTTTTAAGATCGGCGATGGCCCGCTCGGCATTCTCGCGGGCCAGCGAATCCTGGGGCGCGGGGAGTGTCTCGCGCTCGAGCGGCGTCTGGAGCGCGGCGATCGCGGCTTCGGCATGGTTCAAAGCGTGTGTGATGCGCTGCGCCAGAACGGGATCGATGCGGCCGATCAGGTTCTCGAGGCCGGGCTCGGTCTCCTCGTCATGGTCTCCGGTCCAGACATTCCGTATGCCTCTGAGCGCGAAGACGAAGTCCTCGTAGCTCATGCCGCCAAAATGCGAGGTCAGCAGCTTGCGGTCGCGGCTGTCGAGCGCGGCCGCCAGCCGGTTGGTTGCCAGCTCCTCGCCGGCGAGCCTGCCGATCCCGTTCATGATCCGGCCGAGGGCTTCGCGCTGGTTAATCAGTTTGAAGGACGCGCCGTAGTTCGGCTTTTTGCTGGGCTCCCAGGAATCGACGAGATAGTGCAGATCGTCGATCAGCATGTCGGAAACGAGCTTCAGATAGGCCCGGCGCCGGTCATTGTTCGGCTGCCCGGCGACGAAGTCCGAGACCGGCCGGTCTCCGGGGTCGCCGGCGCCGGTCTCCTGGCCCCAGAGAAGGAACTCGATGGCATGCCAGCCGGTAGTGACGGCATGGCCTTGCCCTTCGGCGGCTTCGCGGTCGAGCAGGGTGCGGCGGGTGAGCGCCACTTTCATGTCATTGACGATGCCGGCCGTCGGGTTGTCCTCGACATAATCGATCGCGGCGGGATCCACCGGCCATCCGTCCAGCCGCTCAAGGGGGCCGGGTTCTCCGGTTTCGGTGTCGGCAATGTCGATCGGGCCGTCATAGAAGCGGAACGCTTCGGTCTCTTCGTAGCTTCTACGCGCATTAATCCATGAGTCACGAGCCCGTGTCAGAGTGGCCTCGCCCGGCTCGGCGAGGAGCGCGTCGATGGCCGCCTTCAACCCGAGGCCGGCGTCGAGTGCAACTCGATAACGCTCGGCGACGAGCTGCGCATATCCCTGGATCTCGGGGCGGGCGTCATAGTTATAGCTCCGCCGGTCCGTTGTCGCGATGCGATAGGAGAGGGCCTTGCCGGCCCGTTTGGCAGGGGAGTGCGTGCTGGTTCCGTCGTCGGGCGTGTCGGCAGCGAAAGCTTGATTAATTACCGGTGAGGCACTTATAAACGTAATAAATGCGATGATTCGCAGCGGTATCTGGTAACTCAACGAAACATTATCCCGGATCGAAGGGTTGATTCGCATTTTAGAACGGGGTACAACGCGTCTTTTTGCAGTGCAACAGAAGGTGACGAGGAGATGAGCCCGCTCGACGACCATAGCAAAATCGCAACCGTGATTCCGGACCGTTGGGCTGGCATCAAGCGGGACTATAAGACTGCCGATGTCGAGCGTTTGCGCGGATCGGTCAAGATCGAATACACGCTGGCGGAGCTCGGCGCGAAGCGGTTGTGGGAATTGCTTCATACGCGGCCCTTCGTGCCGGCGCTAGGGGCGTTCACCGGCAACCAAGCCATGCAGATGGTCAAAGCGGGCCTCGAGGCGATTTACCTGTCGGGCTGGCAGGTCGCCGCCGACGCCAACCTGGCCGGGCAGATGTATCCGGACCAGAGCCTTTACCCCGCCAATTCCGTTCCTGCCGTCGTCAAGCGGATCAATCAGGCGCTGCAGCGCGCGGACCAGATCCAACATATGGAAGGCAAGGGCAACACCCATTGGTTCGCTCCTATCGTCGCCGATGCCGAGGCTGGCTTCGGCGGCCCGCTGAACGCCTTCGAGCTGATGAAATCGATGATCGAGGCCGGCGCCGCCGCGGTCCATTTCGAGGACCAGCTGGCCAGCGAGAAGAAGTGCGGCCATCTGGGCGGCAAAGTGCTGATTCCTGCCTCCGGCTTTATCCGCACGCTGAACGCAGCTAGGCTGGCCGCCGACGTCTGCGGCACCTCGACCCTGGTCGTGGCGCGTACCGACGCCGAGGCGGCCCAGCTCATTACCTCCGACGTCGATGAGCGCGATCATCCCTTCATCGACCGCAATGACCGTACGGCTGAAGGCTTCTTCCGGATCAAGAAGAGCGGCGTCGATTATTGCATCGCGCGCGGCCTTATCTATGCGCCGTACGCCGATCTTCTGTGGTGGGAGACCTCCAAGCCCGACCTCAAGGACGCGAAGAAATTCGCCGAGGCGATACAGAAGCAATATCCGGGAAAGCTCATGGCCTATAATTGCTCGCCGTCCTTCAACTGGCGGGCCAAGCTCGATGAGGCCCAGATCGCCAACTTCCAGCGCGAGCTGGGCGCGATGGGCTACAAGTTCCAGTTTGTGACCTTGGCCAGCTTCCATAACCTCAATTACTCGACCTTCGAGCTGGCGCGCGGTTATGCCGAGCGCGGCATGGCGGCCTATTCCGAGCTGCAGCAGAAGGAGTTTGCCGCCGAGAAGCACGGCTTCACCGCAGTCAAACATCAGCGTGAAGTGGGCACCGGCTATTTCGATGCCGTGTCGCTGGCCGTCTCGGGCGGCGAGTCTTCAACCACTGCGCTCAAGGACTCGACCGAAGCCGACCAATTCCACTGAAAATCGACAGGTTAGGAGTTTGAAGGGCCCGGCGGTTGCTGCCAGCAGTTGCTGGGCCCTTTTTATTTGCAAGGCTCGGGCGATACTTCCGCCCAGAGGCGAGGCGTTGCGGGCCGGATAGACAGAATCTTGACGCAGGCGCCTTCCGCCAGCCTGCCTTGCAGCATGTTGGGGTCGCTTCCCGCCTGCGGCTCGAGCCAGACCGGGATCATCCGGCGAGCGGACAAGACCGATCCGACCGGCGGCGGCGACTTCGATAGGACCGGAATTCCGCCGGCATCGAAATTTGGCTTCTCATCGCGATCGGGGCCGAACCAGATCAAGGTCACCCAACCGCGGCGCTCTCCGCTTCGCGACAAGCCAAAGATCGCACCAGTGGCGGCTGCACGGATCGCGGAATTGGGAGCCGGCGTCGGCGTGGACATAGCTGCGTCGAAGATAACGCGCGCATCGGGATCCTTGTCGGCGCAGTGCTTGTCGAAATCGGCGATCCCTTCGCGAAGCAGACCGCGCTTCGTCTCCTGCGGAATGTTGCGCTCCAAGGTCGAGATGATGGAGGCGCGAAGCTCGGGGCAGGAGACGTTGTCGGACATATAGGTTTTATAGGCTCCGTAAGTCCCGGCGACGCCGGCGGGCACGGCGAGCACCGCTCCGACAAGCTGCCACGCCTTGATGTGCTTATCCCAACCAATCACCGGAGCCCCCATCCAGTGGAGGCGATTCAAACTCTCGTCGGTCCGAAGGGTCAAGGCGATTTGCGCTAAGGACCTGTGGATGCATCCTTCTGCGGCCCGAAGCGGTAGCGCAGTTGAAACCCCCACATACGGGGCTCGCCATAGAGGATCGGATTTACGCCGAGCGAGCTATAGACCACGGTTCCGCCGGCGACGTAGAGCAGGTCGGTGGCGTTGGTCATAAAGAAGGCGGCATCGAGCGGCCCTCCACCAACATTCTTCCAGTCCATCCGAAGGTCGAGGATGCCGTGAGGAGAGATGATGCCGCCCAGCTCGTGGTCGGAGAACTGGATATGGCCCTGCCAGCTATACGTCGCCGACAATGTCCAGTCGCCGAGATCGGCGTCGATCGGCAAGTGATAGCGGCCGGTCGCGCTGTATTGGTTGCGCGGCCCGCCCGTGAAGGGCAATCCGCTCAAATTCCCCTCCGTCGGCGACAGGTATTTGTCGTATCGGGAATTTGAATAGGCATAGAGGCCGGTCAGCTCGACCCGATCGATCGGCTGAATCGTCCCTTGGAATTCGATTCCCTCGAGCGTCGCTTCGGCGGCGTTTTCGGTGATGGTTGCCGGGCCGTTGATGAACACGCCGACGCTGCGCTGAATGTTCGTGTAGTAGTCATGGTAGGCATCGACGCTTGTGCGCGCGTGGGCGCCAAGCAGAGTCCAGTCGGATTTCAGGCCGATTTCGACGTCGTTCAGATGCTCCGGCTGATATTTTCTGAGGTCACTCGTCGGCGCATAAGCGTTGAAACCGCCCGGATTGTAGCCGCGCCGGCCGGTCACATAGGCGAGCGTTCCGGAGCTGATCTGGTAATCGAGCGTGAGCGTCCATGTGCCCTGGTTGAATTGCCCTGAGATCGCGCTGGCACAGTTCGGGACGGTCAGCGCAGCATTCGATTGGCACATGCCCGCGGCGTTGTACGAATTCTGTAGATTGGACGCATAATCCCAGGAATAGCGGTACCCCGCCGTAAGCTTCAGGCCGGCGAGAGCCGGCAGCGCGCCGCCTAGGTCGTAGTTACCTTGCGCGTAGAGCGCCTGCTCCCTCGTGGTCGATGCGCTCGCGATCGTTAGCGGATTGGCGATGATGGTGTTGCCCGGAACGTCGAAGAAAATGCTCTGGCTGGCGGCATAGCCCACGGGGTGGACGAACTGCAGGAACGCGCCCGCCGTCCAGACGAAATTGTTGTCGGGCGAATGGCCTTGGAATTGCAGCTCCTCGCTGTAGGCGCCGATATTCGACGACCAGCCCGACGGCGTGGTCGAGGCGACCAGCGGAAGCGTGCTGCCGTCGAGATCCCAGCGGAAGAGATATTTGGACTCCGTGTAGGACGCGACGTTCCTCACGGTGAGATTGTCGCTCGCGTACCATTGCGCGATATCGACGAAGCGGAAGGTGTATTCCTTGCTGATCTCCGGCGTGTCGAGCGCGGTGGCACGCGGGCCCAGGGCCTGCGATACGGCGAGCGCCTGAAGGGCGGTATCGCCGAAGGCCAATGCGGCGAGGCCGTTCGGGTCGACCGCCGACAGCTTCTCGCCGGCGCCGTTGTTGTGACTGTAAAAGCTCGAATAGACGAAATAGTTGTCGAAGCCGTCCGTGGGTTGCAGCATGATGCCGATGCGGCCGGCATAGAAGTCGCGATTATCCAGATCCTTGTGGTGGACGACATCTTCGGTGAAGCCGTCCCGCTGCTGAGTCTGGCCGGCGACGCGGATCATCAGCTTGTCAGCAACCAGCGGCATATTCACCGCGCCTTCGAGCTCCTTGTCATTGTAATCGCCGAGCGTGACCTGCGCGTAGCCTTCATAGGCGTTACCCGGCTTCTTGGGCTCGAACAGGATTGCCCCACCGGTCGTGGTGCCGCCGAACAAAGTGCTTTGCGGCCCTTTCAAAACTTGAACGCCATCGAGGTCGTAATAGAGACCGGGACCCGAGCCGCTGGCGCTTCCGGTGGCGGATGCCGCCGATACTGCCGAGACGATCGGCGCCTCGGCGAAATAGGCGACGACGCCCGGAAGCCCGCGAATCGACAGCTGGTCGAAATCGCGGTTGGTGGTGTTGAGCGATGTGAGGGAAGGGACATAAAGTTGCAGGTCGGCGACGGTCTCGACTCCGTTGCCGCGCAAATCCGATGCGGACAGCTGCGTGATAGCGATCGGGACGCTCTGGATGTCCTCGCGCCGGCGCCGCGCCGTGACGATGATCTCCTCCATCGGAGATCCATTGGGCGCGGCAAGCTGATCGGGCTCCTGTGCTCGGGCATGAGGAACCCAAAACGGGGTGAGGAACATTGTGGCGCCGGCCAGTGTTCTCACGAGCCTGATGGGCGCGCTTTTCATTGCTGACATTGATGCTTGCTCTTCCCCTCGAACGGCCTAACGGTAGCCGTCCGGCGCCGGGGTGGCAAATTGCCGCCCACTGAAATGCACGGATGACATGGCACGCAGCGGAAATATGAGGACTGGTCGCATTGACTTCGTCCCGTTCGTGCGTATGTTCCCTCCACTCAAGTGCCGAAACCCATTGCGGTTCCGCCTTCGTACCCGATCTTGCCGGATTCGCCGGCCGCCGAGATGGGCGGCCAGGAGCCGCTTTGCGTCGCAGCGATGGAACCGCGCGGCTTGGATTGCGTAAGCAGACCAGCCGCTAGCCACAGGATTGTGCCCATGCAAAAGCCGCTAGCCGGAAAGACCGTCGCTGTGCTTGTCGCCAGCGGCTTCGAAGAAGTCGAGATGACCGAGCCCCAGAAGGCTCTTCTGGAGCAGGGTGCGACTGTGAAGCTGGTCGGTCCGGAGAGCTTGGCGAATGGCTGGCACGGCAACGCCTGGGGTCATTATTTCCCGGTCGACGCCCAGATCAGCACGATGCTGTCCACCGATTACGACATGCTCGTCGTGCCGGGCGGCGCGCGGAGCCTCTTGAAGCTCGGCCAGACCGCTCACACCAAGCGGATCGTCTCGGGCTTCGTTGACGACCAGAAGCCGGTGGCGCTCGTCGGCAATGGCGTCGAAGTGCTGGTGCTCGCGGATCGGGCGCAAGGCCTCACGGTTGCCGCTCCGGCCGAGTCTCGCGGCAATCTCGAGGCGGCGGAAGCGGTCGTAACCGACGAGCCCGTTCGTCTTTCCGGAAACGTCCTGACCGCGTCGGGCGCGGATTTGCCACTCTTCGTCCGGGAAATGCTATCCTTGTTCCGTGGCGATGAGGCGGTGAAGGACGCTGCCTGAGGCCCCGAAGGACCAAACGTCAGCGCAACGGGAGAGCTTGCCATGCGGGCCGAGATCCAAGCAGTCGCCGACGAGATCCAACGATCTCTAGCGCTGCTGAGGAGGCATCTTTGACTGGGACAATGCTGTCCGCCGCCTGAGCGAGCTCAACGCCCTCTCCGAGGATCCCGCTCTTTGGAACGACTCGGCGAAGGCGCAGTCCCTGATGCGGGAACGAACCCGCCTCGATCAGCAGATCGCAGCCGTAAGCGCCATCGAGCGCGACCTCGCCGATAATCTGGGTCTCATTGAATTGGGCGAGGCCGAGGGCGAGCCCGCGATAGTCGAAGAGGCCGAGGGCAAGCTGCTCGCCACCCGCGACCTCGCCGCCAAGAAGGAGCTGGAAAGTCTTCTCTCGGGCGAGGCCGATGCCAATGATTGCTTTCTCGAAGTCAATGCCGGCGCCGGCGGGACAGAGGCCCAGGATTGGGCCGAGATGCTGCTCCGCATGTATTCCCGCTGGGCCGAACAGCACGGCTACAAGCTGCTTCTGATCGATGAATCTCCCGGCGACGAGGCTGGGATCAAATCCGCCACCATCCAGGTCTGCGGCGAGAATGCCTATGGCTGGTTGAAGACCGAGAGCGGCGTCCATCGACTTGTCCGCATCTCGCCCTTCGATAGCCAAGCGCGCCGCCACACCTCCTTCGCGGCTGTCACGGTCTGGCCGGTGATCGAGGACGACATCGACATCGAGGTCAACGACAAGGACCTGCGTGTCGACACCTACCGCGCTTCCGGCGCCGGCGGCCAGCATGTCAACAAGACCGACAGCGCGGTCCGCATCACGCACATTCCGACGGGCATCGTCGTTGCTTCGCAGCAAGAGCGCTCACAACACCAGAACCGCGCCAAGGTGATGCAGATGCTGAAGGCCCGCCTTTACGAGCTCGAGCTGAAAAAGCGCGAGGAGCAAGTGGCGGCGTTCCAGGGCGAGAAGAGCGACATCGGCTGGGGCCACCAGATCCGTTCCTACGTTCTTCAGCCCTACCAGATGGTGAAGGATCTGCGGACGGGCGTCGAGAAAGGCAACGCGCAGGGCGTGCTCGACGGCGATCTCGACGACTATCTTGCCGCCTCGCTCGCCGCCCGGGTGAAGGGCGGTGAAGGCGAGGCGAACGCGTAGCGCCTAGTGGAAGAGGATGTTGTTCGGCTGAAGGCTCTGCGCGGAAACGCCGACCAGCTCGAACATATCGGAAACCCGTATTGTGAGCCCCGTCGAGTTTGCAACGGTCGCCCCGGTTACGTCCAGATCGGCGATATGCGCGTTTCCTTGGGAATCGTTGTAGGCGAGGATCATATGCGCGAATTCTTGCGCGTTCGCCAATGGCGCGGCGAAGGTGATCGCGTAGGCGCCGCTGTGTAACGCGGCGGCGACGGCATTGGCCCCGGAGAACGTTGCGTCCGTCAAGATAAGGACATCGGCCGAAGTCGGGACCACATCGCCGACATGAAGATCGGCCGCAACCATTGATGTTCCTGCCGCGACCGGCGTGTGGAGGTCGCCATGGACGAGACCCAACTCCATTGCACCGGCTGCCCATTGAGCTGGCCGAAAGACGATCGAATCAGCCGTTGTCGCCGAACCGGCTTGAAAGTTCGCGACGATCGACTGGGTGGCGCTGGTTCCTGTATTCGCCGCGAGGCCGCCCGCCGGAGAACTGGACGACTGATTGGCGCCCAGGCCCCAATAGCCCGGGTTGGCCTGATCGGTCGTGCTGACGACGGCGCCCGCATCGTTGAGGCCATTCGCAGGCGCGCTATATGCGCCGAAATTGATCTCGTCGTGGTTGCCTGGCGCGCCCAAGGTGATCGCGTCGGCTCCGCCCGCCGTATAGATCACGTCACCCGCCGAGCCGCCTGTGATCACGTCATTGCCGTTCGAACCTAGTATCTGATTGTGCGCGGTGAGCGAGCCCGTGATCGTGTCGCCGGTGTTGCCTGACGTAAAAGTGTCGTAGGCGGCCATCTGGAGCCCGCCCGAACTGGCGGCATTGATCGTTGCGGCTCTAACAGACCAATTGAAATGCACCGCGGCCATGTCTGTGATGGTGACCGTGGTCGACGTTCCGAAGAGGTTGACGGCTCCGTTGAAATCAAGCTCCTGCGTTCCGCTCAGGACGAGCGTCTCGGGTCCTCCGCCTGTGGCGGTCGCTAAAAGCGCGATGTTGCTGCTCGGATTCGATGCTACGGAATCGATGCCGCCTTGCGCTGTGATTGCGATCGTTTCAAATCCATTGAGGGTGAAACCGCCGCTGGCGTTTGCAGCAGTTGTTGAGCCCAAAATGACGTTGAGGGTATCCGCTATTCCATTCGGTCCGTTGACGGTGATGCTTTGCGAAGAACCGTTCGCTTCCTCGTCGAGCGTAAATCCCGCCGGAGCATTGTTGATCGTAATCGGCGCCGACTGCGCGTTGCCGAAATAAACAAGCGTCGTCGCTGACGCTCCCATGTTGCTCCAATTGATCACGCCGCCGCCGGATCCGGGATTCACGTCCACGATCTTCTGGAAATGGCTAATCGTGGTCAGCGCTGTTGAGCCTTCGACAACCCCGCTGCTCAAATAGATCCCGTTCGTGCCCGCTCCGCCATCCAGGGTGGTGATCGCGTTGACTTGGAGTGCGCTGAGATTGGATATGTCGAACGTATCGTTGCCGGCCCCCCCTTTGATCGTCGTCAGTTGGGCGTCGGCCGTAACACTGCCGACCGGTAGGCCGTTGATGACGCTCGTCGAGGGGCCGACAACGATGACGCCGCCGCTATTCGCGGAAGCGTCAATGATTTTCAGGTGGCTCCAGTTGAACAGAGACGAGTTGCTCGAACCCAGAAGTACGAGGCGCCCGGTACCCCCTATGGCTATCGTATTGGCGGAGTATGCGGTGCTGCCGGAGACACCCGACGGATCGGGCGACAATGTAAGGACGTTGGTTCCGGTCGTCGTAATGGCGAAAGTCTCGTAGCCGTTGCCGCCGCTATCGGGACCGACCCCTATCGCCTCTCCGCCGTTGCTACTGCCGCTGGCCGGCGCCATCAAATTGATGTTCAGCGTGTCGTTGTTGCCGGAAAGTGCGGCTGCGGCGATCGTCAGCGTCAAAGACTCGCCGGCAGCGCCGGGATTGGTGATCGTGACATTTGTCAGCGCGCTTTGCAGGGGAGCGCTCGGAGTGCCGAGAACGATCGGTCCCGTCGAGTTGTTGTCATTCAGGGTGACCAGCCCTGATATGTTGGTGCCGTTGATGGTCGCCGTACTCCTGGCCGGATCGGCGTTCGTCAAATTCCACGTCTGTATCCCGCGCACCGTCGGCGAGATGGAGGTCGCCGTGCCCAGCAGCGTCGCAGTCAAAGTGTTGTTGCTTCCGGAGAGCGAAATCGATGCATTCGGCAGCGTTGCCGATTGCCCAACGGTGGTGCCGAGGGTGAAATCCAGTATCGGGGCATAGACGGTATCCCCGCCGAGGCCGCTGCCGGTCGTGGATTCCGCCCCGAGGGTCAGGCTGAAGCTATGCGGGCCAGGAACTGCACCCGGAAGCACACCGGCGAGATAGACCGGCGTAGCGCCCGTCTGCGCCTGCGTATTTGCAAGCGTGAGCCAGTTGTTGATCGCAGCGGCGCTGTCCGCGATGAATTCGGGGGATTCCGTGAATCCGAGTGCCACCTGGGCGAAGCTCAGTTGGCCGCTGGTCAGCGCATTGAGCCAGCCGGTAAGCCCGGGGGTATCAGGTCCCCGGCCCAGTATGTTCTGATAAAGGGCCGTTACGAACGCCGTCGGATCGGGGTTCGCGCCAAAGATACCTTGGAACTCGACCGATCCGACGAAGCCGTCTGCGATCTGCGTTAGGTTTAGGGTTCCGGCGCGCAACGCGTTGACCCAGCCTTGAAGACCCGGCCCATCCGGCGCGCGATTGAAGAAACCTTGATAAAGACGGGCGACTGGGTCGACGAAATTTACCGCTTCGGCCGACGTCTCGATATAAGCCGTGACGGCCTGAGTCGTGAGCGTTCCGGCATCGAGCAGGTTGCCCCAAGCGGAGGCCTCGGCAGCCGACGCCGGCCGAAGGAGGACGGTCGAGTAGAGGATGTCGACATAGTTGGTTGAAGCGATCGAAGCCAAGATATCACTCCCCAGGGATTGTCGCGCCGAGCCGCTGCGCGATTCCGAAGCCGGAAACAACACACCATATCCGCACGTCGTGGCTTAAAGGTTAACGATTTAGAAAAAACTACCGAAGCCCGTCGAACCGGTTCAAGCGCAAATTGCATGGAGAAACAGCGCTTTCAGCGCCTTCCGACGACCAGGAGATCCGGATTCTTGAATTGCGGCTTGCCATAAGCAAGAGGGCTGCCGTCGACGAGCGTGACGCTGCCTCCGGCAGCGGAAACGAGGGCGTGACCGGCTGCCGAATCCCACTCGTAACTCATGCCGAAAGCCGGATAGAGATCGACCGCGCCGCGCGCGACGTCCGCATATTTGAAAGCGCTTCGCCGCCGCACGCGCTCCCCGACATGGAGAGACTCAAGAAATTTCTCGAGCCGGGACGAAGGCCAGCGAAAGCTGCTGGTAACGGTGAGCAGCCCACTCTCCCGAATCGCGCGAGCTTGGATCGCTCGGCGATTTCCTTGGGCGACGCTCCAGGCGATCCCCGGAACCGCGCCCGAATAGAGCTCGTCGGCTACCGGTCCGTACAGCACGCCTAACGCCGGGACCCCGGCTTGAATCAGTCCGATCAAAACTGTGAACTCGCCGGTGCCGCCGATGAATTCCTTGGTGCCGTCCAGCGGGTCGACCAGCCAGAAGGATCCTCCGGAAATGTCCGGAATCCGTCCGGCTTCGACCCCCTCCTCGGAGACCACCGGTATTTCGGGCGTCAGCGCCGCGAGTCCCGGAGCGATGATCGCATCGGACGCCAAATCCGCCGCCGTGACGGGGCTGCCGTCCCCCTTGGTCATGATCTCGGGGCCGTTCTGGTAATACCCCATAATGGCTGCGCCGGCCTCGCGCGCCAGGCTTTCGATCTCGGGCAGGAGCGCGACGAGTTGTTTCGCTGTCAGCATGAGGGGACTTATGGCATGGCTTGCATGGAGAATGTCAAAATCCGATTCCCTAGAAGTCGATTCGACGATCCCCCGTTCCGAAAGCTCCCTCCGATGACGCTCCGCCGGCCCGCCTTTGCTGCGATGTTTCTCGTTCTGTCGCTCCGCACTCTATCGGCGGCGGCGAATGAGCGAATTGTCTTTATGACCGACTGGAAGCCCGAGGCGGAGCAGGGCGGGTTCTATGAGGCCCTAGCGCTGGGTCTTTACGCGCAGCACGGCCTGGATGTCGAGATTCGGTCCGGCGGCGCCGGCGCCAATCCCCAGCAGTTGATGGCCGCGGGGGCGGTCGATATGGCGATCGGCTCGAACAGCTTCTTCGGGCTCAATCTCGTCAAGGCGGGGGCGCCGGTCGTGGCCGTGATGGCGAGCTACCAGAAAGATCCCGAGGTGCTAATCCTACATCCTGACGATCCCGCGAATTCGATCGCTGATCTCAAAGGGCGGCCGATCATGATCTCGGATGCCTCGATCGACACGATGTGGGCCTGGCTCAAGGCCAAATACGGCTTCGACGACAGGCAGATCCGCAAATATACCGGCAACCCCGCGCCCTTTATCGTCGACAAGCGGGCGGTGCAGCAGGGCTATGTCACCTCGGAGCCGCTCGTCATCGAGCGGGAGGGCGGCTTCAAGCCGAAACTTTTTCTTCTGGCCGACAACGGCTATCTGACCTACGGCTCGCTGGTGCTCGCGAAACAGGACTGGGTGGAGAAAAAGCCCAATGTAGTCCGTGCTTTTGTCGAAGCCTCGATCGAGGGTTGGCGGCGTTATCTCGACGGCGATCCGACGCCCGCCGACAAGCTCATCAAGAAGGGCAATCCGGACATGACGGACGATATCCTGGCCTATGCTCGGGCCAAGATGAAGGAGCACGGCATCGTCGATTCGGGTGATACGAAGACGCTCGGCATCGGCGCTATGACCGATCAGCGCTGGTCGGATTTTTTCAAGCTTGTCGTATCGGAAGGTCTCTATCCGGCAAACCTCGATTATCGCAAAGCCTACACGCTGCAATTCGTAGGGAAGCCGTAGGATGGGTGCAGCGGCGCGATACCCATCCTTCCGTCGGCGAGGAACGGATGGGTTTTGCTGCGCTCTTCCAATCCTACATCCTGGCCGATGCTAACGCTCACCGGCGTCACCAAACGCTATCCAACTGGGCTTGCGGCGCTCGCGGGCGTTGATCTCGCCATCCGCGATGGATCCTTCACCAGCTTGCTCGGGCCTTCGGGCTGCGGGAAGAGCACGCTCCTTAAGATCATCGCGGGTCTGGCCGAGCCGACGGAGGGCGGCATTATCGGCAGGCCGGAAGGCGGCATCGGACTCGTGTTTCAGGACGCAACACTGATGCCTTGGGCCGATGTCGAGACGAACGTCTATTTGCCACTCCGCCTCGCCGGCGTGCCGCGTGGGGTCGCTGCCCGGCGTATTGCGGAAGCGCTGGCCTTGGTCGGGCTTTCGGAGTTCGCCGACTCCTATCCGCGGGCGCTGTCGGGCGGTATGCGTATGAGGGTCGCGATCGCTCGGGCGATCGTCACCGAGCCGAGGCTCCTGCTGATGGATGAGCCATTCGCTGCGCTCGACGAGATTACGCGTAGCAAGCTCAATGACGATCTGCTCCGGCTCTGGCGCGATCGCGGTTTCACGACCGTGTTTGTGACGCACAGCGTCTTCGAGTCCGTTTATCTTTCGACCGACATCGCGATCATGACCAGCCGGCCTGGTCGAATATTCGCCGAGCACGCGATCGAAGGGCCGCAGCCGCGCGACGCCTCGTTTCGCACGAGCCAGCCCTATCTCGAAGCGTGCCGGACCGTGTCGCGCGACCTGGAGCGGGCGATGGAGGCGGCACTGTGAATCGGGCGGTGTTCGCGCTGCTGCCTTGGATTGTAGGCGTCGCCGTACTGGCCCTCTGGGAAGGCCTCGTCCGCCTGCTCGAAGTGCCGCGCTTCGTCCTTCCCGCCCCGTCGCTGATCGCGAGCGCATTGGTCTCGGATTTCTCGCAGCTCTTCGACGCGCTGCTCGAGACGCTCAAGATCACGCTGCTGGCCTTCGGCGCGAGCTTCGTCGGCGGACTCGCGCTCGCGATTCTCTTTTCGCAAAGCCGGCTCGTGGAGCGGAGCCTTCTGCCCTATGCAGTGGTACTGCAGGTCACGCCGATCGTCGCGATCGCGCCGCTCATCGTCATCTGGGTGGGTGTCGACAACGTCGAGAGGGCGGTCTTCATCCTGGCCACGATCGTGGCCTTTTTCCCGATATTGTCCAACGCCACTTTCGGCCTGCGGTCCGTTGACCCCGGGCTCGACGATTTGTTCCGGCTCTACCGCGCGAGCCGCTGGCAGCATTTGTGGCTGCTTCAGCTTCCGAGCGCGCTCCCGGCGCTGCTTGCGGGCGCGCGCATCAGCGCCGGGCTGGCCCTGATCGGCACGGTCGTCGCCGAATTCGTCGCCGGGTCGGGCGAGGCCACAGGGCTTGCTTGGCGCATCGTCGAAAGCGGCAATCGCCTCGAAATCCCCCGCATGTTCGCCGCTCTGCTGCTATTGTCCCTGACCGGCCTTGCCCTGAATGTGCTTGTTGCGCGGATCGAGCGCAGGCTGCTCCGCAATTGGCATGCGGGACATGTGGAGGAGGAACGGTAGCCGGGATGCGGTATGGTGGGCGCGGTAGGGATTGAACCTACGACCCCACCCGTGTGAAGGGTGTGCTCTCCCGCTGAGCTACGCGCCCGTGGGCGGCCTTATACGCGGCGGAAATCCTCAGGTCCAGCCTTGTTTTCCGGCCTGATCGCCGCATCCGGCTCAGCGCAGGCCCAGACAGAACAGCGCCGGAACATGAAGGCGTCTGCTGGCACATGTGTCAAATTACCGACACACGGGTTCATGGAGTGTTCGCCCTCTTTGACGTAAGCGTGCAGCGGATACCGTTCAGGCTTTGGATACGCCGCAGCTCGGTTTCCTACAGCGTGTAGAGCTCGTTGACGACGAGAAGCGAGCGCCCCTGGCGAGCGGCGCGCCGGAGCTCGGGAGTCTGGCCGCGGATCTCGTCCTCGACGATCCAGAGATCGCGCATGCGCTCGACCGTTCGCGTCGCAACATGTGAGGCGCCGGAGACATGCAGCTCATAGAATCGGCGCCTGAGATGGCTCCAGCAGCCGGCGAGCATCACTGGTCCTCCCGGCCGATCGGGCGCGGTGAGCAGTTGATCGGTGTGGTAACCACAGCTTCCCAGTCCTACCCCCGACGAACAACCTTCATAGCTTCCACAGCTAGGTCGTCCAATAGGCGCCGGAAATTTCGCGCCATGACGCGCACGCCGTCGTCCACCTCTTCCATCCAATCATGGACAACGGCCGCGTAGAGAAAGTCGTCGAGTTGCTCGAGGACAAGCCGCGCCTCGACTCGCGCTGATCGTCCGCGGCGCGATTTCTCCAAAAGGTGACCGAGCGAAGCGCGCGAAGCCGCTAGTGTTCTGATGACCTCCAGGCTGATCTGATTGACCGTGGGTTCGAACTCGGGTTCGATCACCATCATCTGCTGGAAGGCTACGACGAGCGTCTTCTCCGAGCGATAGAAGTCGAGGATCGTTCTTACCCATCGCGCGAGGGCCTGCTCGCCCGAGTCGCGCATTTCCGCCAGCCCGCGATAGAGCGCGAAGAGGCGCGGCCAAAACTCATCGTGCAATGCCTTTCCGACCGCGAATTTACTGGGAAAGTGCCGGTAGAATGTGGCCCGGCTGACGCCGGCGCGCGCGATGATGTCTTCAACCGCGACCAACGCATAAGGCATCTCGTTGAAGACCTCTCGCGCCGCGGCGAGCACTTTCTCCCGGCTATCCTGCTTTTGCCGCTCTTGTAAGGTGACGCGCCCGGTGGAGCGACCTCGGGCGTTCGGCCGGGGCCGCTCGGCTCCCGAGCGATTTCGCGAATTCGTCGAAGGCTTGGTCATCGCCTTTCCAGTCCGGTTCCTACGGAGCCTCAGAATGACACATGGCGCGGCCGTCACGAGCGATGGCCATAAACCGGCATCGATTCCAGACCCATTGACATATTACATGTCTATACATAATGTCTCACGCTTTCAATACAGAACCGGACGGGCTGATCCGGCAGACTCGGCATGCAACGCCACGAGGGAGGTACTTATGAGCAAGACAATTCGCCTCGCGCTACTGACCTGCGCGGCCTATGGAACCTTTCTGTCGACGCATGGGCAGGACGCGCGGGCCCAGGCTCAGGAGGCGACCAACTCCGGCCAAGGACTGGAAGAGATCGTCGTCACCGCGCGTCGCGTTCAGGAAAAGCTTCAGGATGTTCCGACGGCGATCACCGCGATCAGCACGAAGGATCTGGAGGAGAAGCAGATCCTGAGCCTCGAGGACATCGGCAATTCCGTCCCCAGTCTCATCATGGCGCCGCAGATCGGTACGCCGGCGGTGCCGCAGCTCTCGATCCGCGGCGTCTCCAACGGCACGCTCAATCCCGAGATCGACAGCCCCATCGGCATCTATGTCGACGGCGTCTATCTCGGACGCGCCGTGGGCGCTCAGTTCGACCTGGCCGACCTGCAACGGATCGAAATCTTGCGTGGGCCCCAGGGAACACTCTTCGGACGAAATGCGGAAGCGGGCGCCATCAACTTCATCACCCAGGGGCCGAGCGGCGTGCTCGACGCTCATCTCGAATCGACCTTCGGCGATTACGCCCTCAAGCGCGTCAAGGCCACGCTCGACACGCCCGAATTCAACGGGCTCTCGGCACGCCTGACGGTGCTCCACACCGAGCGCGACGGCTACGTCAAGAACACCACGCCCGGCATCACCCTCGCGCTGCCGGAGCCCTTCGGGCCGCAGACCTCGACATCGACGCTGGGCGATGACGACACGACCGCCGTCCTGCTGGCGGTGCGCTATGTCAATGACGCGCTGACCGTCGACTACAAGTTCGACTTCACCGACGAGATCACCGAGGCCATGCCGAGCCAAATCCTGGGCTTCGACAGCACGGCCAACGGCGGCTTCGGTCGTCTCGTCTTCTCGGTACAACCCGGCCTCGGCAGCACCGGCACGTTCGGAACAAATTACCGCAACGCCTACCCGAGTTTGACCTCGAACGACGAGATCGTCGTGATGGGGCATGCGCTGACGGTTCAGTACGATCTGGCCGACAATCTCAGCATCAAGAGCATCTCGGCCTATCGCCGCGATGATGAAAAGGGCGGGTTGAATTTCAACGAGAACAATCTGCTTCACGACCCATCGTTCCTCGGCGGAACGCCGGGCGAGCTGTTTTGCCTCATCTGCTCGATCGCGAAGCGACCGCAGCATCAGACCTCCGAGGAGCTGCAGCTCATCGGGCATGAGGACAGGTTCGACTGGATCGCTGGTCTCTTCTACTATGATGAAGTCGGTTTCCAGGACAACATCACCTATATCGTGCATGGCTTCGCGCCGATCGGCCCGAATACGTACAGTCCCGGGCCGCTGACCGCCGCCGACTATGTCAACGGCTCGTTGGATTTCGCTGAGAACGAAGCCCTTGCCGGCTACGTCCACGCTACCGCGCATGTGACGGATCAGATCGATATCAGCGGCGGCGTCCGCTACAGCACCGACCACCGTGCCGCGTCCTACTGGGCCGGTCCCTATGCGACGCCCGGACTCCAGACGAGTCTGGCGAGAGACTTCTCCCACACGGACTGGGAAGCGACCGTCACCTACAAGGTGATGCCCGACGTCAATCTCTACGCGCGCATCGCGACCGGCTACGTGTCGGGCGGCGTATTCCATCTCGTGCCCTATGATCCCACCACCAACACGACCTACGAGGCCGGCATCAAATCCGAGTGGTTCGACCGGCGGGCGCAGCTCAATCTCGCGATTTTCGAGCAGGATCGAACCAACATTCAGATCACGAGCTTTTCGCCGGGGAAGGGCACTTTCCTCACGAACGGCGGCAACGAGCACACCTATGGCGTCGAAGTGGAGGCGAGCGTGCAGCCGTTCACCGGCCTCACCCTGAACGGGACGCTCGGTTATGACCACTATCCGGCTCTGCTGGCATCATCCACGACCGTCACCGCGCCGAACATCAATGCGTCGCTGGGCGCCGAATACGCCACGCCCAAATTCGCCTATGACATGTACGGGCTGTTACGGATCGACGCGGTCTACAACAGCCAATACACCTACGAAGAGCCGCCGCCGCTGGTGAATCAGGCGCTGCTCGCGGCTGCTGTGATCCCCGAGCAGTGGGTCGTCAACGCGCGGCTGTCGCTCATGGACATTCCACTCGGCGTCGCCACCGGGAACATCTCCTTCTGGGTCAAGAACCTGCTCGATCTACATAATCTGAACTACGTGTCGAATTTTGGACTGTACGTTCCCGGGACCTTCATGCCGCCGCGGACCTATGGCGTCACGCTCAAAGCCGACTTCTAAAATTCAGCGGGGAGGAAGATGCGTAGACACTGCCTAGGTCTCATCTTCGTCGCCGGCGCCGTCCTGTCGGCCGCACGCCTGTGGGCAAGCGATACACCGGTTGTTGCACTCGACACCGGGCAAATTCGCGGAACGGAGGATAATGGTGTCGCGGTCTATCGCGGCATACCCTACGCCGCTCCGCCGCTCGGGGATCTGCGCTGGCGGCCGCCGCAGCCGTCGGCAAAATGGAAAGGCGTCAGGGATGCGACGGAATTCGGCGCGAGCTGCCCGCAGAGTCCCAACACGCCGACATTCCTCGCAGGGCCGCTGAAAAAGATCGATGAGAACTGTCTCTTCCTCAATGTCTGGACCCCGTCGAAATCCGACGGCGCGCGCCGGCCGGTCATGGTCTGGATTCACGGCGGCGGCTTCTTCACGGGTTCCGGCAGCGAGGCGGAGTTCGACGGAACGCCCTATGCCGACCGCGGCATCATACTGGTCACGATCAACTACCGGATCGGCCGCCTTGGCTTCTTTGCCCA
Organism: Alphaproteobacteria bacterium; assembly: GCA_035293565.1. Taxonomy (GTDB): domain Bacteria; phylum Pseudomonadota; class Alphaproteobacteria; order BOG-932; family Roseiterribacteraceae; genus DATGMP01. The sequence goes on along the minus strand of DATGMP010000163.1, from coordinate 45,731 downwards.
TCCTGCCCTGACGAAAGAGAGCAAGAACGGGCTCGTCGGTAACTACGGCTACATGGATGTCATCGCCGCGCTCGAGTGGGTCAGGCGCAACATCGGCGCCTTCGGCGGCGATCCGAGCAATGTCACGCTTTTCGGCGAGTCGGCGGGCGCGATGGCAATCGACGCGATGCTCGCCAGCCCCCTGGCGGCCGGCCTCTTCCAAAAGGCGATCATCGAGTCCGGCCCGGTCGGTCCGACAGGTCCACGGCCGCTCGCCGCGGCCGAGAGTCTCGGCACGGCTTTCGCCGAGCGGCACGGCATCAAGGGTGACGGCCCGGATACGGTCGTGGCGCTGCGCGCACTGCCCGCCGAGACGATCGCTCCGATGAAACCTGCGGCGGACGACACGCGCGACATCATGGCCGCAGCAAGTCCGATGATCGACGGAAAGCTCCTCCCGGTTGCGCCGATCGATGCCATCGCTGAAGGAAAGATTCCCAAGATTCCGGTGATCATTGGGGCCAATTCGCTGGAGAGCCGTGTGTGGCTTTTCGGGGGCCCGATGCCGACCACCATCTCGATCGTGCCCGCAACCGCCGATCAGATATTCGGGCGGCTGGGCGATGATCGAGAATCCGTCTTGACGGCCTACCGAAAGGTTTATGGAAGCGATCCGGAGCGGCTCGCCGCGGCGATTGCGGCCGACCGCTTCATGGGCGTCGGAACACGTCTCGAAGCTCGCTTCCTGGCGAAAGCCGGCGCTCCCGTTTTCGTCTACCGGTTTGCCGGGCTCCCGACGCCGGTGCGCGGCGCAACCTGGGGCGCTCCCCACGGGACAGAGATCTATTACGTCTTCGGGACGCTGGAGAAGATGCCCGGTGTCGGCCCTCGCATGACCGACGAGGACCGTGCGCTGTCGCGAACGATGATCGACTATTGGGCCTCGTTTGCGAAGACGGGCGAACCGGTTGGACGAGGCCTCGCTATCTGGCCGGCCTACCATCCCGACAATGAGCGCCTGATGGAGTTCACAGATCACGGATCAGCAGCCGTCGCTTGGCCGAACACCGAGGGGCTTTCACTTCTCGAAGCGCATCTGGAAAAGCTCGGCCGCCAGCCCAAGCCGTAGCAGAACCTCGAAACGCCCGGTCCCGAGTCCGATAAGCATCTTCTGTCGCCCGGCCGGATCGGCACGCTGGAGCTCCGCAACCGGATCCTCATAACGCCGATGGGCCCCCGCCTGGCGGACGAGGCCAGAGTTCTATCCGCAAATTGTAGATCCACGCGCTACGACAAAACCGCCAGAAATTTCCTCGCCGCAATCCATCTCGCGGCTGCTATCATCTGGCTCAATTGAGGACAGGCCCTGGTCGCCTTTCTCGATTCCCTGACCGATCGCAATTTCGTCGGCGATCCGCGTTTCGGTCTGCCAAAGGTCGCCTGCGGCAGGAAACTTTGATTATGCTGCCCGCTCGGACCGGGTCACGCGAGCCGCCGGGGGAACGACCCGGCGATAATGACGTCCTGCCCCTGCTTCCAGTCGGCCGGCGTTAAACCTCCAGCGAAGGAACTCCCGAGAACCTGGCGCATTCAACAAGTTCATCGTCGGAAACGACATGGTTCCCAAGGCGGCAACCGACCGCAGAACCTGCTCTCGATCGCGTCATCGCGGAAGTCGTGTGAACCGGGTTCGCCGTTGCGCATCCGATTCCAAATCACCCGACAAGATGTGCCGAGCCAATATTACGGCGACCTGAACCGCGATGAGAAAGTCGTCGGAAACCTCAGGGTTGATCTTTGCGAGTGCCGTTTCAGCAGCCTTATGAGCCTCGTCTTCATCGCCCGCCCGCTCCAGGGCGTTTCGATAGGCGGCCAGAATGACTGATTCATCGACGATCATGCTTTAGTTACATTCTGGATTCCCGACTGTTCCGGAATACTACCGAGAGGCGCACAAACGAAAGCGAGCAGCGCGGGCCGCCGGCGCCGATTTGATCCGTCAATCCCACCCGAAGGCTGGTGAATTGACAGATAATTTGGGAAGAACTTTCGCCTGGCGCTCTCCGCGAAATTACAATTAGGGATGCGGCGATTTTCCTGATACGTTCGGCCAGACATCGCGAACGGCCACGTCAACTTTATGGAACCTCCGGTCATCGATCCATCCGCAGCGGCTGCTCGCATCGAGACAACGGAACGCGCGCTCAAGCTGCGGCTCCGACAGCAAGAAATCCTGTCTGAACTCGGTGTCGTGGCGCTCCAGGGCCCACCCTTCCCCGAACTCATCGAAAAGACGGTCCGGCTTACGGCAGAAGGACTGGAAGCCGAATTCTGCAAGGTGCTCGAGTATCAGCCTGCCGATCAAAACTTTCTGGTCCGTGCCGGCGTGGGATGGGACGAGGGTATCATCGGCAAGGCGACAGTCGGCGCCGACACTCGGTCTCCGGCGGGCTTCGCGTTCAAAACCGGTAGGCCAGTGATCTCCAACCAGCTCGGTGCCGAAGACCGATTCCGGACCCCCGAGCTGCTCGTTCAACACGGCATTCACCGTGCCATGAACGTTATTTTGCAGGGCGACCAGACGCCGTATGGCGTTCTGGAGGTCGATAGCCGTTCGAAGGGCGAATTCAGTGAACACGATCTGGCCTTTCTTCAGGGGGCTGCGAACATCCTTGGAATGGCGATCGAGCGCCAGCGCATGGAGTGCAACCTCAAGACTGCCTTGGATCGTCAGCAGCTTTTGCTGAAGGAGCTCAATCATCGCGTCAAGAACAGCTTTCAGCTCGTGACAAGCCTGCTTCGACTTCAGGCCGGATCCACGAAGGATTCCAATGTCCGCCGTCTCCTGGATGACGCCTCGAGCCGGATATCGGCGATCGCTCGCGCACATGAGCGGCTCTACCTCACGGACTCCGTCGACGTGATCGATATCGGCGCTTACCTGTCTGCGGTCTGCCTCGATTTGGACGAGGTCGCCGCGCAGTGCCAAATCCATGTGGACGCCCCGGCCGGAATCGAAATGGCCGTTGATCGAGCAATCCCCTTGGTTCTCTTGGTGGCGGAGCTGATCACGAATGCGGCCAAGCACGCCTATGCCGGCTCTGGTGCCAATCCCATCTGGGTCACGCTCAGTGGAAGCGACGCGAATCAGGTGATCGTTTCCGTGCGAGACGAAGGGGTCGGCTTGCCTGCCGATTTCGAGCTCAAGGAACAGAAAAGCCTCGGGATGAGGATCATTTCGGCGTTCGCTCAGCAGCTGGGCGCCGAGATCGACGCGTATGGCCGAAGGCCCGGCGCGGAATTCATCGTCAAGGTCCCGATTTTCTCCGGCGGATGACGCCTTCTGGTTACGCTCCACTCCGCTATTCACCGCCACCACGACCCGCGCGACCCCAGGCAAGAGTTGGGTTTGGGACTCGGCACAAGCCGGCCTGGAAAAATCCGACACCCGCGTTCGCGAAGATTCAAGCGATGCTGGGAAGCCGGCCTTATACCGTCTTCGCCGGACGTACCCATTATTTCACACATGATCTGCTCGATGGGCGCGATTACATCAACATGGGGATGATCGGCGGCATCCGGCACCAGATGGGACCAGGCGCCATGGATACGCGATGCTGGTCACGCTCGGTCCGAGCGGACCGCTTTATGCCAACACTCGTCTCAACGGTCTAATGAACGTTGCTGGAGAGACCGGCCAAACGTGCGCTTACTGAGTATCGCTAGTGGATAGAATCTAACACTTGGTGGCCTCGTCTGACGGCGGCGATGATTTTACCTGGGTTTGCAGTCGAGACGAAGGATTTTGGGTCCTGATTGGAGGGTCAGACCTTTCCCCGCGACCGTCATATGGCGGACAAAGCCGGCGGGGCAACGGTAGATCCCCGCACGGATCGGCCAGCTCTTTCCGGTCTACGCCGCGGCAGTTAGCCGCTTGTTCGTCGTTGCTTCGACTTCGGGGGCGGAGATTTTGGTCCGGCAGGAATAGGTATCCGGGACGCGGCGGTCAGAAGGGCTCGGATCGGCCGCAGGCGGGGCGAAGCTCGCATCCAGATCAAGCCGACGCGGCGGACGGGGGCAGTCGAGGGCAGGGCGAGCTTTGCGATGGAGAGCCCTTCGGGCCATGGCGCGGCCCAATCCGGCACGAGCGAGACGCCCAGCCCCGCGTTGACCATCACGGCGATGGACTCCAGGGCGTCCAGCTCCAATCGCTCCTTGGGACGGATTCCGACCCGCCTGAGATAGGCATCCGCCAACCGGCCTCCCCAGTGAGTCCTGTCGTAACGGATGAACGGCTCGTGGCGGAGGATTTCGTGCGGGTCGCGATGCGCGGCGTCCTGGGGCGCAAGCACGACCAGCGGCTCGGCGCGCAGCGGATGCCAGTCGCATGCTTTGGGAAGCGGGAATGGCGGCTGCACCAGAATGGCGGCGTCGAGATCGCCTTCGCCAACCCGGCGATAGAGGTCGACCGACGTGCCCGGCACGACATAGAGATCGACCAGCGGCGCGTCGCGGAGCAGCCGCTTGAAGATTGCAGGAAGGAGCCCCGTCAACGCCGTCGAGATGGCGCCGAGACGGATTTCGCCGGCGGGGAGATCGCCCGCCGCGGCGGCGCGAAGTTCGCGTACGTCGCGCAGCAGGGCGCGCCCGCGGGCCATGATGGCGATTCCCGCTTCGGTGGGACGCACCGTACGGCCGACTCGCGTTAGCAGGCGAGCGCCAATCTCAATTTCAAGCGCGTGAACCCGCTGGGCGACCGCAGCAGGCGTCACACCCAGGAAACGGGCCGCGGCGGCCATCGACCCGCGTTCCGTAACCGTGATGAAACTATCAAGGAATCGCATATCCATCAGATAGAAATTCTATCTTATAAAAATAGCTAAGGCGACATTTTGTTTTTTCTAGTTCTGCCTCATTCTGCGCCCTCGAGCGAAGGCGGAGGGGCATTTGGATCTCGGATTGCAGAATAAGGTTGCTCTCGTTTTTGGCGGCGGCGGCGGGCTTGGCGGAGCGATCGCCCGGACGCTTGCGCGCGAGGGCGCGAAAATCGTCGTGGCCGACGTGAATGCCGAGGCCGCGCACGCGACGGCCGACTCCATTTGCGGCGCTGGGGCCCGCGCGAAAGCCGTTGTCTGGGATCTTGCGGATCTTTCGGTGGTCGACGCCAATATCGCGGCAATCGAGTCCAGTTTCGGGAAGGTCGACATACTGGTCAACAACACCGGCGGTCCGCCGCCGACGCCTGCGAGCGGCCAGGACCCGGCGCTTTGGTCAAAAAGCTTCTTGTCGATGGTGCTTTCCGTGATCGCAATCACCGACCGCCTATTGCCGAGCATGCGCGCGCGAAAATGGGGGCGGGTGATCACGTCCACGTCGTCCGGAGTGGTGACGCCGATAGCCAATCTCGGGATCTCGAACGCTTTGCGCCTATCACTCGTCGGCTGGTCAAAGACGCTCGCCCGCGAGGTCGGGCGCGATGGGATCACGGCCAACATCGTGCTGCCTGGCCGTATCGCCACGTCCCGGATCAAGTTTCTCGATGAGCAGAAGGCGAAGCGCGAGGGCCGATCTTTCGACGACGTCTCGGCCGAAAGCGAGGCCTCGATTCCCTTGGGACGCTATGGCGATCCGCAGGAATACGGCGATGTCGTTGCCTTCATCGCCAGCGAGCGCGCTTCCTATATCACGGGATCCGTCATACGAATCGATGGCGGTCTGATACCTAGCATCTGAGAAAGCCGCAAGAATGCCGCTCGACCATAACGCCCACGGAGTTTATGCGATCGCCGCGACCCCGTTCCATCCCGATGGCCGAGTTGATGTCGAATCGATCGACCGCTTGACGGATTTCTATGTCGGCTGCGGCGTTTCCGGTCTCACCATTCTCGGGATCATGGGCGAGGCGCCGAAGCTGGAGGCCGATGAGTCGCTTGCGGTCACGCGCCAAATAGTCCGGCGTGCGGGCGTGCCCGTGATCGTCGGAGTGTCGGCGCCGGGATTCGCCGCCATGCAGTGGCTGGCGCGCAGCGCGATGGATCTCGGCGCCGCCGGCGTCATGATCGCGCCGTCGCCCTCGCTTCGCACGGATGACCAGATTGTCGGCTACTATGGCGAGGCGGTCGAGGCGATCGGGGCCGATATCCCGTTCGTCATCCAGGACTATCCGCTCACGCTCACCGTAGTCATGACGCCGGGGGTCATCCGCCGGATTGTGCAGAACCACCCTTCCTGCGCGATGCTCAAGCACGAGGATTGGCCGGGTCTCGAAAAGATCTCGCGTTTGCGCGCCTTCCAGGCGGCGGGCGAAATGCGGCCGATCTCGATTCTTTGCGGCAATGGAGCGCTATTCCTCGACTTCGAGATGGAGCGCGGCGCGGACGGCGCGATGACCGGCTATGCCTTTCCGGAGATGCTGGTTGATGTCGTCCGGCTCCAGCGTGACGGACGACGCGAGGAGGCGCACGATCTCTTCGACGCGCACCTTCCGCTGATCCGGTACGAGCAGCAGCAGGGCGTCGGTCTCGCCGTCCGGAAATACGTCCTTTGGAAGCGCGGGGCGATTGCGAGCGATACTCAGCGTAAACCCGGCGCGGGGCTTACCGACGCGGCGCGCGCCGAGGTCGATTATTTGCTGTCGCGCGTCGCCAAGAGCGATCTCCGCGCCGCGCTTTGACGATACCGGAGAAGCGAATGCCTGCCGCATTGATGGATAACGCGCTCGATCAACTGTTTCGCAAAGCGCGCAGTCAAAATGGATGGAAATCGGAGCGGTTGCCCGACAGCATATATCATTCAATTTATGAACTCATGAAATTTGGTCCCACATCCGCCAATTGCTGTCCGGCGCGCTTCGTATGGGTTACGAGCATCGAGGCAAAGCGGAAGCTTGCGGCGTTGGCGCGGGGAACCAATACGAAGAAGATCCTCGCCGCGCCTTGCACAGTAATTATCGGATATGATCTTGAATTTCCGAAGCGCCTGCCGCAGTTGTTTCCTCATGCGCCCGAAATCCAGGAGCATTTTCGCGACCCTGGAGTCGTCGAGACGACCGCGTTCAGAAACAGCTCGCTGCAAGGCGCTTACCTGATGATCGCCGCGCGCGCGCTCGGGCTTGACTGCGGCCCGATGTCCGGTTTCGACAACCTGGGCGTCGACCGCGTTTTCTTCGCCGCAACAAGCATCAAGTCGAACTTCCTCTGCAGTCTCGGCTATGGCGCAGAGCAAGATCTGTTCCCTCGGCATCCGCGCCTGACCTTCGATGAGGCCGGAGCTTTCGCTTAAAAGACACCGGCTATGCCGGCGGTTAGGCGACCGATATCCATGAAGAAGCATATCGGCCTCTCGATTTATTATTTTTCAGTTATGCCGCATCGGGCTACAGGGGCAGGGTTGCATATTCGCGGATAGGTTATGAAGGCGCATGGACGGCCGATGTCTGGGGCCGGCGGGAGCGAAGATCCATCTTGGCGTTGATTGTCGGCATTGCAGGCTTGGGGACTATCGGGCAGGTCGTGGCTCGCGCCTTGGACAAAGGTGTTCCAGGACTTGCCCTCGGCGCGGTCACGAGCGGCGATCCGGCTCGGGCAAAGGCAAGGCTGGGCTTGCTGTCATGCCCGGTGTCGCTATGCGATATCGGCGACCTCGCTGCCCGTTGCGATGTGATCATCGAATGCGCCCCGCCGCATGCCTTCATTGACATAGCCCGGGCGGCGTTGCCCCTGGGGCGGACCGTGATCACAGTAAGCGGCGCAGCGATTTTGGAAAATCCGGACCTGATTGATCTCGCCCGAAATCACGGCGCACGGCTGGTGCTGGCGACCGGCGCCTTGCTCGGCTTCGACGCCGTACGCGCGGCTGCGGAAGGCATCATATATGAAGTGCGCATGGAGACGCGCAAGCCGCCGCGCAGTCTGGTCAAGGCGAAATACGTCATCGACAACGGGATCCCGCTTGACGATCTCGCCGAACCTTTGCTGCTTTTCCGCGGCAGCGCGCGCGACGGCGCGCGCTTGTTCCCGACGAGCGTCAATGTTGCGGCCGCCTTGGGACTGGCCGGTATCGGACCGGATCGGACCAAGCTGGAGATTTGGGCAGATCCCGGCAAGACACGCAATTGTCACCGCATTCAAGTCGACGCCGATTCGGCGCGTTTCACGATGGAAATCGAAAATGTCCCGACCGATGAAAATCCCGGCACGGGCCGGATCACCGCGCTGAGCATGATTGCAGCGCTGCGCGGATTGACCGCGCCATTTCTGGTGGGCAGTTGAAGATGAACATCCCCGGCGGTCGCGGAGAGCCAAAATGCCTGTGCGCTTGAAACATGTAGCGATAGCTTCAGCCAATCCCGACGAAAGCGTCAAATTCTTCACCGACGTCCTGGGATGGCGGATCGCCGGAACCATCGATAGCCGGAATGCCAACGGCTTTTATGTGACCGACGGGCATATCAACATCGCGCTACTCAAATTCAAGAATCGACCCGCCGCCGGCATGGAGTTTCCCGAGGGCTATTGCGGTCTGCATCATCTGGGTTTCCAGTGCGATGACATCGAAGGTATCGTCAAAGCCTTCGAGGGCTCGGGCTTTGCGCCACGCCATGACGTCAACATCGCGCAGGGCCTGGGCAAAAACCCCCGGAAGGACAATGCCGAATACAAGATGCGCGGACCGGAAGGGGTCATGGTCGACTTATCCGAACGGGGCTGGATCGGCACCGACACCTGTCGTTCGACCAAATAGAATTCTTGCGTTCATGAAAAAGCCTCCCTTTGCACGGGTTGTTGCCGCGGTGGCAACGCCGTTCCTGTCAGATGACCGAGTCGATGTCGGTCGCCTGCTTGCTCATTGCCGTTGGCTGCTGGCCGAAGGTTGCGATGGACTTTTGATGTTCGGGTCGACAGGCGAGGCGTCGTCCCTGACCCTCGACGAACGGCGCGATATCATTGATCACCTGATCGGCAACGGCATAGCTGCGCCGTGCCTTTTGATCGGGTCCGGCTGTTGCGCGCTCGACGACACGATATCCCTCACGCGCCATGCCATCGATCGTGCCTGCGCCGGTGTCCTGGTTGTGCCGCCGTTCTTCTACAAGAATCTGGAAGAGGAAGGCATCCTTCGCTACTACAGGCAATTGATAGACAAGGTCGCCGACAATCGTTTGGCGCTCTATCTCTACCATTTCCCACAAACCGCGATGGTGTCGATCTCGGTCGAGGTCACCCGCGATCTGGCCGATCGCTATCCCGACATCGTTCGCGGTTATAAGGACAGCTCGGGAGATTGGACCCACACCGATCGCCTGCTCGCGGAGTTTCCCGATCTCGATATCTATTCGGGCAGCGAGGCGCGACTGAGCGAGGTTCTCCGTCGCGGGGGCGCCGGCTGTGTCTCGGCGACCGCAAATGTCCAACCGAGGGCGATCCGGCAGGTGGTGGAGAACACTGGGCAGCCTGCTCAGGCCGATCTGCAAAAGCACGTCGGCGCTTGCCGCCAGGCGTTTCAAGGATTACCGGTGGTGCCTGCAGTCAAGGCGGCTCTCGCCCGCATACACAACGATCGGGCCTGGTCCTTTTTGCGGGCGCCTTTGACATCGCTCGACCCGGTCGTTCAGGCCGGGCTGCTGAAGGCGATTGGGCTCTAGCCGGGAGCACGCGGATCAATGGACCGTTTGACCCAAGCTGCCTTCGACGCGCTTGACCGGGCGGATCCGCTCGCCGGTTTCCGGGCGGAGTTTCAACTGTCTGAGGACACGATCTATCTGAACGGCAATTCATTGGGTCCCCTGCCCAAGGCGGCTGCGCAGGCAGTGCGGAAAGCCGCCGAGGAGGAATGGGGCGCAGGCTTGGTCACCTCTTGGAATCGCGCGGGCTGGTTCGATCTGCCCTATCGTTTGGGCGCTTGTCTGGCGCCCTTGATCGGCGCCGCTCCGGACGAGGTGGTCCTGACCGATGCCGCCGGCCTGAATCTGTTTAAAGCCGCCGCTCTTGCCCTGGCGCTCAACCCGACGCGCAAGTCGGTGGTGATGGAAGGCAGCAATTTCCCGACGAACAACTACATGGTCCAGGGATTGATATCTTTCTTGGCGCAAGGTCATCGGATCCGCTTTGTCGAAAAGGAAGACATTTTGGATGCGATCGACGCGGACACGGCGGCTACCATCCTGACCCACGTCCATTACCGAACGGCTCACATCCTCGATATGCGGATCATAACCCAGCGCGCCAAGGCCGTCGGTGCGCTGACCGTCTGGGATCTGTGCCACAGCGCCGGCGTGCTCGACGTGGATCTCAACGCGGCCGGCGCCGATCTCGCCGTGGGTTGCACCTACAAATACCTCAACGGCGGGCCGGGCAGCCCGGCCTTTATCTTCATGGCCCGGCGCCATCACGGCAAGGCGGTGCAACCTCTCACCGGCTGGTGGGGTCATCGCGCGCCCTTCAGTTTCGATCGCGACTACCAGCCGCGTAACGGCGTCGGGCAACTCCTGACCGGTACCCAGCCGATCCTGAGCCTGCGTGCCGCCGAGGCCGGAATCGATCTGGCCTGCCGCGCTGACCCGAAGGCGGTGCGGCACAAAGCCATGCAGCTTGGCGACCTGTTCATCCGCCTGGTCGAAGAGCGGTGCGGCGACCGCGGATTTGCCTTGGAAAGCCCGCGCCTGGGCATCGAGCGAGGCGGACATGTGGCGTTCACCCATCCGCAAGGATATCCCATCATGAGGGCGCTGATTGCGCGCGGCGTCATCGGCGATTTCCGCGCACCGACGACGCTGCGTTTCGGATTCTCGCCGCTGTTTCTTCGCTATCGCGATGTTTGGCGTGCTGTGGAGACATTGGCCGATATCATGGAGCGCGAGCTGTGGACCGATCCCGCTTACCAGGCCGCAGAGGCGGTCACGTAACATAGAGACATGACACAGAATGCTCCGCGCCATGCCGGTCTGTCCGGTCGACATGTCCAATTCATCGCGATCGGCGGCGCGGTAGGCGCGGGTCTATTCCTCGGCTCGGGCGAGGGCATCGTGCGCGCCGGCCCTTCACTGCTGCTGGCCTACGCCGCATCCGGCGTCATGGTCTATTTCATCGCCAGGGCGCTTGGCGAGCTGACTCTGAACGACACGCGTGCCGGCTCGTTCACCCGCTACGCCGAAGAATATATCGGGCCCTGGTGCGGCTTCGTCACCGGCTGGAGCTACTGGCTGAGCTGGGTTCTTGTCGGAATGGCTGAAATTACCGCGGCCGGGACATTCATGCAGTTTTGGTGGCCCCATCTGCCGCAGTGGCAATCCGCCCTGGGTGCGCTCTGCGTTCTCTACGGCACAAACCGGCTCGGCGTCCGGGTATTCGGCGAGTTGGAGTTCTGGCTGGCGATCGTCAAGGTGACCGCTATCGTCGCGCTGATCGTCACCGGCGTCGTCGTGATTACGGTCGGCCTGACCGTGGCCGGTCAGTTGCCGAGACTGTCGAACCTGTGGACCCATGGTGGCTTTTTCCCGACCGGCAGCATTGGCTTCCTCAAGGTGCTGCCGATCGCATTCTTCGCTTTCGGCGGCACCGAGCTGATCGGGTTGACAGCGCGCGAAGCGGAACATCCACTAAAGGCGGTGCCACGGGCGATCAACGCCGTCATCGGGCGTATATTGATCTTCTATATCGGGTCACTCACCGTGGTCATGGCGCTGTTCCCCTGGGATCAGATCGACGCGCGGCAAAGCCCCTTCGTCCTGGTGTTCAATAAAATCGGCCTGACATCCGCCGCAAGCCTGATCAACTTCGTCGTACTGACCGCCGTGCTGTCCTCGTGCAATAGCGGCTTGTTCGCCACCGCCCGCGTTCTAACCGCGCTGGCGGCGCAAGGACATGCGCCGCGCCGGTTGAATGTGCTCGACAGGAACGGACTGCCGATCCGATCATTGACCGCCTCCGCAATGGCGATGCTCGTCGGAGTCCTGTTGAACTATCTTATCCCCGAAACGGTCTTCAGTTACCTCTTGACCGCGGCAACGCTATTGCTGATGTGGAGCTGGATGACGATCACGTTCTGCCATTTGCGTTACAGGCGGGCGCGGATGACCGAGATGCGACCGCCGATATTTCCCTTGCCGCTTTATCCTTATAGCAATGTGATGATCCTTGGATTCATCGCCGTCATCGTCCTCATCATGCCGACGATCCAAAGCATGCAAATTCCGGCCATCGTCGCCATGGCCTGGTTCATCGCTCTGGTCATCATTCATGCGATCATTTCCCGCCGGAACCCCGCGCCGCAATTGCGTTAGAGGCGCCGGTCAGGTCGCCCCCGCACTTCGGCCATTTCAGAAGCGACCTTTCGCAGGACCTCGACAAAGCTGGCGGCCGCAGGAGTCAAATCGGCATTGTCGCGAAATGTTATGCCGACCGGGCCGGCGCCGATCTTGAGGTTGATCGGCAATCGAACCAAGCCGTGCAGGGCCTCGACCACGTGATAGGGCATGACCCCCAGCATGTCGCTTTCCAAAAGCAGACTGTGATTGCTCAGGCTCGAAATCGATTCAACGGCGCGCGGTGGGGGATCGAATCCGGCCTTGAGGAATTCTGCGTCAAACTGACTGCGGAGAGAGGTTTGCGGCGGCGGTAGAATCCAATCCTCATGAACCAAATCAGCCAAGGTAAGGGATTTCCGTTTGGTCAGCGGATGGTTTTTGCGCGCCACGATCGACACCAAGCCGTAATAAAGAACCTCCTGGGCCAGGCCCTCGCGCTCGCTGTATTCCGGCAGCCGTCCCAAAACCAGATCGAGGTCGCCGACGCGCAGCATCGGCATCAACATGTCGTTGGTCCCTTCGACCACGCTGAAGGAGACGTTAGGGCGCTCCTGCTTGAGACGGATGATGCTGCGCGGCAGCAGGATCGGCGCCGCCGCGAGCAAGGTACCAACCGTAACCTTGCCCGTTGTGCCGGCTTTGATAGAGACGATTTCCTCGCTGACATGGCGCAGCTGCGCCAGGATAAGCTTGGAATGCTTGATGATCACTTCACCATACAGGGTTGGCGTTACGCCGCGCGAGGAACGATCGAATAAAGAGACGTCAAGCGCCAATTCAAGGTCGCGAATGATCTTTGTCGCCGCCGGTTGCGCCATATTCAACAATTGCGCGGCCCGAAGAATATTATGTTGCTCCCCCGCCTGAACCAGAAGTCTGAGCTGCTTGAGCTTCAGGCGCGCCTCAAGGCGGTTTTCAAGTGCGATCGGCGTCATGAGGTATCTCGGCGTCGGATAAGCTCATTGTGACATAACAAATCAAATATAGGAAGCGATGGAAATACTATTTTATCGATATAAGGCTGCCGTTTAAGGTTCAGCATTCAGAAGCGTTCGGCGATCCTCGCTTTGCGAGGACGGTAAGGTTCATGCAGCCTCGTCCATATCCATACACCGGCCGAAAAATCCCTTGCTATATCGACGGCGCGTTCGTCGATTCCGGGGAGGTGTTTGAGAAATTCAGCCCAGTCGACGGATCGCTTTTAGCGTTGGTCGCTGAAGCCGACCGACCTCTGATCGACCGGGCCGTCGCCGCCGCGCGGGCCGCCTTGAGGGGAGCATGGGGGCATTTCACGCTTGCCGAAAGGCAGGATTTGTTGCGCAGAGTTGCGGTCGGAATCGAGGCTCGCTTTGATGATTTCGTTGCAGCGGAGGTAGCCGATACGGGCAAGCCTTTGAGCCATGCGTTGAAAGTCGACATCCCGCGCGGCGCCGCCAATTTTCGTGTCTTCGCCGACCTGATGACCGCCCGCGGGTCTGAGTCTTTTCACACCGACACTCCGGACGGCCGAGGCGCACTCAACTATGTAGTGGACAAGCCGTTGGGGGTGGTGGCGGTGGTGTCGCCATGGAATCTGCCATTGCTGCTGCTGAGCTGGAAAGTCGCTCCCGCCTTGGCCTGCGGCAATACGGTCATTGCCAAGCCTTCCGAGGAAACCCCCGCCACGGCGACCCTCTTGGCCGAAATCATGCACGAGGTAGGCTTACCTCCCGGCGTCTTCAATCTGGTGCACGGTTTTGGTCCCGGCTCTGCCGGCGAATACCTGGTTAGTCACGCCGATATTGACGCCATCACCTTCACCGGCGAAACCAGTACCGGCTCGGCCATCATGAAGAACGCGGCTGTTGGGCTGAAGCCGGTCTCGTTTGAGTTGGGCGGCAAGAATGCGGCGGTCATCTTCGCCGACGCCGATTTTGAGGCCGCGGTCGCCGGCACCTTACGCTCGGTCTTTTCCAATTGCGGGCAGGTCTGCCTCTGTACCGAACGCGTTTACGTCGAGCGGCCGATTTTCGAGCGCTTCGTCGGAGCATTGGCGGACGGTGCGCGCCTGATGAAGATCGGCGATCCCTATGACGGTGCCGACATGGGGCCGTTGATCTCGCAAAAGCATCGCGAAAAGGTGCTGGGCTATTACGCGCTGGCGCGGCGGGAAGGCGGTCGCTTCATAATTGGCGGCGGGGTCCCTGAGTTTGGCGATACCCGCGATCGCGGCGCCTTTATCGATCCGACCATTATCATTGGCCTGCATGAAGAGGCCCGCTGCGTCAAAGAGGAAATCTTCGGTCCGGTCTGCCATATCGCGCCTTTCGACAGTGAAGCGGAAGCAATCGACCTAGCCAACGCCACCCGCTACGGCCTAGCCGCGGCAGTCTGGACGTCCGACCTCGCGCGCGGCCATCGCGTCGCGCGAGCAGTGGATGCCGGTGTCGTATGGGTCAACGAGTGGTTTCTACGCGATCTGCGCACGCCTTTCGGCGGCATCCGCATGTCGGGGATCGGCCGCGAAGGCGGACAACATTCCCTCACATTCTATTCGGAAACCACCAATATCTGCGTCAAGTACTAACGAAATGATGAATGCCGCTCACTTGAACGAAGTTGCCGTTCGCCTGCGTCAAGCCCAGGAAAGATGCCAGCCTTGTGAACCTGTCGCATCCCGGCTCCCCATCGGCGACCTTGCCGCCGCCTATGCGGTGCAGGATCTCAATACGGCCTATTGGCAGTCTCGAGGCCGTCGTTTAGTTGGTCGGAAAATCGGCCTTACCTCAGCGGTAGTCCAAGTCCAGCTCGGCGTCGACCAGCCGGACTACGGCATGCTGTTCGCCGACATGGCCTTTGTCGATGGCGACGATCTTCAAGCGGCGGCCGTCCTGCAGCCGCGCCTCGAGGCCGAAGTGGCGCTCGTCCTTGAAGATGATCTTCGGCATGAACGTCATACGCCAGCGGATATCGTGTCGAGCGTCGCCTATGCGCTTCCCGCGCTGGAGGTGGTGGGCTGTCGGATCGCCAATTGGAACATATCGATCGTCGACACGATAGCCGATAACGCCTCGTCGGGTCAGTTCGTTCTGGGCAGCGTGCCACGCCGGCTGGATGATTTCGATCATAGCCTCTGCGGCATGACCTTGATGAAAGAGGGGCAGCCCGTCTCGACCGGAGTCGGACGGGCCTGCCTCGGCAATCCGATCAATGCGGCGCGCTGGCTGGCCGATACGATGGTGCGGGTCGGCCGGCCCTTGGTCGCGGGAGACATCATCATGACCGGTGCGTTGGGGCCGATGGTTCCGGTCGCGCCGGGGGACGCATTTGAAGCCAGGATCCACGGTCTCGGCGCGGTACGCGCCGCATTTCACTGATGAGCAAGCACCAATGACCAAGACCCCAAGCGCCAGTTTAGAAACAGGCCGGATCGGTACGGATCCGACCATCGAGATCCGTGACCCCAATTCAAAGGGGCGTGCAATGACCGACCTTGCGGGCCTCGCCCGATATCTGGACGCGGCCGCCCGAACCGCGCAGGGCGCAAATCAGATCTCGCGCGAAGCGCCGCAACTCAGCCTCGACGATGCCTATCGCATCCAGGCACTGCTGGTCGATGAAAGATTGGCCCGGGGCGAGCGCCTGATCGGGGTCAAGATGGGCTTCACGAGCCGCGCCAAAATGCTTCAGATGGGCGTGTCGGATCTGATCTGGGGCCGACTTACCGACGCCATGCGCGTCGATGATGGCGGCAGCGTCGATCTCGCGCGTTACATTCACCCTCGCGTCGAGCCGGAAGTGGCCTTTCGTCTGAAGCACGATCTCGATGGGCCGGTCGATCTTCTTGAAGCGGGTTCCGCCATCGACGCGGTCGCGCCGGCGATTGAGATCATCGACAGTCGATATAAGGATTTCCGCTTCACCCTCGAAGATGTGGTGGCGGATAATTCTTCCGCGGCGGGGTTCGTCGTCGGCCCCTGGTGCCGGGTCCCGGACGATCTTTCCAATCTAGGGGTAGTTTTTTGCCTTAATGGCACTCCGACCCAGATGGGTTCCACTGCCGCCATACTCGGACATCCGCTGCGCTCGGTCGTGGCCGCGGCCCGGCTCGCCGCCGCGTCGGGGCTGACCCTGCAGGCCGGATGGACCATCCTGGCTGGTGCGGCGACATCCGCCGAACCGCTGAAACCAGGAGATTTCGTGTCGTTGGAGGTCGAAATTTTGGGCCGGGTGGATTTCCGCGCCCAGGGTGTCGCCAAGGAGCCGGGATGATCAAGCAGAGCGCTGTCATCGAAGGCCAGGCCCGGCCGCGTGGACGCTTCCCTCATTTCCGCCGCGCGGGCGATTTGATCTTTGTATCCGGCACCAGCGCCCGGCGTCCCGACAACAGTATCGAAGGTTGTGAGGTCGGTGCCGATGGACGCAGAATCCTCGATATCCGGGTGCAGACGCGAGCCGTCATCGCCAATATCGAAGCCATCCTGGCTGAAGCCGGCGCCGACCTGCGCGACGTGGTCGAGATTTGCACCTATCTGGTGAGGATGGAGGATTTCGAAGCTTACAACGAGATCTACAACTCCCACTTCGATTTCGATGGGCCGGCGCGCACGACGGTCGCCGTCGCCGACTTACCCCACCCGGATCTGCTGATCGAGATGAAGGCGGTGGCCTTTCGTCGGCTGAGCGTTCCTGACAATAACAGACAAGGATGATCGCATTGAAATACGGCTTTCCGCTGAACGTTCAGAAGTGGATCTCGGACCATGCGAACCAACTAAAGCCGCCGGTGGGCAATGCTCAAATCTGGTCCGACTCAGACTTCATCGTGACCGTGGTTGGCGGCCCCAACGAACGAACGGATTATCACGTCGACCCATTCGAGGAATTCTTCTACCAGATCGCGGGCGACATGACCTTGCGCATCTGGGAAGGGGCGGGCCCCCAGGATATCACTATCCGCGAGGGAGAGATTTTTCTGCTGCCTCCCTTTGTGCCGCACTCGCCGCAGCGCCCGTTTCCCGGCAGCTACGGTCTGGTCATCGAGCGTCGGCGGCCGCTGGGTGAGGTCGACGCCTTCCAATGGTACTGCGAGAAATGCGGCGCCGTGGTCTGGCGCGCCGAACTGCAACTCTCCAGCATCGTCGATGATCTGCCGCCCGTATTCGAGCAATTCTACTCCCAACCGGCGCTACGGGTTTGCAAAACATGTGGCACCCATCATCCGGGCAAAAAGAAAGCTAAGACCTGATCCATGCCGACAATCGACATCCATAGCCATTTCGTACCGCGGCAGTGGCCCGACCTTGCAGAGCTCTTCGGGACGCCCGATTGGCCCTGGCTGAGGCACGATAGTCAGAACAATGGCATGATCATGGTTGGCGACCGTGAATTCCGTGCCGTGTATTCGGCTTGCTGGGATCCGGCGGTGCGGATCGAGGAGATGGATCGCGATCACGTCGATGTCCAGATCATTTCGGCCACGCCGCTGCTGTTCGCTTATGGCCGCCCCGCCGCCCATGCGGCCGAATGCGCACGCATCTTCAATGACGCAGCATTGGAAATCTGCAATCACAATCCGGCCCGATTGAAAGCGATGTGTCAGGTTCCCTTGCAGGACATCGATCTGGCCTGCCAGGAGGCGAGCCGGTCCATGTCGAGCGGACATGTCGGAGTTCAGATCGGCAATCATGTCGGGGATAAGAATCTCGACGATCCCGGAATTTTGACTTTTCTCCATCATTGCGCCGACATCGGCGCGCCGGTCTTCGTCCACCCGTGGGACATGATGGCGCGCAACCGGATGCCGAAATATATGATGGGCTGGTTGGTCGGCATGCCGGCCGAGACTCAGCTGTCGATCCTTTCTCTCATTCTGTCGGGCGCCTTCGAGCGCCTGCCCGCTACCCTCAAGCTTTGTTTTGCCCATGGCGGCGGCAGTTTTCCGTTCCTGCTGGGCCGGGTCGACAATGCCTGGCAAAACCGGGAAACCGTTCGGGTCGACTGCCCAAGATTGCCGTCGTCGTATGTCGATCGCTTTTACGTCGATTCCGCCGTCTTCAGTCATTCGGCTCTTTCGATGTTGATCGGAACCATGGGCGAGGATCGGGTCATGCTCGGCTCGGACTATCCGTTCCCATTGGGTGAACTCAGCGTCGGCGCGCTCGTTCGTGGCTACGACGGCCTGAGCCACCGCGCCAAGGCTAAGCTGATCGGCAACAACGCAATTGATTTCTTTGGCCTGACCTGACGGCGCGGAGGATTTGATGAAGACCTGGTATGCTCTTGGTACTTACCGGACCTCTCGCGGACCACGCCCCGCTCTAGTGATGAACGAACAATGTTACGATCTTGCCGCTATCTGCGAGGCGATGGCGGTGGATTGTGCGACCGAGACGGCATTGGCTTCGGTCGACCGCATCATTGCCGGTTGGGATACGCTGGGAATAGTTGTCGACACGCTGGCCGCGCAAACGGAAAAAGCCGCAGTGCAGGGCGACATCGTTGGAGCTTCGGTCGGCAGTATCAAGTTTCTCGCTCCTTTCGCTCCTTATCGAATTTTCGGCGCGGCGTCGAACTATGTCGAACATGCCGCCGAAATGCAGACCAAGCTTGCGGCAAAGGCCGATTCCACGCCTTTCATATTTCTGAAATCGCAATCGAGCGTCATCGGCCCTGATGAGCCGATCATACTGCCGCCCGAATCCAAGCAAGTTGACTGGGAGGTCGAGCTCGGTGTCGTCATCGGCAAAATCGGGCGTCGGATTCCCGTTGACCAGGCCTTGTCGCACATCGCCGGCTATGTCGTCGTCAATGACGTTTCGGCCCGCGATCTGACACGACGCACCGATTTTCCTTTTTCGCACGATTGGTTTCGGGGCAAGAGCTTCGAGAGCTTCACGCCTGTCGGACCGTGGTTCGTACCACGGGATTGCGTCAGCGATCCGCATTCGCTGTCGCTGCAATTGTCGGTGAATGGCGTGATGATGCAGGACGGCAATTCGCATGACATGATCTTCAATGGTTTCGAACAAATCGCCTATTTGTCGCGCCTCGTCGAGTTGCGACCCGGTGATCTGCTGGCCACCGGCACGCCAGCCGGGGTTGGGATGGGACGAGGCATCTTCCTCAAGCCGGGCGACGAAGTGATCGCGCGGATCGGCGAAATAGGCGAAATCCGCAATCCGGTCGTCGCAACGGCAGACTGATATGAGGCTCATATCGCTCTGTGCCAAGGGTCTGGCGGTTGCGCTGCTGCTGATGCACGGGATCGTGCAGGCTGCGGAACTGAAGAAGATTCAGTTCAATATGTCATGGCTGCCGCAGGGCAGCATGGCCGGCGTGATCGTTGCTGCGGACAAGGGCTTTTATCGCGAAGTCGGGCTCGACGTCGCTTTGATTCGGGGCTTTGGCGGCATCCGCACGGCGAACGAGCTCGATCAGGGCCTATTCGAATTTGCCTATGTCGACCCTTTGGCCGCCATACTCAACCGCGCCAATGGCGGGCATGTCAGATTGATCGCGCCGATCAACGCTCGCCTTCCCGCCGGGCTGTGCTTCGTGCGCGAACGGCATCGGATCGCCGCTCCCGCCGACCTCGCCGGACTCGTGGTCGGGGGCGGACAGAATTCGCCGGTGCAGGCGTTGTTGCCGATCTGGCTGAAGCGGAACAAGGTCGATCCGGCGCAAGTCAAGATCATGCGTCTCGACCCCTCAGTGGTGGTGCCGTCCCTGATCGAGGGCAAGATCGACGCCGCCGAATGCTGGAAAGGCAACAGCGTGCCTTTGTTCGAGCAACAGGCGCGCGAGGCCAATCTGACAATCGGCATGATTTCCTACGCCGATTTCGGCTTCGAAATTCATGGAAGCGGGATTGGTGCGAGCGACCGGACCATAGCGAGCGATCCGGATCTCGCGCGCCGGTTCATTCAGGCGACGATGCGGGGCTATGCTTATACCGCTACCAATATCGACGAAGCCTTGGCTCTGACTCTCAAACGATACCCCGTGCTGGAACCTGAGGTAACGCGTGCCCAGATCGTCGAAACCGCCCAGCTTCTCGGTAAGGAATTTGATCCGGACAAGATGGAGCGGGCCATCGACCTCGTACGCGAATCGGGAAATCTCGCCGGCAACGTTCAGGCATCCGACATCTTTACCAGCCAATTTCTTCCGCAACCTTAGGAGGCGCGTCATGGATCGCCCGAGACCAACTAAACTAGGCCATCTGGTTCTCAAGGTCAGGGACGTACACGTGTCCGTCAAGTTCTATGTCGAGGTGGTGGGACTCCAGGTATCGGATTGGATCGACGACCACATGGTGTTCTTGCGCGCGGGCGCCGATCACCACGACCTGGCGCTGCTGCAAATGACGCCCGCCGAAATCGCGCAGAGCCTGACGACGCAATCCCGCGTCGAACATTTTTCCTACCAGCTGCGGAACGTCGACGAAATGCGAGCGGCGGTCCGCATGTTGCGCGAGCTCAATATTCCCATCGACCGCGGTTTCGGCAAACATGGGCCGGGCGACAATACGTTCCTCGTGTTCAATGACCCGGACGGCAACAACGTCGAATTTTATTCCGATATGATTCAGATTGACGCGGCTCACCCGTATACGCCGCGGGTATGGCCGGGCGGCGAAATCGAAACCTTCGATCAATGGCGCCTTTCGGAGTTCGTGGTGGCGCCGCCCGAGCGGATCGCCAGGCTGCTCGAGACGGCGAAAACGCCTGACGCGTAGTAGGAGATGCGGCTTTCTCTGCCCTCGCGTACCGACCGGGCCAATGCGCGCGACGCCTCGTTGTCGCTGTTGACGCTCGGACTCTTGTGGGAAGCCGGTGTTCGTAGTTTTCACGTCAGGCCCTATTTGCTGCCGACGCCGTCGAGCGTGCTGATCGAAGCGTGGAAATCGGGCGGCCTACTGTGGAGCCAGACGCTCGTCACCTTGTGGGAAGTTCTTGCGGGATTCGCGATCGCGATCGTGACGGGGGTCATCGCTGCCGCGCTCATCTACTTCCTGCCTATCGCCCGGCGCACGCTCTATCCGATCGTGGTCGCGCTGCAGAGCCTTCCGAAGGTGGGCCTGGCGCCGGTGATGGTGGTGTGGCTGGGCTACGGGTTCGAGTCCAAGGTCACCATGGCGGCGCTGTTTGCGGTCTTTCCAATCGTGATCGCAACCTTGGGCGGATTCGCCGGCGTGCCGGCGAATCTCGAAGAGCATTTTCAGGCCCTCAATGCTCGCCCCTGGGCGGTGCTGTGGCGACTGCGCATGCCAGCCGCTCTGCCCAATTTCGTCGATGGCTGTAAGGTTGCGATGCCCCTCGCCGTGATCGGCGCAATCGTCGGCGAATTCGTCGGATCGAACGACGGGTTGGGTAACCTCATTCTGGCGGCAACCGGCTCATCGCGCACGGCGCTGACCTTTGCAGCTCTTCTGGCAGTGACATTGATGTCGCTGATGCTGTTCGCCATGATCGAGATCATGGGGAGGCTGGTGTGGTGGCGAGGGATCTAGGGCCGGCCATTGAACTGGTCGACGTTTCCAAGAGCTACGCTTCCGCAGGAAGCCCGCTCAAGGTGCTGGATGGCCTCGCCTGCGTCATTCATGATCGCGAGTTCATCTCGGTGCTGGGCCCGTCCGGCTGCGGTAAAAGCACGTTGATCCGGCTGATGGCCGGGTTGTTGCCCTATGACCAGGGGGTGGTGACGTTACGCGGCGACAAGGTGACGGGACCGCGTCGCGATGTCGGCATCGTGTTCCAAACCTCCAACCTTCTGCCCTGGCTCGACGTCGATGCCAATCTGCGGCTTGGTGTCGAAATTCGACATGGCCGGGCCAAGGCGGCCGCGCTCGACCTGATGCCGCTGGTGAAGACTTTGGGACTGATCGGCTTCGAGGCAGCCTATCCCCATCAATTGTCGGGCGGCATGCGCCACCGCGTGGCGATCGGCCAGGCATTGGCGTTGAACCCCGACGTACTGTTGATGGATGAGCCGTTTGGCGCGCTTGACGCCCTAACCCGCGATCAGCTCAATATGGAGCTTCTCCGGATTTGGCAGCGTGACCGCAAGACGGTCGTGCTGATCACCCACAGCATTTCCGAAGCGGTGCTTCTGTCGGACCGCGTGCTGGTCATGTCCGAACGTCCGGGCCGGATCATCGAACAGGTCGCGATTGATCTGCCCCGGCCGCGCGATCCGGCGATCAGCCGCGCTTCGCCGCAGTTTGGCGGCTATGTCGTGCGCCTTGGCAATTTTATGGGCGTGAGCTGAACCAGACCGGAGAAAATGTGGATGGCTGTGATTCAGGTTTCCGGCGGTCGGATCTATTTCAGCGATCACGGCGAAGGGCCGCTGGTTGTTCTGGCGCATGGGATGGGCGGCAATCATGCGGTTTGGTATAAGCAAATCGCCGCCCTCGCCAAATCCTATCGAGTCGTTGCTTATGATCATCGCGGCTTCGGACTGTCGCGTGATGACAGCGGCGAGGGACGATCGGCCTACGCGCGCGATCTGCTGGCCCTGCTCGATCATGTCGGTGCCGATAAGTCCGTCCTCGTTGGTCAATCGATGGGCGGTGGCACCTGCATCAGCTTCAGCGGGTTGCATCCGGACCGCGTCGCCGCGTTGGTCGTCGCCTCGTCGTTGCATGCCTTGGTCGAAAGCGCCGAGATCAAAACGATCATGGATCGCGCGCGCGCGGAGACGCAGGAGTTGCCGCAGCTGGAACGCGTGCTCGGCGCCGATTTTCGGATCGAATGCCCCGCCGAGTCCCTGCTCTATGCCGAGATATCATCCTTCAACCAAACCACTCGCGAGACCTTGAAGGGCGCCTGGCCCTTGATGCAGACGCCCGAGCAAATAGGCGCGTTGGGGATGCCGATCGTGTTCATGGCGGGCGGGCAGGACCGTTTATTCCCCGTCGAGGCGATGCGGCTGACGCAGGCACGCGTGGCGGCTTCCCATCTGGTCGAGTTCGACGCCGCCGGCCATTCCGCCTATTTTGAACGGCCGCTGGAATTCAACGACAGCCTGCTCCGCTTCCTGCAGATGTGCAATATCGGGGGACGAGCGCCGGCGGCGCACAGCAACCTGTCCGGCTATGGCCCGGCGACACGGACGGAATGATGAAACCGCCCACTATGCTGTTCGCATGCACGGGAGTCGACCGCAACCCCTGGCTGGCCGGATTCGCGTCCGAGGCGCCGGACCTCGAAATCCGCCTGTGGCCCGATGTCGGCAATCCGGCCGAGATCGATTATGCCTTCGTCTGGAAACCGCCGGCCGACCTGTTTGCCGATTTGATCAACTTGAAAGCGGTGTTCTCGCTCGGCGCCGGCGTCGAGTCGTTGTTGAAGGGCGATTTCCTGCCCGTCGGCGTGCCGCTCGTGCGCATGGTGGACCCCAGCCTTGCGATCGGCATGAACGAGTTCGTCCTCATGCGCGTCCTGCACTATCACCGGCGCATGCACGAGCACGAGGCGTTCCAAAAATTGGCGCAATGGGTGCCGTTGATTCCCAAGCTTCCCGAGGATCGAAGCGTCGGCATCATGGGGCTCGGCAATTTGGGCGGCGCGTGCGCCGCGACGCTGTGCTCCTTGGGTTTCTCGGTGCGCGGCTGGAGCCGCGAGCCGAAGGTCGTTCCCGGCGTCCGAACCTATTCCGGACGGGAGGGCCTGGCCGATTTTCTGGAGGGTACGGAGATTCTCGTCTGCCTGTTGCCGCTGACACAGGAAACTGAGGGAATCGTGAACGCCGATCTGCTCGCGCAATTACCCAAAGGTGCCTGCCTCGTCAATGTTGCGCGCGGCGCGCATGTGGTCGATCGCGATCTGCTCGATTCTCTTGACCGGGGGCATATCGCTGCGGCGACGCTGGACGTGTTTCAGGACGAGCCGCTTCCCGCCGACCATCCTTATTGGCGCCATCCTCGCGTCACTGTCGTGCCGCACTGTTCGGCGCTCACGCAGCCAAAGACGGCTGTGAGGACGCTCGTCGCCAACCTGCGCCGACATCTATGCGGTGAACCGCTGTCGAACGTCGTGGATACTCTGCGCGGCTACTGACGCGCACCACCTCCGATATGCTCACACGAATATAGCAGACGCCTGCGGTCTTATAATACTTATATGGCGATCCATCGTAACTTCGTCATGACCGACTGCAAGTTCGCATCACCCCTCACGAGGCAAGCGACAAGCGTTCTCTGCCTATATTTTGCGACAGCTGAGCGAGCTCACCAGGCATCGACCGTCACGAAAAGCGCATAGAAAACTGAAGCGATTATCGGACAACGCGGGGAGAGTCTTAATGATAAAACACGGCGCGGTGCTGAAACTGCTAAGTATTGGTGTCGGCTTCACAGCAATTAGCACTCCTGAATTTGCGCTTGCTCAGGATGCGGTGACGGCCGCAACCGGCGATCAACACCTCGAGGAAGTCGTTGTCACTGCACGGCGCAGGGAGGAGCGGCTTCAATCGGCGCCGGTTACCGTCGATGCGGTGAGCGCGACCCAGCTGGTGAAGTCGAACATGACCGAGGCCAGCGATGTATTGAAGGTTGTCCCGGGATTCACTTTTAATCAAAGCAATCCCACCCAGCCCGAAGTATTTCTTCGCGGCATGGGATCCGACATCCAGAGCATCACCGCAGACCAGGCCATCGGCTTCTTCCAGGACGGTGTTTTTCTCGCCCGCTCGCAAGCCGAGAGCATGCAAATGTTCGACCTCGACCGCGTCGAGGTGGTCAAGGGTCCACAAGGCCTGGAATACGGCAAGAACGTCGCCGGCGGCGCGGTCAATTTCATCCCCAAGCGGCCCACGGCTGATCCCGAGGCGATCATCACATTGGGCGGTGGCAACTACGCGTCGACGGATGTCACTGCGATCGTGAACGGCCCGATCAACGACGAGCTGAACGGACGGCTGTCGTTCGCAGACCGGAATCACGGCGGCTACGACACCAACACTCTAACCGGCAAGCACGCCGAATGGCAGGTTGCGCTCAGCGCGCGCGGTCAGATCGACTGGAAGCCGAACGAGGATCTCGATGTCTTGATCGGCGTCGACGGGACCAAGAATAATGGTGGCGGATTCTGGGTCTATAACGCCATCCCGAGCAGACAGGACGCTCCATTCTATCAACCGAACCCGCGCGCGTTCCCTAACAACGTCAATCCGCGCGACACAGAGGAGATCGCCGGTGGCAATGTCAAAGTAACCTGGGACTCGCCGTTCGGCGTTCTTACGTCCCTGAGCGCCGCGCGTGCCGCCGTCTTCGAAAATAATGCAAACGAGGGCGGCAGCTATATCAATTTCGCGATTTTACCGCATTTACCAAACGGACAAATAAATTTTCATGCCTTCAACTCTGGATCGATCAACGACGACTATTATCAGGACGACAAGGGCGAGCGTATCACGACACTGTCGCAGGAGCTGCGCTTTTCCTCGGCGCTGACCGATTATCTAAGCTTTACGGTCGGAGTCTACGGAGAATATGAAAGCGGCCGACGGCACGAGCTCGAGAACTTTGTATTCTCGGCGACGCCGACCAGGTTTTTTAACCCGTCCTTCGCCGGACAGAACTACGTGCTGACCGGTATTAAACAGGAAAACTATTCAGCCTTCCTTGAGGCGACTTACAAGATCACCGACAGCATATCCTTGTTGGCCGGCGTGCGACGGGTCGAGGTCCATAAGTCAGAGAATTCGTTTCACAGCTGCATGGTCATCTGTCAGTCATTCGGTCTGCTGACCAACCAGTTCGGCCAAACCGTGACTTCCTTCGACGCGACGGCGGCGAAGACGTGGGGAGCCACGACGCCGAGCGCCACGCTGAGCTGGCAAGTCACTCCGGAGGCGCTCCTTTACGCGCTCTATTCGACCGGATTCAAAAGCGGCGCCTGGAACGATGACAATTCCAGCAGCACCTACGCTCAGGCGGTCAAGGCCTATGCCCCGGAACACTCGGAAAATTGGGAGATCGGGGCAAAGACGGATTGGTTCGATCGGCGTCTGCGCGTCAACCTGTCCGGCTTCCTCAGCGATTATACCAATTTGCAAACGCAGCAGTTCGTCGTGATTACGCCGAACGCACCGGGCTCCAACGTCATTGCCAACGCCGGCAGCGCGCAGGTCAAGGGTGTTGAGCTCGAGCTGACCGCCATACCGGTCGAAGGATTGTTGCTGTCAGCTCATGCCGTCAACCAGATCGGTAGGATCACCAGCGATTTGTTCAACAGATTCCTCGATGCGAACTTTGTCCCTCACACGGACAATCTAAACGGCACCACGCTCCGTCGGACACCTCATATCTCATATACCGTCGACGCGACCTATACCCATTCGATCGGGCAAGATTGGGAAGGTTTCGTCAATGCCGAGTATCAGTACACCGGCGCCTATTATTTTCAGAACGACAAGAACCCCCTTCTTGACCCTTATACTCTCGCTAGGGGAGTGGGGCAGATCAACGCCAGCATTGGAATGCGGTCGGCCGACAATGACTGGGAGGTTACGGCGTGGGGCAGGAATCTGACCGATCGTTTGGTCATATCCGGCCAGACCTACATCCTCGGCTCGTTCCTGAACTGGTATCTGCCGCCCCGGACATATGGCGTTAACGTGACCAAGAGGTTCTGATCGCCATGGCCGCCGCCGTGACGGCAAGACGGGTTCGGACTCGATCGGTGCGCCGCGCCCCATGGGAAAAGAATGGCCTGATCCGGTGAGGACACCACGCTTGGCGGACGGGCCCTTCCAGCTGTCGGTCCCTGCGGTTGGCGCACGCGGCTTGGCCATGTTCGGCGTGATTCTGTCGTCCTATGTCGTCAATGCCATGGACCGACAGATCTTTCCCCTGCTGGCGCCCGATATCCGCCATGAGCTGGGCCTGAACCTGTCCGACATGGGTCTGCTGACGACCATTCTGATGTTCGGCATGGCGCTCGCCGGACTGCCCACCAGCTTTCTGGTCGTGCACCTGGGACGCAAGATCGTGCTTATGCTGGGAATTGTGATTTTCTCGGCCGGAACCGCGCTGAGCGGGCTGGCCGACGGTTTTTTCAGCATGGCGCTCTGTCGGGCTCTGACCGGGGTGGGCGAGGCGATGCAGATTACGGTCATCATCGCCATCGCGGCCAATTGCTTCACCCGCTTTCGCGCCGCGTCCATTGCCTCGGTCAATGTCGCCTTCGGCGTCGGCACAATGCTTGGTCCCTGGGCCGGCGGCGGCATATTGGCGGCGCAGCAGAGCTGGCGCACGCTGCTTTTCGCGTTCGCCGCTCTAGGGCTGCCGGTCGTGCTGGCGATCGCAGCATTCGTGCGGCGCTGGCTCAGCGAGGCTCTGTTTTCCGAAGCGGGCGGCAGCGGCAACGCGGGCGGCGCGTGCCATCTGGCCAATCGCAACACCATCCTCCTGACGGCGATGACCTTGATCTGTGGTCTGATGATTTATGGTTTTCTCGGCATGTATCCGACCTATCTGCGTGAAGTGTTGCACTATAGGCCGGTCCAAGCCGGATCTGTGATGAGCTTCTATGGATTGGGGGTACTCCTCTCGGTCGGTGTCGCCTGGCTCGGCGATCGCCTACCGCCTCGCCCCTTGTTGGGAGTGGCCTTCGCCACCGCAGCACTGCTCGGCATCCTGCTGTTTTCAGGACTGAGCGATCTTCACATCCAGTGCGCGATTTCATTCCTGTGGGGGCTGACGCTGTCGGGCGTCGTCTTCCCGAACCTGGCAGCAAACCATGTCAAGGCGTTGAGCGCAGCGTTGACCAATCGCGCCACCGGCATTTTCATCACCAGCTTTTACGGCGCAGCCGCAGTTGCCGGCTTCACCATCGGCTGGATGGCCGATCGCGCCAACTGGGCGCTGGCTGGGCAGTTGCAATTCTTCAGCTTGGCGGTCCTGGCCGTATTGTTGGCCTTGGCCTTGAAGCCTTTGGGGACGACGGAGGTCGTCATCGCACCAGACTGAGCAATTGCTCGGTCAGGTCACCATGCGGCGATTGCAGGGCTTGGAGAATCGAGAAGTGGTCCGCGCCGGCCACCGGCACCAGCGGGCCCGGCCGATGCGCGGCGGCGCGCCACGCATGAAGGTCCCGGCTTTCTTTGATCAGAGCCGGCAGCTCCTTGCTGCCATAAGCGATTGCCATTGGTTTCGCGACAGGCGCGAGACGCAGCGGCGACAGCTGTTCAACCTCGTTGTCCGACAAATGCAGCTTTTCGTTGAGATAGGTGTCGCGCAGGGGACCCAGCTCGAACACGCCGGAAATTGCCAATCCCGCAGTGATGGCGGGGTGGTCGAGGGCGAGCGCGGCCAAATGCGCCCCGGCGCTCCAACCCGACAGGATCAGCGGCCCCTTGATCCCGTGAGAAGCGCCATGCGCGGCCAACCAATCCAGGGCCAGGCGAATCTCGGCTGCGATCTCCGTCAAGCTGGCTTCGGGCGCCAGCGTATAGCCGGGCAGCGCCGCCGCCCAGCCGCGTTGATGAACGCCGGTCGCCATCGCGGCAAAGTCCTCATGCCGATTGCGCTGCCAGTAGCCGCCGTGAATAAAGACCAGGCAGGGCGCGGCGTTATCCTTCTGCGGAAACAGATCCCACCGGTTGCGCGGCCGCGGACCATAGGAAATATCCAGGCATTGCCGGTGCCGATCACGGAACCGTGCCGAGGCGGCGACGCGGGCATCGATCAAGTGGCTGCTGTCGACTACCGCCAGTAGATTGTCGTAGGCCGCATCGCGAGCCTGTTGCGACATAAGCCGCCAATCCGACATGAACGGCCCGGATCACCGCGTCAGAGTTTGCGACAGAGCCGCATCGGCCTCGCGCAGGCGTTCAATGACCGACGACAATTCAGCCCGCGCGTCGGGGTGCAGCGGTTGAATCGGCAAACGGGCGGGGCCGGCATCGCGTCCAACCAGCGCCATCGCCTCCTTGATCACTACCGGAAACGATCCGAGATCCCAGGCCAGCCGCAGCGGTGCCAACTGGTCCGAAATGAAGCGCGCCCGGTCAAGCCTGCCGCCTCGGAATTCGTCATAGAGTTTGACCAGAAGGCGCGGGAACACGTTGGCGGCGGGCGATATGGCGCCGTGCCCGCCATGGAGCAGAATCGCCAGAATGATCGTGTCACGGCCGGCGAACGCCAGCTTCCGGCCCTGGGTCAGGCGCACATATTCGATTACCTGGGTGATATCGCCGCTGCTATCCTTGATGCCGACGATATTCTCTATCGCGGCGCATTGCGCGAACAAAGCCGGCGTTATGTTCAGATGAGTGCGCGGCGGGTTATTGTAAAGCAGTATCGGCAATGTGGTCGAGCGCGCGATCGCTTCGAAATGCTGTGCCAGCTCGTCCGCTTTCGGCGAGATGAAGCTCGGGGTGATCGCCATCGCCATGTCGACCCCGATCGTCTGCGCAGCTTGCGTCAAGGAAATCGCGGCGCGGGTCGAAACGGCGCCAGTGCCTGCATAGACGGGGATACGGCCGCCTACGGCGTCGACAGTCCGCTCCATAACGAGGATATGCTCGTCCCGGTCGAGAGCGAAAAACTCGCCCTGGCTGCCGCAAATCGACAGACCATGAACCCCGCACTCGACGTACCAATCGATCAAAGCCCGCAAGGCGCCATAATCCACTTCATGGCTTTTGCTGAACGGCGTAGCCATTGCGGGAATGATGCCGTGAAATCTATCATCCATGTCGGGCGCCCTCCGCTCCGCAGACGGCGTCACGGCTTGGTGCCGACCCAACCCTTCTGGGAAATGTCGAAAATGATGCCGTCGGGATCGCGGTACTTCTGCTCATAGTAAAGCGTGTCCTTATGCTCGGGGAGCTCGAGGAAGAATTCTCCTCCATTGTCCTCTATATCCCGCCGCGTATGGTCCAGGTCATCGACGATGAAGCCGAAATGGTGGGCGCCGACATAGGCTTTGCCCCGATCGAGTCCGGCCGAGTCGTCGTTCTTGTAATGCAGCAAGGCCAGATTGACGGTTCCGTCGGACAGATAGACGCCGGTAGCCAGGGCGGAGTCGGTTTGGCCGACCCGCGCCATCCCGAAGACTTGTTGATAGAAGCGGGCTGCTTTTTCCGGATCGCGCACCGCAAGCGCGATATGCCTCAATTTTGCCATGACGGCCTCTTCACTATAACGTCTTGCGGATAGGATGCTCCGCGCCGAACCGATCGCGCGAGACGCGCCCCCGCCAAGCGCCCGCCGTCGTGTTCCCGCGTTCGAGTGGCCACAAATCAAAATAATTGGCGAATAGGATGATCAACGGAAACGTCACCGACAGCATGGCCGTGGCGATCCATAATTCCAGGCTGTAGTGCGGAGGCCCCTTGACCAGACTTTCCCCGGCGAGGAGCGGCGCGATCCAGGCATAAAGCGCGAACAGCGCGGCGCCAAACCCGCCGCCGATGACGAGGAGGAGGGTGCCCTTGGCTGGTTGCGGCCAGCCACCCAGCAAGCGGAAACGGGTCATGCTGGTAACCAGAAAGGTCCCGAAAATCAGAGAGACTGGAACCTCGACCATGAAATCCACCTGATCCATGCCGATCAAGTGGACGCCGAGTTCGATTGCCAGAGCGCTCAACGCCAAAACATACAAGCTGGCGTAGAGCGCGAAGCAGGCCGGGCGCGCCGACCCCGGCAGCGATGCGACCGGCCAATAAGCGAATAATTTTGAGAACACCGAGATGACGCCGGTGGTCGTCACAAGGAACACCAGACTCCGCCAAGCATTGAATGCGCCGTGCGGATCGGCGATCGGCGAATAGATCGCCGCCGCCGCCATAAAATCGAAATTGAACAACCGGACGAAAGCCAGGAATCCGACGCCATAGGACACGAGCCAGGCGGCGATGCCCAAAGGAAGGGGATGCTTCAACGCCGTCGACAGCGGCCAGCAACGCCAAACAACCACGACCCAAAAGGTTGCGACGACAGAAACGATGGCGGCCATCACCAGCATCGGCGTCGGGCCGGCGCCGCGCCCTGGGCCCCAATAGAGGAAGGCGGCGCCGGCGACCGCCGAGGCCAGCGTCAGGATGGCCAGCCGCATCCCCCTTGCCGGCTGGCGGAGCCGATGAAGGAATTGCGGTGGATCGATCCGCCACAGAAATCCCGCCACCAGCATCATCGGCACGGGGACCACGCCCAGATAAGCGACCCACGTGATGAAACCCTCTCGCCGGAGTGCCGCGCAGATCGCCAATGCGGCGACAATGGTGGCGGCGCTCCCGATCAGGCTGTTCTTGATGTGGACTGGCATTCCCAGGCGCTCCGGTTCCATGTCTCGCGGCCAGTCTGCCGTGCATACTGGGTCGGGTCATATACCAGTCTCCGGGTTTGCTATATCGACATGCGCATAGCCGCCGCCCCTTTTGTTATTCGACTTCGGAAGGGAGAAAATTTATTGACGGAAAACGCGATCTGCCCCGAAGGCAGCCTGAGCCGATTGATCTGACCGACGTCGCGCCATAGGAGCAATGCGATGGACAAATTTGCACGGCATATCGGTCTGATCGCCGTCGGTGTCGCGGTGATCGCACTAACGGCAGGCGCGCAAGCGCAAACCGTGATCAGCCATGAGCGGATCGCGCTGCCGGAAAACATGATGATGCCTTACCAGCCACGAACGGACAGGCTGCCGGGCGAGCCTGCCGACCCCGATCCCTCGACCTTCGGCCTGGACCCCAAGACCGGCATCTACACGCATCCGGCCATGACGCCGGAGACAAACGGTGCGCATCCTTTCGCCGGCAGCCTCGATCACATCGATCTCAATCAATACGCCAAGAATACCAAGGTCGAAGCCTATTATCCCGGCGCGACGACAGGGCATACATGGCAAGACATTATCGATATGAATGGCCATCGGTACATGTATGACTACTATCGGGATCGCTATGACGTCTACGACATCACCGATCCGCGCAAGGCGACGAGGGTCGGTGAGAAACAATTCAACCTGGCTGGCGATGATCCTTTTGGGCCGTTCAACATCCAGTTCAACAAGAGGCTTAACAAATATATCGCGATACAGTGTTACGAAACGCCCCGCTATGGTCTGCTGAGCAACAAATACACGCAGCCCGATAAGGTCGCGCTTATTCGTGGCCAGAAATTCCTGCGTGGTTTTCGGGTTTTCGAAGTCAGGAGCCCGACTGACTGGAAGCTGCTTTCGGAAATGCCTCTCGATCCGAAGGCGGTGCCGGGTCAAATGCCGGAACAGGGATCGGGCTGCCTCGACGTGCCCTATTACGTCGGCGACAAATATGTCTTCGTCGCCGGAGCGCCGGACGATTCCTATTCGCTGCAGGAATATAAGAGCTATCTCTATTCGGCGGCTCAACTGGCCTACGACGTCTCCGATCCCAGCCATCCCAAGCTGATGTCGATCTGGTCTGCGCCCGGTCAGCGGGTCGGCGAGGAGGCCGATTATCGGAAGAACCCGCGTTACGGAAACAAGACATCCTGGATGGGCGCGCGGATGCCCCTGTTCATTCCGCGTGCCGTCGAGAATGGCGGAAAGTACGGCTATGCCGCGATGGGCGGTCTCGGTTTCTACATTATCGACATCTCCGACCCCGCGCACATGAAAACGGTCTCGCATCTGGATATGCCGGTGAGCGTAGCCGGCAACGAAGGCGACAATATCGATGTCTCCAAGGCCGAAGTCACGGGCATGGTCTATTTCAGCGGCTATCCGATGAGCGATGATTGCTATGAGCCCTACAAGGACATCTATCAGATCGATGTGCGCGATCCGCGGAACCCGAAAATCACCGGCGTGTTGCCGCGACCGCGACCGCCGAAGGAAGCGGGCTTCACCGATTACTGCCAGAGACGCGGCAGCTTCGGGCCGAAGCGCAGCGGCTATCTGAACCAGCCGGGCGCGCCGTCGAAGAAATACATCCCGTATTCCTTCTATAACGCCGGATTGCAGATCTTCGATGTATCCGATCCGGCACATCCGACCATCGCCGCCTATTTCGTACCCAAGCTAGCCGACCCCAAGATCAACGCCAGCTCCGGCGATACTTTCCGAAAGACCGGCTTTGGACCGCCCAGCCACGGCATCTATGTCGAGTGGGATCGCCATCTGATCTGGTTGTTCACCAACCACGGAATGTATGCCGTCTCAAGCCCATTGCTCGGAAAACCGATCTTCGGGTTGCCCGGCAAGAAAGATTGACGTGGTTATTGATTTGGATCGAGCAAGCTAAATGTCGAACAAGTATGATCTGAGAGGTTTTATGTATCGGTGGCCTTGGGTTGCTTGCTGCGCCGTATTGGCGGTCTGCATCCGTGTGGGCGAATCGAAGGCGGAAGATACCGAGCGTATCACGGATCCTTACCTGAAAGCTTGGGCCGAATTGGTTCCGGCGCGCAAGCCGACGCCGCCGGTTCCTGGTAAGGATTATGGAATGGATCCGCATACCGGGCAGTTCGTTGCGCCGAAGGCAACGCCGGAAACCAAGGACGAGCCTAGGTTTCCCGGCGAATTGCCGTACTGGGACCAGCAAAGCTACGCCAAGAATGTCAAGGTTCTCGCCTTCTATCCCGGTATCGGCTCACCATTTCACGCCTGGGTCAACGCGGCTGACTTCGACGGGCGCCGATACCTCTATATACATGATCGCGACTATCTACGCGTTCTGGACGTCACCGATCCGCGGCATGCCCGCATCGTGTTTTCCCAGGGCGGCGTCTGGGGTCCCAACGGGTCCAGCGAGCCTTTTGATCCGAACAATGTCAAGGACTATCTCGGCGGCGCGACCATTGCCTGGAATGCGTCGCTCGGCAAGCCGATCCTGGTGGCATCCTATGAAATCGGCAGATATGGGCTGATGACCGACAAGACCCGCCAGCCAGATAAGGTCGAGGCGCAGCGGCACTACAATTCGCTGAAGGGCTTCAAGGTCTTTGTCATGGACGGGCCGCTGCCCAGCCAATGGAAGCTGCTGGCGACGCGCACCACGGACGTCAAGCACCCCATGGCGGAGATCGGTCAGCAGCAGGGCTCCGGATCACTCGATGCGCCGGAATATTCCGGCGGCAGATATATGTTCCTGTCGTCCGCGCCCGACGATTCCTACGCGCTTACAGAATACCCCAACTATCTTTACTCCCCGGGATATCAGGTCTGGGACATGTCCAATCCCGCCGACCCCAAATTCTTGGCTCAGATCCATGTGCCGGGGCAAATTGTCGGCGACAAGGCCGACGAGGCGGCATATCTGGAGAATCCGCGGGCCGGGAATCGAACCTCCTGGATGGGTTCCCGCATGCCGCTGTTTCTGCCGAAGCCGGTCAAGGATGGCGGGACTATCGGCTTCGGCGCCATGGGCGGCCTTGGCTTATATATATTCGATGTCGCCGATCCGGCGCATCCTAAAGCGCTGGGGCATGTCAATGCGCCGCCCAGTTTCGCGGGAACGGAATTCGACAATGTCGATGTCAGCCAATTCGAGCGTACGGGCTACGTATTCACGAACGGCTATCCGATGAACCGCGAATGCTACGAACCCTACAAGGACATTTTCGTCGTCGATGCCAAGGACCCTTTGCACCCCAAGATTGCGGCCAAATTTCCCCGACCGACGCCTCCGAAGGATGCGACCTTTACTGACTATTGCCAACGCGGCGGGGATTTCGGCCCCAAGCGTTCGAATGCCATTGGTCAGCCGCTCGCCTGGCGGCAAGGGATCGTTCCCTACGCTTTCTATAATGCCGGGGTGCAGATCTTCGACGTCAAGGATCCGGCAAATCCGAAGATCGCCGGCTATTACGTGCCGCGCCTAGCCGACACCAACGATCTGCCGAGCTACACTCTCGGCAAGGGCGTGCTGGCGATCTTTACCGAGTATGACCGGAACATCATCTGGGCTTTCACCGAAAACGGCGCTTACGCCCTCTCTTCGCCCCTCTTGGGCGAGCCGGTTCTGGGCCCACCCGCCAAGCCCTGGCCAGCGCGCGACTAGCGCCCGCGCCGCAAGCCCGGTTCAAGAGGTCTAAATCTCCCTTTAGCCACAATGGCCCTGAATGGAGCGAACGCGATTGAAGATCGCAATTGTCGGCGCCGGGTCGATCGGGGGCTTTCTGGGCGCAAGACTGGCCTTTGCGGGCGAGGATGTCACGTTCGTCGCCCGCGGCGCTACGCTGGCGGCGATTCGCTGCGATGGCTTCGCACTGATCGAGGAAGACGGCAGCCGGCGTGTGGCGAAAGGCGTCGAGGCCATAGCGATTCATGAGGGGACCCCGCAGGATCTGGTTTTGCTCGCGCTCAAGGCCCACCAGGTGCCGGCGATCGCCGCCGACCTCGGCGCGCTGTTCGGGCCCGACACCAGCGTCGTCACGCTGCAGAACGGCATTCCCTGGTGGTACTTCTACAAGCAGGGCGGACCCTTCGAGGGTCGCCCGGTTCGCGCGGCCGATCCCGACGGGATTATCGCAGCGCATATCGCCGATGAGCGCATCATCGGCAGCGTCGTCTATCCCGCCTGCGAACTGATCGCTCCGGGCGTGGTCCGGGTGATCGAAGGCAACCGGTTCAGCTTGGGCGAACCCGACGGTTCCAGATCCGGGCGGGTGCAGCGTCTTGCCGATGCGCTGACGAGGGCGGGCTTCAAGGCGCCGATCGCTACCGATCTGCGCTCGGAAATCTGGCTGAAGCTATGGGGCAATATCGTCTTCAACCCGGTTAGCGCGCTAACTCACGCCACGCTGGCGGGCATCTGCGGCCATCCGCCGAGCCGCGCGCTTGCCGCGGCGATGATGGCCGAAATTCAGGCCGTGGCGGAAAAGCTGGGCGTTCGCCTCCGCGTCAGTATCGAAAAGCGGATTGCCGGCGCCGCGGCCGTCGGTGAACACAAGACGTCGATGCTGCAGGACGTCGAGGCGGGCCGACCTCTCGAACTCGACGCACTGGTCGGCTCCGTGGTGGAAATGGCGCGCCTGACCGGGACGCCCACTCCGTCCATCGACGCCGTCTACGCCGTGGCCGGTTTGCTGGGCAAGACCCTGTCCGATCGGCATGGCCGCCTGGAAATCGCGTCGACCTGAAGGAGAACAGTCGTGACCCAATTCACTATACGGCAATTGCTGGACGCAGGACGAGGCGACGCGATCGCCATTGCAGCCCCGTCAGCGCCTGGGCTCACCTATGACCGACTGCGCGATCAGATCGCCGGAACGCTGGCGGCTTTGAACGCCGTTGGAATCGGCCGCAATGACCGGGTGGCGATCGTCTTGCCAAACGGCCCGGAGATGGCGACCGCTTTCATGGGTGTAGCCTCGGCAGCCACCTCGGCGCCGCTCAATCCGGGTTATCGCAGCGAAGAGTTCGAGTTCTATCTGTCGGATCTCGGCGCACGGGCGCTGATCGTCGATGCGGGCAGCGGCTCGCCGGCGATCGACGTCGCTCGCAAGCTCGGAATTGCCGTTTTCACCGCGCGCTCGTTGCCCGAACAGGGAGCCGGTCGATTTATTCTTGAAACCGCTGTTTCGGCCCC
The DNA here is from genome assembly GCA_035293565.1 of Alphaproteobacteria bacterium. Classification (GTDB taxonomy): domain Bacteria; phylum Pseudomonadota; class Alphaproteobacteria; order BOG-932; family Roseiterribacteraceae; genus DATGMP01. The sequence goes on along the minus strand of DATGMP010000163.1, from coordinate 8,944 downwards.
GGCCAAGCCGCGGCAGGGCGGCCCCGCCGAAGCCGACGACGTCGCCCTGGTTCTGCACACATCGGGCACGACGTCGCGGCCCAAGATCGTGCCATTGTCACAGCGCAATGTCTGGACCTCCGCCCGCAATATCAGCCGGTGGGTTTCATTTTCACCGTCCGACCGCGGCCTGACTATCATGCCGTTATTTCATATCCACGGGCTGCTCGCCGGGATCCTCGCGCCGCTCTCCGCCGGAAGCAGCGTTTTCTGCACGCCGGGCTTCAACGCGTTGAAGTTCTTCTCTTGGATGGATGAGGCGCACCCAACCTGGTACACGGCCGTTCCCACCATGCATCAGGCCATTCTGACCCGCGCCACTCACAACCGCGACATCATCAAGGCCAATCCCCTGCGCTTCATCCGCTCGTCGTCGTCTCCGCTGCCGCCGCAGGTGATCGCCGAACTGGAAGCGACCTTCGGCGCGCCCGTCATCGAGGCTTACGGGATGACCGAAGCGGCGCACCAGATGGCCTGCAACCCGCTACCTCCGGCGATGCGCAAGCCGGGCACGGTCGGGCTGCCTGCCGGTCAAGACGTGGCGATCATGGACACGCATGGCAACCTGCTGTCGGCCGGCGAGGTAGGTGAGATTGTCATCAAAGGCGAGAACGTAACGTCGGGCTACGAAAACAGCCCCAAGGCGAATGAAGATGCCTTCGCCAATGGGTGGTTCCGGACCGGCGACCAAGGGGTCAAAGACGCTGACGGCTATATCTCGGTCACCGGACGGTTGAAGGAGATCATCAATCGCGGCGGCGAGAAAATCTCACCGCGAGAAGTCGATGAGGTGCTGATGAACCATCCTGCCGTTCTGCAGGTAGTGACCTTTGGCATCCCGCACGACAAGCTCGGCGAAGAGGTCGGCGCGCTGGTGGTTTTGCGCGAGGGCTTGGCCGCAACGGAGCGGGAATTGCGGGATTTTGTCGCCGAGCGGCTGGCCGACTTCAAAGTGCCGCGCAGGCTGCTCTTCATGGACGACATTCCCAAAGGCGCCACCGGCAAGCTTCAGCGCATCGGCCTGGCGAAAAAACTGGGATTGGGTTGAGATGCCGGGTTTCACAATGCGAGCTAGAAACCGGATGCTGCCCCGTTGCTGCGCGGGTCGTAGGCTCCTTCCAGCACGCCATCGGGACGCCGTAGGATGGCGCCGGCATGGCCCATGACCTCGCTGAACGCCGGATAGACCTCCACATCGTGACCGCGTCCTCGCAAGTCTTCGACTATGTCGGTTCCGAAACGGTTTTCCATTTTGAGGCTATCGGAATTCTGGCCCCAAGTGCGGCCAAGCAGCCAGCGCGGTCCGGTGATCGATTGCTGCAAGCTTTGGCCGAATACGGCAATTCGGGAGAACACGATGGCCTGGGTCTGCGGCTGACCGTCGCCGCCCATGGTTCCGTAGACCAGATTGCGCCCGCCGGTGAGATGCGCGGCCGCCGGATTGAGCGTGTGAAGCGGCCTCTTCCCGGGTGCCAGGGCCAACAGGTGGGTCGGGTCGAGGCGAAACGAGGACCCACGGTTCTGCCAATTGACGCCGGTTGACGGCAGCACCACGCCGCTGCCGAATTCGTGATAAATGCTCTGGATGAAACTGACCGCCAGACCGCTCCGGTCAACGGCGCCCATCCAAACCGTATCCGATGGGTTCTGACCCCGCCTCCAAGGCTTGGCTCTGTGCGGATCGATGCGCGCGGCGCACGCCGACAGTCTTTGATCGTCTAGTATTTCCCGTGCCGGGATCGGCGCATAGGCCGGATCGGTCACATAGCGGTCGCGCAAAACAAATGCCTGTTTGGTCGCTTCAACCAGGCAATGGACATAGTCGGCGCTGTCGACGGCCAGGCGCGCCAGCCCCGCCCGCTCGGCGATGCCGAGAATGGCCAGCGAAATCACGCCTTGCGTCGGCAATGTCATATTGAAAATATTGCCGGCAGAATGTTGCAATCGGACCGGCTCGACAAGTCGTGCCCGATAGTCGGCGAAGTCCTCTCGCCGCAGCGGCGAACCGAGGTCGGCGAGATCCTTGGCCATGGCATCGGCGACGTCGCCGCGGTAGTAGCTCTCCAAGCCGCTCGAGGCGAGGTGCTCCAACGTCGCGGCGAGTTTGCTTTGCCGCATAAGGCTGCCGGCGGCAGGCACGGCACCGCTCATCAGAAAGGCGTCCGCGAAACCGGGCTGCGTGCGCAGTTCGTCGATTTTTTGCCGTGTGGTTTCGGCCTGGCTCGCGGTGACCGCGAAACCATCGCGACCATAAGTGATCGCATCGCGCAGCAAATGGGATACGGCCATTTTGGATCCGCCGTGGCGAGAGGCCAGTTGCAGCGCCAGCGCCCAGCCGCCGACGGTGCCCGCCATTGTGTTGGCGGAAAAAGGACCCCGATCGGGTATCGCGGCCAGATTGCGATCACGATACCACGCGATGTCGGCGCGCGCCGCCGCAGGCCCGCAGGCTTCGATGGCATAAGGCGCATCGTCCGGCGGCATGATCAGCCAGAAGCTGTCGCCGCCGATGCTGTTCATATGGGGATAGACCACCGCGATGACGGCGGCTGCCGTGATCATCGCCTCGATCGCCGATCCGCCGTCACGCAAAATGGCGACCCCGGCTTGTGCGGCCAGGGCGTGCGGAGCAACGACCATGCCGCGCGTCGCCCAAACGCTGTTCTGCATCTTTCCTCTACCGTCTCCTAGTAAAGGCGCGGTGACGTCTTCATACCGCGAGTAGACGTTCGCCGGGTACGAATTCGAGGTTCAAGCTTTCTGCAACCGGTTTCGACGACAATTGTCCCCGATGGAGGCTGAGGCCGTTGCGAAGGTGGTGGTTCTCGGCCAGCGCTCTCAACCCTTTTCGCGCGAGCTCAAGGCCGAAGGGGAGCGTCGCATTATTCAGCGCGAGACTCGAAGTCAGCGGAACCGTCCCCGGCATGTTGGCCACGCAATAATGGACGACGCCGTCCACTTCGTAGGTCGGATCGGCGTGAGTCGTTGCCCTTGACGTTTCAAAGCATCCGCCCTGATCGATGGCAACGTCCACGACCACCGCGCCGCGTTTCATCGAAGACAGCATTCCGCGAGTCACGAGCTTGGGCGCGCTGGCTCCCGGTACGAGCACGGCCCCGATCACGGCATCGGCCGATGCGATTTCGCTCTCGATGGAATCTATGGTTGAAAAGATCGTTCTGGCCCGCCCTCCGAATAATTCGTCGAGGGCGCGTAGCCGGCAAAGGGACCTGTCGAGAATTGTAACATCGGCGCCGAGCCCAAGCGCCATGCGCGCAGCCTGGGTTCCCACCACCCCTCCGCCGAGGACGACGATCTTGGCCGGCGGCACGCCAGGCACGCCGCCCAGCAATAGTCCTCTTCCGCCGGAACTCCGCCTTAGAGCGCCCGCGGCGGCTTCGATCGAGAGACGCCCGGCGACTTCGCTCATCGGCGCGAGCAGCGGCAGACCGCCGGTTGCGTCGGTCACGGTCTCGTAGGCGATCGCGGTGCATCCGGATGCAAGCAATCCCCGCGTCTGATCGGGATCCGGGGCGAGGTGAAGATAGGTGAAGATGATTTGGCCTTCGCGGAGCTGCGTCCATTCGCCGGGTTGGGGTTCCTTCACCTTCACGATCAAATCGACGGCGCCGAAGATTTCGGCCGCGGAGTCGACGACGGCGGCGCCGGCCTTGCGGTAGGTATCGTCGTTCGATCCGATTCCCAGCCCGGCGCCGGTTTCGACGGTGATCGAATGGCCGGCGGCGACATATTCCCGAACCGCTGCGGGAGTCAGACCCACGCGATACTCGTCGGCTTTGATCTCCTTCGGCACACCAACGCGCATGACGGCTCTCCCGGAATTCGATGAGCCAGCTTAGCACGGACTTTGTTCATTTTTCCTGGGAATATAGGTTATTTTCACCCAACTCTTGATACTATCCTGCGCACCAAGGATATTTTGCGCAGGAAAATAAACAGATGGAATTGGATCGTATCGACGTGGCGCTTTTGTCGGAGCTGTGCGCAAACGGCAGGGCCACCCATGTGGAGCTGTCCGAGAAGGTCGGGCTCACAAGCACGGCATGCGCGCGGCGAATCGAGAAGCTCGAGGAGTGCGGCGTGATTACCGGCTACGCAGCCGTGCTCGGCCTGAGGCGGCTCGGCCTCTCCAACACCGTCATGGTGCGAATTACGCTCGACAGTCAGAGCGAAGAGGCATTGCGGGCGTTCGAAGCCGCCGTTGCCGAGAGCGAGTCGGTGGTTCAGTGCTTTCTCATGTCGGGAAATGACGACTACGTGCTGACGGTGCTCGTAAGCGGCATCGAGGATTTCGAGAGGGTTCATAAAACGGAGCTGTCGCGTCTGCCCCGCGTTGCACGGCTCCGGTCGAGCTTTGCGATGCGCGAGATCGTCAACCGTGCATTCCCGGCCGCAGCGTTGAACCGGCTGCGGCGCCCGGTCAGGTGATTTGGGGCCATCTCACGAAATGACCCGAGGCCTTCATCTTCGGACGGCTTCATGGACCTCCAAGGTCCTCGAGCAGCCGGGCGAGGTTGCGACGCGAAATTCATCCTGCGGTGTTTCCGCCCGGTTACGCCGGAACGCCCTTATCTAAAAGCTTTCAGCGGCAAGCTCCGAGCCGAGCTGTTGACTGAGACCTTGTTCACTTCGCTCGTCCAGGCACGGGAGGCCTGGCCGCATGGTGCGATCGGCGATCTGAAGTTTCGAAACTCGAATTAGAGTGGCGGTCGCTTCGGCTGGCCGGACGGCCTCCTATACCACGCTCTGGGGCACGATCCGGCGGAGGGTTACGTTCGAGCTTCAGACTTCCGAGGAAAAACGGCGGCTGCTGAATTTGGTGCTTTCGAACTGCTTCTGGCGCACGGCGTACTCTGGGCCGATTTTCGGCAACCTTTCGACCTACTTGCTGAAACAACGAATCGTGCGTCCGCCGCGACGGATGCCGAGGGCGCCATTTTGGCCCAAAATGAGATCTGGCTCCGGGGGCCGGATTCGAACCGGCGGCCGATCGGTTAACAGCCGATTGCTCTACCGCTGAGCTACCCCGGAACAGGGGCGGATCTTAAACGCATCCGCCCGGAGAGGACCGCATATAGCAAAGGCGCCCCGCGGGCGCTACCCCTCGGTGATTTGGCCCTCGAGGGTCGATCTTGGAGGCGCGGGCCGGAATCGAACCGGCGTGCAAGGATTTGCAGTCCTCTGCGTGACCACTCCGCCACCGCGCCCCGTATTTCGAGGGGCCGGATACAAGCATCGCAGGCGTCGGCCGGTCAAGCGGCGTTGTTTTCGGCGCAGGCGAGTTCTATATAGCCTCAATTCCAAAGGAGATTCCGGCCTTGACGGCAAGTCCCGCCTACGCCTCCTCAGACATCCACACCAAAGCGCGCATCAACATGGTCGATTGTCAGATTCGGCCCAATCGCGTCGGTGACGAAAGGCTGCTTGTGGCCATGTCGGCCCTTCCACGCGAAATGTTTGTGCCACCGGCCTTAGCGGGTGTCGCCTATGCCGACCGGAGCGTCCAGATCGCACCCGGGCGCTTCATGATGGAGCCCATGTTTCTCGCCCGCCTTCTGGAGGCGGCGGCGATTGACGGGGACGCTAAGGCGCTCGTCATCGGGGCCGGTACCGGCTACTCGGCGGCGCTGCTGTCCGCCGTTGCGCGTTCGGTGGTGGCTCTCGAATCGGATATGGCTCTCGCCGAGGCGGCGCGGACCAACTTGGCCCGGCTCGGTTGCGGCAACGTTTCGGTCGTCAGCGGTCCGCTGACCGGGGGCTGGCCGGCTGCCGGTCCATATGGGACGATTTTGATCGACGGCGCGATCCGCGACTTGCCCGAGACGATCGCACAGCAGCTCGCTGCGGGCGGAAGCCTGGTTGCCATCGAGATGCGGGGCGGCCGGTCGGGGTCAGGGGTGCTCTATCGCAACGTCGGCGGCTCGGTTTCGGGGCGGGCGGTGTTCGACGCCGCCGCGCCGTATCTGCCCGGCTTCGAGCCGCAGCCGGTCTTTGCGCTCTGATTCGATATGGCTGCCACCGAGCCCTTCGAGATCGATCCGGCCATCCTCAAGGACCGCTTGGCGTCGGACGATCCGCCCGTGATTCTCGATGTCCGCGAGCCCTGGGAAATTGAGATCGCAGCCCTGCCGGACGTGTTGTCCATTCCGTTGCACGAGCTTGTCGGCAGGGTTGCGGACGTGCCGCGCGATCGGCCGGTCGCGGTCATGTGCCATCATGGCGGCCGAAGCGCCCAGGCAACGGCTTGGCTGCGGCAGCAGGGCTTCGCGCGGGTCATGAACGTGGCCGGCGGCATCGATGCCTGGGCGCGAACGGTCGATCCGAGCGTTTCGCGGTATTAGCGTCAAACCTGCCCCAAATCGGAGGAGTACCCCTGAAGATGGGCGTTTCGGCCATGATGAGATCCACGGCCTTCGTTTTGGTCGCCGCCGCGGTAGCGCCCCAGCTTCGGGCGCAGACGCTCGAGGACACGTTGGCGACCGCCTATGTGCGCAGCACCCAGCTCGACCAGCAGCGGGCGCAGCAGCGGGCGACCGACGAGCAGGTGCCGCAGGCCCTCTCCAACTGGCGCCCGACCGTAACCGCGACGGGCGAGGTCACGCGCAGCCATAACGACTACACGCCGTCTTCCGTCAATAAGCTCACTCGGACGGCCGGCTGGGGGACGCAGAAGGATGTCGGTATTCAGGTCACCCAGAATATTTATCGCGGCGGCCGGACCACAGCTCAGACCAGCCAGGCGACGAACTCGGTCAAGGCCGGCCAGTCGCAGCTCAAGGCGGTCGAGCAAAACGTCCTGCTGAGCGCCGCGCAAAGCTATCTCGACGTCGTGCGCGACGAGGCGACGGTCGAGCTCAACGCCAATAACGAGGCCGTGCTGAAGAAGCAGCTCGACGCGGAAGAGGACCGGTTTCGGGTCGGCGAAGTAACGCGGACGGATGTCGCGCTTTCCCAGGCCTCCTACCAGCAGGCGCGCGCGCAATACACCAGCGCGGTCGGGACCCTTCAGACAGATCGCGCCACGTTCCAGCGCATCGTCGGGCAGGCGCCGGGCAAGCTTGCGCAGCCCGAATTCAAGTACAAACTTCCGGCCTCGCTCGAGGATGCGCTGGCGGCGGCGGAGTCCGATAATCCTTCGGTTGTTGCCGCCATATATGCCGAGCGGGCCTCCCGGGACGCCGTCGACATCGCCGAGGGCGCGCGGTTGCCGACAATATCGATCGTGGGGACCTACGCTCGCGAATATCCGGGGGCCAACAGCTCCGCTGAATCGCTCGGCGCGTTGGGCGGGATCGGGATTGCCGGAGCGAGCTTCGGCGGTATCAATCATATCGATACCGGCAGCATCGCCGCTCAAATGACCTGGCCGCTCTATACCGGCGGCCTGGCCTCTTCCCAGGTCCGGCAAGCAAAACAGACCGCCAGCCAGAACCTGATCGCGATCGAAGACGCCAAACGAGTCGCGCGGCAGACCGCCATTACGGCTTGGCAGCAGCTCATGACAGCGCGCGCCAATATCGAGGCGCTGACCGCACAAGTGAATGCTGCCCAGATCGGCGCCGAGGGCACGCGGCAGCAGGCCCTCGTCGGCACCAGCACCGTCCTCGATTCATTGACCGCCGAGCAAAATCTCCTGCAGGCCCAGGTCAATCTGGTCAGCGCGCAGCACGATGCGCTGGTCGATTCCTTTGCTCTTCTGGCTGCCGTCGGCCGGATGACCGCCCAGGATCTAGGCCTGGCGGTGAAGATCTACGACCCGCAAGAGAATCAGAACCGGGTCGGGGACAAATGGATGGGCACCGGCATCGACTGAGAAATCCTAACCTTCGTTAAGGTTACTTTTACGACCGCGTGCTTGTATGGCTATCGGTGGCGCGGCTCCAGCCGCGTCCGAAGCATCGTTCCACGAGCGTAAGCGACGCGATCGGCATGAAAGAGACCAAAGAGCCAACCGAGCCACGCGCCTTGGATGCGGCGGTCCAGTCTGCCGCCCAGACGCGCGCAACGGAGTGTCCGGAACATGGATGAGGCGAGCGCAAACGCGGCCGGATCCCAAGAACCCTCGATCGAGGAGATCCTCGCCTCGATTCGGCGAATCATCTCCGACGACGGCGAGGAGGCACCGGCCGAAGGGGGCGGGGAGGCAGCGCCGCAGCCGCTCGCGGCTGCGATGGCGGAGGCTGCCCCGGAGGCCGCCTTCGAAGAAGCGGCCGATGACGTTTTGGAACTGACCGAGCGCGTACCCGAGCCTGAGCCCGAGCCCGAGCCGGAGCGCGCCTATCAGCCGATGGAAGCGCCGGTCCAAACAGCCGGCCCCTATGACGAGGACGCGCTCGTTTCCGAGCCCGTTGCCGCCCACGCCGCGGACGTCCTGGCGCGAGTCAATCCGCGCGGCAGCGACCGCACGGACGACCCGCTGCCCATCCCTCATCGCACGCTCGAGGAAGTGGTCCGCGAGTTGCTGCGGCCGATGCTTCGCCAATGGCTCGACGCCAACCTTCCGGGCATCGTCGAGCGGGCGGTCGACCGCGAGCTTCGGCGCGTCAGCCGTCGCGCGGACGAGCTTCATTAGCCGCCGGCGGGGGCCGATCCGGTCCCTTTGACTTGACGGCGCTTCGCTGGCACGAAGTGCCGATGCTGGACAAGACCTTCGATCCCCGGGCGGTGGAAGACCGCCAATCCGAGCGTTGGGACGCCGCCGAGATCGGCCGGCCTGCCGGCAACGGTCAGCCTTTCACCGTGATGATGCCGCCGCCCAACGTGACGGGCAGCCTGCATGTCGGCCATGCGCTCAACCACACGCTTCAGGATGTGATCGTCCGGTACCGAAGGATGCGGAAGGATCGCGTGCTGTGGCAGCCCGGCACCGACCACGCCGGCATCG
>DATGMP010000162.1:0-74968 GCA_035293565.1 Alphaproteobacteria bacterium | reverse complement strand
ATCGCCCAATTTGACCGCGTAGGATTTGATTCCGCCGGCGGCTTCGGAGCGAAAAATCTCGCGCGGTTGAAAGAGCGATTCCCCGTCGATTTCTGTTCCGGCCGGGAGGACATGGCCCCTGCCGGCAAGGTCGTCGGCGCTTGCGGACCAAGCCGGGGAAAGGAGGAGCAGAGCGATCGCCGCCGCGAGCCGCGGCAACCAGGGTCTAAGCGTCGCGTTCGAACCATCTGTCACGGCGGGTGTGGCGGCGCCGACCGGCGGCGCGGCAATGCAGGTCCTCATTCGCTGGCACCAGGATGCGGCCACGACATGCCGAGATCGATCGATCCCGGAAGTCACATTTTGTATGGTCGTTGAGTTGCAGAATTATGACGGCGTCGCGTAGATCATTCCGATGGCGCGCGGGTCCTCGTGAGATCGTTCGACGCCGCCTTCGCCTCGCCGGAAGAAGCGACGGCGGGACGGTCCTGGGCTGTCTTCGGATTGCGGATATAGCCGTAGATATCGAAGCGCACGTCGAGTGAGGTCGGAACGGTCGTGCGATCGCGGCGCCGCTCCGGCACCGCCGTGCGAATATTGAGATTGTCGAGGAAGAGCAGCGGCGTGGCGGTCTCGATCCCGTAGAACACGCGCTGCGCGGCAGGCAATTGCAATTGCATCTGGCCGCGGATCGTCACGCGACGATAGCGGCCCTCTTCCTGAACCGGAAGCACCTGCGTGCTCTTGAGCTCGCCATGCGCGGCTTCGACGATGGTCTTCAGCCGGTTCTGGATCTGCGCTGCCACGAGGGAATCATTGGTGCCCTGCAAGAACCCGCTGCTGGCGGCTTGCTGTTGGGTGAGAGCGGCGAGGGCGGCGCGGCGGGAGGCGAGCTCGTCGCCCACTTTGCGATAGCGCGCAATGGCCGACTCCATCTCGTCGATCGATTGGCGCGTCGCGCGATAATCGTCGAGCACCGGCTGGACCAATCCCGCGTAGCCGACACCGGCCACGCCCAAGAGGATCGCCAAGGCCAGGAGCCGGCTGACGAGCGGCGTCATCGTCACGGTCATGGATGCTTCCGAGCCACGATTTTCGCACCGATATTGAACTGCTCGCGGCTGGTCCGCTGATCCTGGATCACGGGCGAGCGGAAGACGGCGTCGGAAAATCGTTGCGATTGATCAAGCAAGCCGAGAATCGTCGATGCGGAAGCGGTGATCCCGCTGATTTGCACATCGCCATTCGAAATCTCGACCTCGGTCAGATAAGTATCGTCCGGCAGAAGGCGCGTGAGCGCGTCAAGCGTCTCTGAAACGGACGCTGCCTGACGCTTCCGATTTCCGAGAAAGCCGCTCTCCTGGATTTCGGCTTCGATCTCCTTCTGCAAGCGGATGCTCTCATCGGCCTGCCGCTTGGCTTCGGCGAGCTGGAGAGACAACTCTCCGGCCGTTGCGTGCGCCCGATAGAGCGGGATGGCAAGGGCTGTGCAGGCGAGGATCAAGGCAAGCCCGGCGAGCCCGGCAAGCGCCATATTCGGCAGGCGCGCGGTCAAGGGTTGCGGCCGTGCCGGAAGCAGATTGCCGGACGCGCCGATGCTCGGATCCGGGCTCGCCGCCTCGACAACGTCGAGATCGAGACCGAGCCGCTCCGCCAGGGCCACGATGTCGTCGATCGCCGCGCGCGGCACCACCGTGAGCTCGATGATCAAGCGTTGCGCCGCGTTGTCCCGCTTGAGCAAGCGGTGAGCGTAATAGATCTCGTCGCTTTTGAACGGCGTCCGACGATCAAGCTCGAACGACACGACCTGCGCCAGATTGGCTTGCGCGGCGAGCGGCAGGCTCATTGTCGTGCGCAGCGCCGCTTCGGCCGGCATGCGGACCACGGCGGTCGCCGCCGCGCCCGGGAACCGCGAGCGGATCGCTGCGAGGATTTGTCGGAAATCGCCGAGCTTTTCCGACGACAGATCGACCTGAGCGAGCGCTTCCTCCCGATCCCCGCTCTGCAAGACGAACGTTGCGGCGCCGGCTTCGCCAATGACCAGCACCAGTCGTCCCGGCGATCCGAGCAGCTTCTGGCGGAGTGGCCGCGGCACCAGCCCGACAAGTTCGCCCGTCCACCAACGCCACGCCGCTTGGAGAGAGGGGAGAAACGCTGTTTGAAGCCGGGACATGGGAACGCGCACGCTGGGTCAAAAAGGCGAAAGGAATGACGAAAGGAGATGACGGATCAAAGCCCCTGTTTTGTCAATGGCGGGGGATAAAGGTTAAAAAGCTCGACTATCCCTCGCGTCTTCACCTTGCGAAATTGCCGACGCTTCCGCCCGCAATGCCTGAATTGGCTCAGGCGCTCCCCCAGACCGCCAGGGCGGTCTCGACGACGCGCCGCAGCTTTGCATTCTGATCCGCCACGGTCACCGGGTTGCCGGCGACGGTGCTGGCGAAGCCGCATTGCGGACTGACCGCGAGCCGTTCGACCTCTAGATAGCGTGTCGCCTCGTCGATCCGGCGCTTCAGGAGGTCAATGGGCTCGAGCTCGGGAGATTTCGAGCTGACGAGCCCGAGCACAACACCTTTGTCCTTGGGCACGAAGCGCAGCGGCGCGAAGTCACCGGCGCGCGGCGTGTCGAATTCGAGGAGAAAATGGTTGACCCGAGCACGCTGGAACAGCGTCTCCGCCACCGATTCATAGCCGCCTTCCGCCAGATATTGGCCCTTGAAGTTGCCGCGGCACATATGGATGCCGATGGTCATGCCGGCGGGACGGTCGGCCACGGCTTCATTGATTGCTTCGACATAGAGATCGACAAGCAATTCGGGGGCGTTGCCGTCGGCCTTCATCCGCTCGCGCGCCTGCGGATCGCAGAGCATGGCGAGCGCCACCTCGTCGAGCTGTACATAGCGACAGCCGGCCGCGGCAAGGTCCGCGATCTCGCCGCGATAGACGGCTCCAAGGTCGCGGAAGAAGGCGGCGGCATCGGCATAGACGCCCGGATCGGCATAGTGCCGGCCGCGCCAGAAATGCATGGTTGAAGGCGAGGGCATGGTGATTTTCGCCACCGCGGTGCCGGCATCGCGCAGGAAGGTGAACTCGTCGAGGGTAATCGGCCGGCGTCGGCGCACTTTGCCCGTGACATGCGGCGCGGTGAAACTCTGCTCGTGGCCGTGATCGTCGCGGAATTTGAAAAGAGCCTCGCGCACCTCGAGTCCGTCTGTCAATTCGACGAAGCGGCTCCAATAGGAGCCACGGCGGAATTCGCCGTCCGTCGCCACGCCGAGCCCGGCCTCCCGCTGGAGCCGGAGCACGTCGCGAATGCTCTCGTCCTGAATGCGCCGGAACCCGGCATCGTCGATCTCGCCCGCGGCGTGCTGACGGAAGGCTTGGCGGAGGCGCGGCGGCCGCAAAAGGCTGCCGATGTGATCGGCGCGGAAGGGCGGTTGGCCGTTCGGTTGGATGGGCATCGGCTTCTCCCCTTCGATCCTGGTCTGACGCGGCGCCTTCGGACGCGTCAAGATAGCGGGGGCGGCGCCGGCCGCAAGGCGATGATCAGGTCCGGTGCCTCCTCGCCATCGGCAAAGGTGATGCGCAGCCGCACCAGCCTGGGCAGATGCGGGGCGCCCTGCCACCGCTCATGCCATTCCGGCTTCTCCTCGTTTTCGAGCGCGCCGAAATACGCGAATTCCACCATCTTGACGTGGTCGAGAAGCACCGAACTGCGGGCGTCGGATACCGCGGCCGACCGCCCGTCCGTGAAGATGAGCCGCATTCGCAGCATCAATCGACTCCGGCGGCCCTGCTTTTCCGTGACGAGTTGCAGCACGTGCCAGCCGCCCGGCGCAAGATAGGCTGGCGGCAATCCCACGAATTCGAGGCTGTCGGGCTCGCCGTCGAAGGCGACGGATTGATTGCCGCCATCGCTCATCGGCAAAGGCTGCGCGTCGGACAATTGATTGCGCAGGAAGTTCGTCGCGGTGGCAAGCTCGGCCGTCCGCTCCATCCGCGCCGTTCCACTGTCCGTTGCGCGCGTGCCAAAGCGCAAGCTGCCGAACAACAGCGTCGAGAGCAGCGCGAAAAGCGTGATCGCGATCAGCAGCTCGACGAGCGTGAAGCCCTGGGATCGCCGGCGTGGTGGCATGCAAGCGCGCCTCATGACGGATTCTGCGCCGGCGCCAGGCGAAGCGTTTGAAGTGAGAACGAGCGCTCCTGCCGCCGCTCCCGCCAGCTCACCGTGGCCGAGAGGCGGTAGAGCACAAGATATTGAGCGGGGCCGCTGGGCAGGCTCGGATCGCTGTAGCGGTGGACCGAGGCGGTGATGTGGAACGCACCCTTTTGCAGCTCGGCCTCCTCGCCATCGCGGAGCGGCGATGTCACGCCCATGGCGTCGAGCGTGGATTCGGCGAGAATCGTCGCGCGCGTATAGGCTTCCGAGCGCTGGCTGCCGTCGAGCCCCAGGGTCAGGGCACGCAAGATGGCGACCAGGAGGAAGGAAGCGATGGTGAAGGCGACCAGCACCTCCAGGAGCGTGAAGCCGGCGTCGTCAGCGTGTCGCCTGGCGTCCGTCGTCAAGGAGCGATACGCGGCCGGTGAGCCAATCCACCACGATGTCGGAGCGGCGGGTCCCTTGCCGAAGATGGACGCCGCCGCCGGTCGAGCTGCCATCGGCGAAGAAGCGCAGGGCTGGCGGCGCGTCGCCGGGTTTCCGCTCGGAGGCGGCATCGCCGCCGTCACTGCCCGCGGGCGGGCCGTCGGCGGCGGTGAAGAGCGACAGGCGAATGCCGTTGGGAACATGGCGGGTCCGATCCTTATCGCCGCCGCGATAGCTGCCCGATGCGGCATCGATGATGAAGGCCTCGCTGCGCCCCTGCCGAATGGCGAGGCTGCGCGTCTCGCGCAACGCGGCCTCGATGGCGCGCGCGGTCGCCGCGAGTTCGGCCCGCGAATGTCCGCCGCCGAGGAAGGGCGGCACGACGGCGACGATGAGCGCCATGATCGCCAGCACCACCAGCATCTCGACAAGGGTGAAACCCTTCGATGCCATGCCAACTCACCAATTGCCGATATCCTGGTTCTCGCCGGTTCCGCCCGGGGCATTGTCGGCGCCCAGCGTGTAGAGATCGTATTCGCCGTGCTCTCCGGGAATCCGATAGATATAGGGCCGCCCCCAGGGATCGAGCGGCACCTTCTTCTGCTTGAGGTAAGGCCCGTTCCACTTATCCGCCCCCGATGGCGGCTCGACCAGGGCTTGGAGCCCTTCCTGCTGGGTGGGAAAGCGCGAGAGGTCGAGGTGATAGAGATCGAGCGCGTTGGAGAGGCTCTGGATCTCGATGCGTGCCGTGTCGGTCTTGGCGCGCCCGAGATATTTGAGGACCTGCGGCGACACCAGCGCCACAATGAGGCCGAGGATCGCCAACACGACGAGCAATTCGACGAGGGTGAAGCCCGCCTCGCGCGTCGCTCGATCGCGAGGGCGCGGCCGATCGGCCGGCGGCGCGAGAAGATGCAAGGGAACAGGCGGCAAGGTTCCTTCCTTTCAAACGGCGAGTTCGTAGACGCTCAAAACGGCGGTCAATATCGAGCCGATGACGACGGCCACCACGACGCCCAACGCAATAGTGATCCCCGGCACGAGCAGGGCCATCAACCGCTCGACACTGCGCCTGACCTCCTCGTCGAAGATCTCGGCGACCTTGAGAAGCATCTCCTCAAGACGCGCCGTCTCCTCGCCCACGCGGATGAGCTGGACCGCGAGGATCGGAACGACGGTCGTATGCGATAGTGGCTCCGCGAGTCCTTTGCCCTGCTTCAGGCTGTCGGCCACGGCGCCAACGGCTTCGGCCACCGCGCTGTTGCTGAGCACTTCCTGAGTGATCGCGAGCGCCGCCAAGGGCGAGACGCCGTTTCTCAGGAGGGTGCCGAGCGTGCGACTGAAGCGAGCGATTTCGGCCTTGGTGACGAGATCGCCCAGGAGCGGCAGCCGGAGCAGACGGCGGTCCCATTTCCGCCGGGCCTCGTCGCGGCGGAATTGCTGTGCAATCGCCGCGGCGATGAGCGCGAGCGCGGCGAGAATGGCCCACCAATAGCCGTTCAGTACGTCGGTAACGGCCAAGATGGCCTGAGCGGCAAAGGGCAGGTTGGCGCCGGCCTCCTCGAAGAGCGGACGAAAGCGCGGCAGGACGAAGCCGAACAGGACGGCAATCGATAGAGCGCCGGTGACGAGCACGATCATCGGATAGATCAGCGCGGAAACGATTTGCTGCCGCGCCGCCTGCGACTTCTCGAGAAATTCCGCGAGGTGGCGCAGCGTCGAGTCGAGCGAGGCGCCGGCTTCGCCGGCGCGCACCATGCCGACATAGAATTTGGGAAACACGTCGGAGCGCGTCGCCATCGCGTCGGCAAGCGAGCTGCCGCCGCGCACCTTGTCGAGCACGGCGTGAAGACATTCCCGCTCGGATTCCTTCGCGACCACGGTCTGCGCGAGTTCGAGCGCGCGATCGAGCGAGAGGCCCGCATGAAGGAGAGTCGCGAGCTGCTGCGTCAGCAGCGCAAGGTTGCGCACCGGCCGCTTCTTCCAGGCGCGAAACTCCCAGGACATGAGGCGCGACAGGAAGGAGACCGACGCCTCGTCGGCGCGGATGGGCACATGGCCTTGGTTTTGCAACCGGGCGATGACCGCGGCCTGGTTCTCCGCCTCCATCTCGCCCGCGACGAGCTCGCCCGACGCGGAGACGGCCTCATAGCGAAAGCGCATCACTGCACGACATCCCGCGTCACGCGCAGGACTTCCTCGATCGAGGTGGTGCCCATCAACGCCTTGCGGATGCCGTCCTCGTACATCGAATGCATGCCTTCCTCGGCCGCCACGCGATGGATCTCGCCGGACTCGGCATGGCGCAGCACCAGCCGGCGCAACGGATCGGACATGGCGAGGAATTCGAGAACGGCGATGCGCCCGCGATAGCCGGTACCGCGGCAGGCGTCGCAGCCGTGGGCGCGGTGAAGCGTGACCGGTGCGCCGCCGCCGACCGGCATCCGTAGCTGCTCGACGAGCTCGGGAAGGGCGGTATAGGGCTCGCGGCACTCGGCACAGAGCTTGCGCACCAGACGCTGGGCGAGCACGCCGGTGATGGTGGAGGTCACGAGATAATCCTCGACGCCCATGTCGAGGAGCCGTGTCACCGTGGCGGCCGCGTTGTTGGTGTGCAGCGTCGAGAGCACGAGATGGCCGGTGAGCGCCGCCTGGATGCCGATCTGCGCTGTCTCGAGATCGCGCATCTCGCCGATCATGATGATGTCGGGGTCCTGGCGGAGAATGGAACGCAGGACCTGGGCAAAGCTGAGGCCGATTTGCGGCTTCACCTGGATCTGGTTGACGCCTTCGAGCTGATACTCGACGGGATCCTCGACGGTAAAGAGCTTCTTTTCCGGCGAATTGAGGCGTTGGAGGCAAGTATAAAGCGTCGTGGTCTTGCCGCTGCCGGTGGGGCCCGTCACCAGGATGATGCCCTGGGGCTGTTCCAGGACCCGCAGGAAGGGCTCCACGGTCTCGTCGAGAAATCCCAAAGCGGAGAGTTCCGGAACGAGGCTCGTGCGGTCGAGAATGCGCATGACGACGCTCTCGCCATGAAGCGTCGGCACGGTCGAGACCCGGAGGTCGAATTCGCGGCCTTGCACCGCGAGACGAATGCGCCCGTCCTGCGGCAGCCGTCGCTCGGCGATGTTGAGCTTCGCCATGATCTTGATGCGCGAGATGATCGCCGCGCGGTGCCGCATCGGCGGCGCCGTCATGTCGCGCAGAATGCCATCGATGCGATAGCGGAGCGCGAGGCGGTTCTGGAACGGCTCGATATGGATGTCGGAGGCGCGGCTCTCGACCGCGCGGGTGATGAGATGGTTGACGAGGCGGATGACGGGCCCTTCGCTCGCGAGGTCGCGCAGCCGATCGACGTCCTCGGTGAGTTCGTCATCGCCCGTCGCCTCGGCGTCGATGTTGTCGACGATGTGTCCGAGCGCGCTCTTCTCGGCTTCGTAAAGCCGCGCATAAGCCGCCTCGACATCGGATGGCAGCGCCACGCGCCGCAGCACCGGCTTGCCGCTCGCCATCTCCATGGCGCGGACCGTGAAGGCGTCGAGCGGATCGACCATGGCGAGGACCAGCCCCTCGGCCGTGTCTGCAAGCGGGATCACGCTGGTCTGGCGCAGGAATTTCTTGCTGATCTTGCCCTCGAGGACGGGCATCTCGGGGAAGTCGGCGGGTGCGGCGACGGGCAAATCGAGCTCGGCCGCAAAGGCTTCCGCGACATCGCGTTCGCCGGTCAGGCCAAGCTTGATGAGCAACGCCTCGAGGCGCTCCTCGCTCGTCGCCTGCAAGCGCAAAACGCGGTCGAGAGCAGGTTCTTCAAGCTTTCCCGCCTCGATCAGGCGAGCGGCCAGCGATCGCTCGAAGAGCCGGCGATCGGTCTCGTTAACTACCATGAACGATCTCAGTCGCAACGTGCGGCACGGGACCGTAGCATCGCATTTTGACGCTTCAGTGACAACGGCGGCGCCTCGAACGGCCTAATTCAACGGACCATAGAGCCAGACCATCCAGATCCCGAGGCAGAGGCCCGGTCCGAAGGGGAGGCGGGTGTCAAGCGCGATCGGCCGTTGCCGCTTGCCGCGAGCGAGGACCCAGGCGAAGCTCGCGACAGCCGCGATCAGCACGACGCTTGGCAAGCCGACCCAGGAGACCCAGGCGCCCGCCACGGCCATCAGCTTGACATCGCCGAGGCCCAGCCCCTCCCGCCCCCGCAGGTGTCGGTAGGCGATGCGGATCGCGAGGAAAGCGACGGCTCCCAAAGCCGCTCCGGCAACGTGCTGCGGCAAATCGTCGGGTTCGCCGAAAAATGCGGCCGCGAGGCCGGCGACGACGAGCGGCAAGGTGATCGTGTCCGGCAGCAGAAAATCGCGGGCATCGATCGCCGCCAGCGCCAGCAGGCCCCAGCCCAGTATGCAGCTCGCCCAAAGCTGGTCCTGCGGCACCGTCCAGAGCGCCCAGAGCGCGATGGCGAGGGCGCCCAGCTCGACAATCGCGTAAAAGGGCGTGACCGCCGCCTGGCAATGGCGGCAACGCCCTCCGCTCGCAAGCCAACTCGCCACCGGGATCAGGTCGAGGACGCCGAGGACCGCGGCGCAATAGGGACAGCGCGACCGCTCCCAGATCCAGGGTCGGCCGGCGGGAAGGCGGATTGCCAAGGCGGCGAGAAAACTGCCGACGAAAGGCGAGACGATCAGCGGCCACAGCCACGCGAAGTCACGGGTCATCATGGATTATCGACATGGTGGCGCCTGGTCACGACCGGCATGGACGATGCCGGGCAGCATAGCCAATCGTGCGCTTTTTTGTTCGCTCTCGATCTGGCACGCTGAGCAAAGGACTGGAGCAGGGTACGGGTTATGTCTGGGATCGAATCTTGGGAGAGCCGATGGGGCTCGCTTTTACGCGGTGCGACAATCGCCGGCTGCGTCCTCTTGTCGCTGGCTGCCCAGGCCTGGGCAGCGGGCGGCAGGCCTAGCGGCGGCGAACAGATCGCCGCCGACGAGCCGCGGCTTCCGGCGGCACCGCCGCCGATCGGGAAGTTGCGGCATGGCGCGGATGGCAAGATCGAGGTGGTCGATCCCAAGAAGGAGAAGGGCAGCGGAGCGCGCCGGTGCGCCGAGGACGCCATCTGCGTCGGTCCCGATCAAGCCTATCCCTCCCTGACGCAAGCCTTGGCGGCCGCGCATGAGGGCGACGTGATCGAGGTCGTCGGCGCGACCTACCGCGAATCCGTCAGGATCGGCTTGGCGCGTGTCACGGTGCGTGGCGTCGCGGGACGGCCGCATTTCGACTGTGCCGGGCTGCGGCTGGTCGGCGACAAGGCCTGCCTGCTGCTCGCCGCCAACGGCATCACGCTGGAAAATCTCGAGATCAGTGGCGCCGAGCTCCCGGAGAGCGCCGGCGCCAACGGCGCCTGCATTCGCAACGAGCCGAAGCTCAGCTTCACCGTGCGGCAAGTTCTCTGCCACGGCTCGCAAAACGGAATTCTCTCCGGCGGCGGCGACATCGTCATCGAGAATTCGGAATTCTTCGACAATGGCTGGACGGGACAGACGCATAACGTCTATTTCAGCGGCGATTGCACCGTCACCGTCCGCGGCTCGACCTTTCGCGACGCACGAATCGGTCACGAATTCAAGTCGCGCTGCCGCAAGACCACCATAACGGATTCGATGTTTCGCAGCACCAAGGGTTCGCGCGATATCGACATACCCGATGGCGGGGAGACGTTGATCTATCGCTCGACCCTGGTGAAGACGGTCGGCACCGACAATTCGGAGATCATCGGCTTCACGCCGGAATCTTGCGCCAATCCCGGCGACATGACGGTCAAGGACGTACGCATCGTCAACAGCGAGCCCAATGCGGATATCCGGAATTTCGATAAATGCGCCGGACACGCGATCATCCTCCAGGGGATCACCGTCGAAGGCGTGAAGCCCAAGGAGTTCGGCTATATCCTCCACCGCTAGGCAGCGCCATCGCCGGTGCGGGCAACCCTTTCGGCGACTGGCGCCCGGCCCCGACATTGACTATCGATAGCGGCGAGAGGCGTTGCTCGGATAGGGAGGAAACGCATGGAACGGGCGAAGAGTGGCTCCCGCAAGCTGCGCAGCCGCGATTGGTGGGATAATGCCGACAATCCCGGCATGACCGCGCTCTATCTCGAGCGCTATCTCAACTACGGCATCACGCTCGAGGAGTTGCGGTCGGGCCGGCCCATCATCGGTATCGCCCAGACCGGCAGCGATCTCTCGCCCTGCAACCGGCATCATCTCGCGCTCGCCGAGCGCGTGCGGGCCGGCATTCGGGACGCCGGCGGCGTGCCCTTCGAGTTTCCCGTCCATCCCATTCAGGAGACGGGCAAGCGGCCGACCGCGGCGCTCGACCGCAACCTTGCCTATCTCGGTCTCGTCGAGGTGCTCTATGGCTATCCCCTCGATGGCGTGGTGCTGACCACCGGCTGCGACAAGACGACGCCGGCCTGCCTCATGGGTGCCGCGACGGTCGACATTCCGGCGATCGTGCTCTCGGGCGGCCCGATGCTCGACGGCCATGCCGATGGCAAGCTCGTGGGCTCCGGCATGGTCGTCTGGGATGCCCGCCGGCAATTGGCGGCGGGCGAGATCGATTACCACCAGTTCATGGATATCGTCGCCTCCTCGGCGCCGAGCATCGGGCATTGCAATACCATGGGCACGGCGAGCTCGATGAACGCGATGGCGGAGGCGCTGGGGATGTCGCTCACCGGCTGTGCCGCCATTCCCGCACCCTATCGCGAGCGGGGACAGATCGCCTATGCCACGGGAAAGCGCATCGTCGAAATGGTGCATGAGGATCTCCGGCCCTCGAAGATCCTGACGCGCGCCGCCTTCGAGAACGCGATCGTCTGCGCCTCGGCCTTGGGCGCCTCGACCAACTGCCCGCCCCATGTCAATGCGATCGCGCGCCATATCGGCGTCGAGCTCACCAATGATGACTGGGATCGCATCGGCTACGAGATCCCGCTTTTGCTCAACATGATGCCGGCCGGCGAATATCTGGGCGAGGCCTATTACCTCGCCGGCGGCCTTCCTGCCGTCATGGCCGAGCTCATGCGCGCGGGCAAGATCCGGGAAGGCGCGCTCACGGTGACCGGCAGGACCATGGGCGAGAATATCCGCGGCGCCAAGATCCGCGATGCCGCGGTCATTCGCACTTACGACAAGCCGCTCAAGGAGAGGGCGGGGTTCGCCGTCCTCAAGGGCAATCTGTTTGACGATGCGATCATGAAGACATCGGTGATCTCCGACGAATTCCGCAAGCGCTATTTGCAGCGGCCCGGCGATGAGGATGCCTTCGAAGGCCGCGCCATCGTCTTCGACGGCCCCGAAGACTACCACCACCGCATCAACGATCCCTCGCTCAAGATCGATGCGAATTGCATCCTGGTGATCCGCTATGTGGGCCCGGTCGGCTATCCCGGCGCCGCCGAGGTCGTCAACATGCTGCCGCCGGACGCGCTCGTGCAACGCGGGATCGCCGAGCTGCCCTGCATCGGCGACGGCCGGCAGAGCGGTACTTCGGGCAGTCCCTCGATCCTCAACGCCTCGCCGGAAGCCGCGGTGGGCGGCGGCTTGGCGCTCCTGCGCACCGGCGACCTGATCCGCATCGACCTCAAGAAGCGACGCGCCGACATGCTCATTCCGGAGGCCGAGCTGGCCGAGCGCCGACGGACGCTCAAGCTCCCTGACCTGATCAACCAGACACCGTGGCAGGAGCTGCAGCGCATGCATGTGGGCCAGCTCGCAACCGGCGCTGTCCTCGAAATGGCGGTCAAGTATCAACGGGTGGTGGAGACGTACGGGACGCCGCGCGACAATCACTAATGCAGCCCAACGCGGAACGGGAATAGGTTTCACGGCGTTATCCGAAAAAGCACGAAGATTGCTGCTGCGCGGGCCCAGATGCGCAGGAGGTTGCCATTATCGAGATCTCGACGGTCACCCTTGTGGTTTCATTTGCCGCCGCCTTCCTCGCCGGCTACGCGGTGCGCTCCTTCGCGTCCTACCGGCGGCGGCGGCGCTGGCTTGCCGGTTACGGCATCGACGCCAGTGCCACACGCGCAAAGCGCTTTTGAGGTGGGAAGCGCGCCGAGCCTGAGAGAGGACGGGATGGCGAGCGACTTGGTGACGAATCGCCGCGAGCTGTTGCTGGCGCCGCTCTTGGCGGCGCTGCCGACGGCGCTGCCCGCCGCCCGGGCCGAGGCGGCCGGTCCCGATCCCGCGATGACGATCGTCAAGCGGCCGGACGAGATCATTTGGAATGCCCCGCCGGGCTTTCCCGCCAACAGCGTCGAGCAGGCGTCGCTATGGAGCAAGACCTCCGAGGCGGGCCTCTACTATGTGCTCGTCAAATGGCATCCCGGCTATATGAGCGCGCCGCACTGGTACGAAACCGACCGGTACTGCGTCGTCGTTTCCGGCACGTGGTGGGTGGCGAGCGGCGACAAGTTCAATCCCGCCGACACGGTTCCGGCGCCCGCCGGGAGCTTCGTGCGGCGCGTCGCGCGCACGCCGCATTATGACGGCGTCGTCCGGGACGGGAAGGAACCGGCGGTGATCGCCATTTGCGGCATCGGCCCCATCACCTTCCACGCCACCGAAGAGGGCAAGCCGCCTTGGCGGCAGGTGTGAGAAGCGCGGCTTTATTGGCAGCTATAGACCGCGATGTTGTCCGTGCCGGCGGGGTTGACCGCATCCAACCGGGCATGCGTCCCATATTGCGAGCAATACTGGTCCGCCTTGTAGTTGGCGCTCGCCATGTCATTGCCGCTCACGCGATAGGAGATGCCGGGCGGCGACTTGGCAACGGTTCGCGGCCCCGAGCTGCAAGCCGCGAGACTGCACAGCACGGCGAGCCCGACGAGGATTCGTGTCATGGTCTTTTCCTCTTGGAAGTATCGCTTCGTAGGACGTACACCGCCGGGGACGCGCCGGTTCCGCGAGAAGCGCTCGGGCCCGGCCAACGCGGGGTGACGCGCCGACCGCTCTCCGTTTCTCCCCGCGAGGGATATTCCGCCGTCTTGGCGCCTATATAATTTCGGCGCCGGTTCTATGGCGCCAGGGCGAGCGTCGGAAATTTCGACGAGATCCAATCGATGGACGTGCATCTTGCGATCGCCGATGCCTATCGTGCCTGGGCATCGGGCGATCACGACGACGTGGCGAAGAAATGCCGCGAGATTTTGCGCCGTGACGCGGAGCATCCCGGCGCCTTGCATTTGCTCGGCCTCCTGGCCGAAGCCGGCGGCGATCACGCTCGCGCCCTTGATTGCCTGGAGCGGGCCTGCGCCGGCGATGACGCGCCGAGCTTCATCTTCAACGACCTCGTCGATTTCCATCGTCGACGGGGGCGGAGGAAGGAAGCCGTCGATGCGGCTTGGCGTGCCGTGCAATGCCACGCCGCCGATGCCGAAGCCTGGCACCGGCACGGTATCGCCTTGAGCGAGGCCGGCCGGCGCGATGAGAGCCTGCACAGTTTGGAGCGCGCCGTCGCGCTCGATGCGGGCTCGATCAACTATCGCAACAGCCTCGCCATCGTGCTGCACCAACTCGGCGACTGGGAACGCGCCTGCTCGGAATACGCCAAGGCGCTCGCGGGCGCGCCTGACAATGCGGCGATCCATGCCAATATGGCGGCGGCGTTGGGCGAACTCGGTCGGTACGAGGAGGCGCTTGCCCATGCATGCCGATCGAGCGAGCTCGATCCCAATCTCGTAAGCCCTCACGTCTATGCGGCGCTGCTCGATCTGCATCTCGGGCGCTTCGGCTCGGCGCTCCGGCGGATCGATCAGGCTCTCCGGCTCGAGCCCGAGGCCAAAGACCTTCTTCTCATCCGAGCGCGCATCCTCGCCGCGCTGGATAGGGTGGAGGAGGCGCTGTCGGTCTGCCATCGGGTGACGGCCGCGGCTCCCGAAGATGGCGACGCGCAGGCGCTGCTCGCATCCCTGCTCGGTGCGGCCGACAAGGCGGAGGAAGCGCTCGCGGCCTTCGACCGTGCCGCGGCGCTGCTCGCCGCGCCGGCCGCTGCCATCTCGGACAAGGGCGCGCTCCTCATGCAATTGGGCCGGCGCGCGGAAGCGTTGGCGGCCTTCGATCGCGCCCTGTCGCTGCAGCCCGATCTCGTTCCTGCCCATTACAACCGTGCCGACGCCAAGCGATATGCGCGCGACGACCCGGATATCGCCGCGATGGAGGATCTGCTCGCGCGGGCGCGCAAACCGTCCTATGCCGATCGCGTGAGCCTGCATTACGCGCTGGCGAAGGCGTATCTCGATTGCGGCGAGACCGACCGGGCCGCCGCCCATCTCGCGCAAGGCAGCCGCATGAAGCGCGCCTCTATCAGCTACGATGCCGATGCCCATGCACGGCGGGTGCAGTCGATCATCGAGGCTTTCTCCCGCGAGACCTTCGCACATCGGCTGGGCGATCCATCCGAGGTGCCCGTCTTCGTGCTGGGAATGCCGCGTTCCGGCACGACGCTGGCGGAGCAGATCCTCTCTTCCCATCCGCTCATCCGTGGTGTGGGAGAACTCGCCTATTTCGAGCCGCTCACGATCGCGGGTGAAGATGGGGAGCCGGAGGATCATTATCCCGCCTTTGTCGCATCTCTCGATTCCGCACGGCTTGCCACCTGGGGGCGGGGCTATCTGGAGAAGGTCGCCCGGCTCGCAGGCAATGCCGCGCGCATCGTCAACAAGCGCACCTCGAATTTCCTCTATGCCGGGCTCATTCATCTCGCTTTGCCGCGGGCGCGCATGATTCATTGCCGGCGCGATCCCATGGACACGTGCTTCTCCTGCTACACCAAGCTTTTCTCGACGGGTCAGGAATTCACTTACGATCTCGGCGAGCTCGGCCGCTATTACCGGGGCTATCAACAAGTGATGGCTCATTGGCGCCGGGTGCTGCCGAGCGATCTCTTCTTGGAGGTGCAATACGAAGAGCTTGTTCGGGATCTCGAAGGCGTTGCTCGCCGCATGATCGCGTTTTGCGGATTGGCGTGGGACGAGGCGTGTCTGCGGTTCTACGAGACGAAAAGGCTCGTGCGGACGGCGAGCATGAACCAGGTGCGCCAGCCGATCTTCACGACGGCCATCGGGCGCTGGAAAGACTTCGAACGACATCTTGGCCCGCTGATCGAGGCATTGTCGTCCGAAGGTTAGAGCTTGATCGCCACAGACCGAGTCAAATTGGTCGTCACCCCCGTGAAGCTTGTCCCCGCAGGCGGGGAGCAGGGGTCCACGAAGCTGGATTCCCGCTTTCGAGCGTGTGAAAGAACCGGTTGCGGCGTTGGATCGGCGTTGTGCGTCCTTCGAGACGCGAGCTTCGCTCGCTCCTCAGGATGAGGATTCATCGAGTATGCCATCAAGGATCTACCTCATGCTGAGGAGCGCTGCGCAGCAGCGCGTCTCGAAGCACGCAGAGCGGTTGTGCAGCGCTTTTGCTACGGCGCAGCCGATTCTTTCACACGCTCTTTCGCGGAAATGACGAGAGAAATGGTCGGCTCGTTCCAATGCATGCCGTTCAAGGCTGCGCCACCGTCTTGCTTGCGACGGCGGCGCGCAAGCGCCGGATGAGATCCCGGCTCTGTGGAAGATGCCGTTCCTCGGCGTCGAGAATGAGGGTGAAGGCGCGACGCTTGAGATCCGCGATATCGATGGGCTCGCTGCCATTCGCGATACCGGCGGCGTTGCAGACGATATCGATCAGCCGGTCGATGGCATGCAACCGTCCGAGAAGGTAGTCGTTCTCGCGATAGGCGCGAGAAAAGAAGGCGGCGAAATGCGCCATTCCGGTTCCCTTGGGGACAAGCGTCCCGCAGAGGGAGGAGAACATGCGCGCGTCGCGCGGGCTGATGCGGTCCACCAGGATCTCGTCGAACTCGCCGATGTCCCGCCAATTGGTGACCGAGAGCGTCAGGACGTCCCAGAAGGGGAAGCCGAGATAATTCACCAGCACCTCGCGTCGCGCCGCGGGCACCCATTCCGCCGGGTCCATTCGGGCAAGAAGGCCATCGAGCTCGTGCGTGCTGGCATCGAGATCGATTTCCGCCGCCATGCGGCTCACCAGTTCACCGAGAGCCCGGGCGTTGGCCGCCGCGAATCGCGCTGGACTGTCTCCATCGCGCCAAGTCTCCGCCGGCGGCAGCGCCGCGAAGATCTGTCGTGCCGCTTGACGCGTTCCATCGCTGAAGAATGTGCTGGCTTCGTAGTGGCGGAGGGAATCGAGGCGGTGGTAGAGATCGCGCTTCAGACGATCGACTGCGGCCGCGGCGCGCTCTTCGCTTTCGCCCAGCGTCTGATAGAGGCGGTTCTGTCCTTGAATGAGGAAATAGAGGCGGCGCTTGCGAAAATCGATATCGAAGGCAAGGAGAAATCGGACCCAGCTCGGCAGGACACCGTCCTGCACCGGCCCCGTTTCGCCGTTCCCGTGATAGACGATGCCGGCCTCATGCGCCCAGTGATCGATGATCGCCGAGATGGCGCGGGCTATGGGTGACCGCGAGGGGAGTTCGAGCATGGCGGCGATCGATTGCGCGACGAGCGCGCGCACCGATGTCAGCTTCAGCCGTACATAGCCCTCATAAGCAAAGCCGGCATCGCGCGCGACCTCGGCATTGACCTGCTCGCGCCAGATCGTGACCTGCTCGGGCTTGAGCGGCGGAAGGGAGGAGAGATCGACGACGCGCGAGACCAGCTCGGTGACTTGCGGGCGGGCGGCGTCGACGATGTTTTTGAGCCGGCGGACTCGCTCGTTGAAGCCGTTGACATAGCTCACCTCGTCGGCGATGGGCTCGTTTCGCGGGATGTCGGAGAGCGCGCTTCTGAGCGTGGTGAAGAATCCCGGAACCAAACCCGCCAGTGGCGGCTGCGGGCGCTCGGGATCGGGGTCGACATAGACGAGGCGCCGGTCGACCTGGCGATAGGCGGGGCGGCCCTTGATCGCTTGAATGGCCTCGCGGAACGGCTTGTCGTTGAGCACGCTGCCGTCGATGAAGAATTGCGCGCGCGGGTCCATCTGGGCGCGCAGATAGGGTGCGAAATTGCGCTCGAGAAAGAAGCGCTGGCCCGGCCAGGCGGCCCTGCGGCGCTCGAGCAGCCTTTCGATCTCGGTGATCTGGGTCGGCGGGAAAGCACCTGGAAATGACGAAGTCGCGCGCGCGGCGAAGGCGAGGGCCGGCGCATTCGCCGCGTCGAGATCCGTCTCGATCTCGCCATTGGGCCAGCGGCGATAGCTGAATTGCAGGATGTGCCGATGCTCGCGCTCCTCGATCGCCGGGGGATCATGCGTCTCAAGAAGCTGTCGATAGCCGTAATGGTCGGTGACGGTGACGAAGAGGTCGAGCCGCTGGCCCGCGGGAAGAAGCGAGCTCGACGGGCTCTGCGGTTCGCCCAAGGCCGCGACGGCATCATACATGAGCTCGGCCATGCGGGCGCCGTCGAAGGGTGGCTTGAACCAGCGCGAGCGTACGAAGAGCGAGAGTTTCCGCCGCACTTCGGGATCGCGGATGTCGCTGAGCCAGGAGGCGGTGCGGGCGCCCCAGATGAGGGGCAGCATATAGGGTTTGCTCCACCGCCCGGCGCGCGCTTCCAACGCCAGCAGGTTGGTGACGTCGGCCTCTTCGAGCCAAAGGTCGCGCAGCGCATCCATCGGCAAGTCGTGCGCGAGCGCGCGGGCGAGCATGGTGCCGTTGATGCCGCCGGCCGAGGCGCCGGCGATGATATCGACGATGACGCGGAGATCGACCTTGCGCCCGATCTCCCGCAAGAGCTCGAAATAGATCGCCTCGGTGTCGAAGGGACGGCCGGCGGCCTCCGGTCGCTCGGCGAAGCTTGCCTTGAGACGCGCCGGCCGGTCGCGCATGGCGTGGAGCGCGCTCGATGCGCGCACCAGCTTCAGGATCTCCTTGCTGACGCCGTGTATGTAGACGGCGAGCGATATGCCGCCGAAGCACACGAGCGCGAAGCGAAGCTCCTTCTCCCGCACGGCCTCAACTCAAGAAGGTGCTATGGCCGGCCCCGATTTTACCGTCGCCATCCAAGATACCGGCCTCGACCTGCCATGACCCGACAATCCGCGCGCAACAGCGAAGCATCTTATCACGAAGTCGCCGAATTGTCGTAAATCGCAAGAAAAGGCGCGGGCGGCCACCAGGATTAGATCCTTCGACCCTGGGACCTTGTTGCTGAAGAGACCGTTGACTTCTTCGAGGGCATCGAGGTGACGCGCCGTGGATGCAGCAGCCGCCGTGAAGAAGGGGAAAACCCATGCGCCGCCCTTGACGAGGCCGCGCGTCGAGGCCGCGCTCAGGCGCCTCGACCGCACCATCAATCTGGCGGAAGCGAGGTCCCGTCAATTGAACCCCACCGATCTCTGCACCCTAATCGTGCTGAAGCGGTTGCATACCGAGTTGAAGCTCCTGCTCGTCGCAAGGCACCTCGAATGCCGGAAGAAGGTCGTGAGCCTGGAGCGGTGGCGCCATGGGTTCGGCACGGCGCGGAGGAGCGAGTAACGCTCAGTGGTTGCTCGCGCGCAAGCCCCAGGCGACCGGCATCGCCGCGAGGCAAAGCGCCGTCATGGACCAGAAGCCGAGGGCGCCGAAATGCGCGTAGATGGCGCCCGACGCGACCGTGAGCAGTGCCGCCGTGGCGCCGACGGCAACGGTGCCGTAGAGGGTCAATGCCGTCGCCGCCATGCCGCTTGGCACGATCTCGGCCAGGAGCCGCATGCAGGCGAGATGCAGGAGCGCGAAGGTGATGCCGTGGAGCGGCTGTATCATCGCGACCGCGGGGAGCCAGGCGGTCTGTGCCGAGACCGCCCACCGCACGGCCCCCGCCGCAGCCGCGAGCAAGGCCGTGCCGCGCGGTCCGAGCGCGTTCAACAAGGGCGGGCCGATGACGAGAAACACCACCACTTCCGCCGCCACCGATTCGGCCCATAGAAGCCCCGCGGCTTCGGCGCCGATGCCGGCCTGGGCCCAGCGGATCATCGCAAAGCTGTCATGGAGCGCATGGCTGCCAAGGACAAGCGCCGCCACCAGGGTGACGCGGCGGAACAGCGGCATGCGCAACAAGGTTCTGACCGCACCGTGTTGGGCGGCCTGCGCGACCGGGACACGCCGCAACACCGGCAATCCCGCAAGCGTGGCGGTGGCGGCGAGCAGCAGAACCGCATTGAGCCAGACCACGACGGAAATGCCGTGCCGCGACACGGCGGCACCGCCGCCGATGGCGCCGATGATGAAGGCCGCCGAGCCCGCTCCACGAACCCAGCCATAGGGAAAGCCAGGCGCGGACCCATCCGATCGCGCCGCTGCGGCGCTGGGCAGGGCCAGCGCGTCCGCGATGGGCGCGATGGGCGCCAGCGCCGTCGATTGCAGGACCGAGACCAGAATGACGGCCCATATCCCGCCTGCCCAGAGATAGCCGAGGCTGGCGAGCGCCGACAAAACCAGACAGAGGCCCAGCACCGATTTCGGTCTGCCCCGCGCATCGGCAATGCGCCCCGCCACCTGCCCGGCAATGATCCGCGCGGCGGTGCTGACGCCCAGCGCCAACCCGATGAGTTCAGGCCCCAGCCCCAGATGCGCGAGAAGCGGCGGCAGAAAGGGTGATTGCACGCCAAACGCTGCGTAGATCGCGCCGTAGAGAAGGAGAAAGCGCAACAATGCTGGGGACGGGGTGGTCATGCGATTTGTAGAACGTACACCCGCGCCGCCCGGCTTCGCGCGGCACGCGCATCGCGTGGCGTGAAACATGGCGGTGGCGCGCCGACATGGCGTTACCTGAGGAAGAGATTCCGGATCGAAGCGACGAGGGCGAAGACGACGCCGCCTATCACCAAGCTCCCGAATAAGTGCCCCGACTTGCCGATGAGCGCTTCCAGGCCGAAGCCGGGCACGGTCACGGCATAGAAGAGGGCATAAGCGATGCCAACGGTCACGCCCAATCGTGCCGCCGCGCCAACGTCCCATTGGGCGCCCAGCCACGCCTTCGCTCGCCCCATCACCCGGTTCAGCTCGACATCGCGGAGTTTCATCGCTCAGCACCGCTCATTGAACAGGCAATAATCATCCCTGGCCCGGCAAGGTGATGCCGGTGCGCGGATCGACGAGCAGCCCTTCAAAATTCCGCGGTCCGTTCGGGTCATAACCTGGCCCAGTGGAGCAGCCGGCCAAGAGGAGCGGGGTCGCGCATAGTGCGAGAACGAGCAGCGGGGAGCGAAGGTCGGGCCATGTGGCACCTTGACGACGCGGGTTCGGTGGTTCGCATGTAGCCAACGCATAGACCAAGTCCAGCACGAAAAAGCCATCCAAGCCGTCATCCGGCAACGGAGCGGTATATCTAATCTATAGGTTCGGGACGGTCTTTACGACGGCGACGCGCTGATCGTCGCAGGGCGATGAACTCAACGATTGCTAAAGTAGCGTTGGGTGGCAAGCGGAGCCATGTCCGGCGACTATGTCAGTACATAAAAAAGGGTCGGCGCGGTGTCAGTTCGCTCTCTTGAGAGAGCGTCGATTCCCTCACTTCTAACAGTGACGGGAGCAGTGGAGGGTTACGGCCTCAATAGCAGTGGTAGGCGCCATTCGCGAGAACCGCCGGCTGGCCGTTGGCGCAGACGACGGTGGCGCCCGGCGGAAGGACCACCGTGGGTCCCGCCGTGTAGGAAATGCACCCAGAAAGCCCAAAGACAACGATCAGAAAGACGGATGGAACTCGCACGCCCGGTCTCCGCAGCAATAGACATTCGCGCTTCAGGGAAACATCCGCGAGCGGCAATCGTCCAGTCCGGACTCGTCGCGCGTCACTATGCCCCTCTTTCCTGATTTATCGTAGTGACGGTTCTCACCATCGTGTTCGCAATCGCCTCGCTCCGATCGCGACAGACTGCTGCATGGCGGAGGCCTGACGCGATGTGCCACAACCGGACTTGGGCACCGTTTAGCGGAGTGGACGAAGGTCTCTGCAGGTTGGAAGGCAATCATAGTGTCGGCGGCCCCGCGCCGAGAGGGGTTCCTTTTTGCTCGCCGCCGGTGTATCCACAGCACAGCGGAGAACGGGCATGCAGAGATCGCTGGGAGAGAAGATCGGCGAAGGCGTCTTCGCTGATGTCTATGCCTGGGCGCCCGGTCAGGTCGTCAAGTTATCCAAGCCAGGTATCCCGCAGTGGGTCGTCCAGCACGAGACGCGAATGACCCGCGCGGTCTTCGCCGCCGGCGGCCCAGCGCCGGAGGTGCTCGGCGAAGTCACCATGGACGGCCGCTTTGGCATCGTGCTGCCGCGGTTCGATGGGCCGACCCTGGCGCAGGCTACGCGCACCGGCGCCATCACGTGTGAACAATCGGGCGCAATCCTTGCGACGCTCTGCCTTGCCGTTCACAAGACGCGGCCGCCGAGGGACGTACTCTCGCTGCGCGAGGCGATGGACGCCAGATTGCGGTTCGGCGGCAGCGTGCTTCCGGAGCGCATCACCACCGGCGTCCTCGCGCTGATCGAGCACCTCGCGCCCGATGACGTGCTGTGCCATTCCGATCTTCGCCCCGACAACGTGATCATGACGGCGCAGGGTCCGAGGCTGATCGACTGGCTCGGCGCGACTCGTGCGCCTGCCGCCTACGAGATTGCACAATGCCATGTCCTGATTGCCGAGCATGACCCGAAGTACGCCGACGATCCGGAGCGGGCCACGGTCAATTCGGTTCTGCAGGCGGAGTATGCGCGGCTGGCCGGCATAGCCCCTGCGGCGCTGACGGCGGCGATGCAGCCCTATTTGCCGCTCGTCCGCGTCTTCCTCCTGCTCGGCGGGGCCAAGCCTGACATGCGCGAGCGGCTGATCCAGCGCGTCGAAGCGGCCCTGCGCTCGGAAGGCTGAATTGTTTTGGCCGCGCGCGAGCCGGAGTGGCCTGTCGAAGCGAGCCGTCAATGTCCGCTTCGGGTCATTCGCGTCGAGCTAGCCGGCTATGCCCTTGGGCTAACTTCCGCTTCGCCCCCGAAAACGACCGGACGGGCTCGGCGACCAAATGACATCGTCAGTGCCGTACGACCCGATTGTCGGCTCTGCAATGCCACCGTCATGCTCGATTGTGGGGCGGCCTTCGCCGGATGCCTACATCGCAGTCATCTGCATCGTAGGTCTAGATCCCCATAATCCCTCGCTTCAGATTCTGACAGGCTTGCTTGGTCTGACCCTCGGCTATTTCGTAGGAAAAGGCCAAGACCATAACTCGCTAAGAGGGCAGTAGCGGGGATTGCCTCGCTGAGCATGACGCAACGCTATATCGCAGGCTCAGCGGAAGCGAAGGTTAGAGTGGTGGCGCTGATCTGAGGATTGCGCCACCACGAAAGAACACTGCTAACGCGAGCCCGTGCCGGCTCCTGCTCCGCCACCAGCTGTCGGCATTCCCGCCTCCGCAGGGCTCCTTGTGCTCGGCATGGTGCTGCCGCTTGTGGTGCGGGATGTGCTCGGCGTTTGTGCCGTCTGCCCCTGACTAGCCGACAAGTCGGCGCCTACGCTCAGCATCCTCACCTTGAGTTCGCCCTGCCCCATCACATCAACGACCGCCCAATGGACGTTGGTAGTGGTTTTCTCCGTGGTGACAGTTGCATGGCCGATCGCCCAAATGCTGCCATCCGGCATCGCATGCGCTTCTTCCGCCTTGTCTACGAATGACCGTATTGGCCCGATGCGCCTGAACAAGTCGGCATAGGCCTGCTCAATCTGCTGGCGACCGTGGACCATCTTTCCCCTCGTCCCCACGTAGACAGCATCCTCGGCGTAGAAATGCGAGAGCTTAGCGGCGTCGCCCTGCTTGAAGACCTGACTATAGGGAGCGAGCAGGTTCTCCACCTTTCGCATGGCATCGGTGTCGCTCGTTCCCTGCTGAGCCATGGCCGGGCCGGAGCATAGGGCTGCTATTGCGAGCAGATATATAGCGTTCCGCATGACACTCCTCCACCATTTCGGATTCGCGATAGCGAAACGCTTCCGTGCAAGCGGAAGCTCCGGAGCAGCATTTCGGTGGTAGCCAGCGCTTAGCCAAGTAGACCGAGAATCGAAGCGAGAGGACCTGTGCTTTCCGCATCCGCGAGGGGCGCAACGGGGTATCCGTCTCCGGTGCGCAATCTGCTCGGTCGCAATGCCGCGTAGGGCTAGCGCCGCTCTGCCCTGCCCGCGGCGCTTGCTGTCAGCTTTCCTATTCCCGACTTAGAGTAAATATGCAGTAGAGTGGCGTATCTATGCTGTATAGGTCATGTGGCGGTTTATCAATGTGACGTATGCCTTTGACTGATTTGGCGTCCCCTACCGGATTCGAACCGGTGTTACCGCCGTGAGAGGGCGAAATAGAAGCACAGAAAAATCTCACGAAAAACGCCAATCCATTGAAGTAAAATAGACTTCTTACGAATGCTCTTAAGGCGCTTTGACCCGTTTTTACCCGATTCCAGCGATTCATTGGACCAAAATTGGACCAAAATGGAGCCGGGTAAAATGCATTGAGCCGCGTTAAATCGCACGGCTTCCAAGATCAACGCCCTCGGAGAAAGCTTCGGCCTTAGTTTTAGTCGGACTACTCCGCAGGCGCCATCACGCTCGCCGAGCGGATTTCGCCCATGGCGCGCCGGATGATCCGCGTCGCCGAGGAGAGGCCCAAATAGGCAATGACGGCAGCGACCGCGATATCCGGCCAGCGGGTATTGGAAGCCCAGACGCCGGCGCCGGCGGCGATCACCGCGAGATTGATCAAAACATCGTTGCGGGTGCAAAGCCAGACCGAGAGGGCCTGGCTGTCGCTCTGGCGATAGCGGTACAGCAATCCGGCGACGGTGAGATTTGCAGCGAGCGCGACGAACCCGATGCCGCCCATGAGGTCCGCCCTGGGCACGGTGCCTGCCACAGCATAATAGATCGTGCTCGTGGCAACCCAGACCCCGAAGGCGCCCATCACGCCACCCTTCAGCAATGCCGCCGAAGCGCGCCAGCGCAAGGCAAGACCGAAGACCAAGAGCGCCAGCGCGTAGTTGGCGGCATCACCGAGGAAATCGAGCGCGTCCGCCCGCAGGCTGACGCTACCGGCAGCGATGCTCGCCCCGATCTCGACGACGAACATGGCCGCATTGATCCCAAGCGCGATCCATAGGATGTGTCGATAGCGCGCATCCGGCTTGAGCGGCGGCGATGGCGAGCAATTATCGTTACAACAGGACGCGGCCATGGCGGAATCTGACGTGATCGGCGATGCCGTGTAGGATGCACCCTATAGTCACTATAGGATCAAGGGCATGCTCAAAAAACCGGGGCTGAGCATCGGCGATCTGGCGAAAGCGACCGATATCCAGGTCGGGACCATAAGATGGTATGAGCATGTCGGCCTCCTGCTCGCGCTGCCTCGAACCGCCGGAAATTACCGTTCCTACGGGTCCGAACACCTGAACCGGCTGAGCTTCATCCGCCGAAGTAGAGATCTTGGTTTCAGCATCGGAGATATCCGGGCGCTGCTCGCGCTCAGTGATGAGCGGGACCGTGATTGGGCGAGGTTGATGGCATCGCCCGACATCACCTCGCCGAGGTCGAGCGCAAGATCGCCGATCTGACATCGCTGGCCGACGAGCTGCGGTATGTCATCGGACAGTGTCATGGAGGCAGGATCGCGGAGTGCCGCATCATCGAGGCGCTCGCGCCCCACGCATCATCAAATCGAGCTTCGATTTGATTCGGGCCCTATGCCGCCGCGCTCTATTGGCGTTGCTCCCGGTTTGCCGCCGCTTGTTGGTTGATCCGCTCCTGGCGTGCTTTGATGTCCGGCGGCCAAGTGCTTTTGATATAGGCCAACACGGCCCAGATCTCGGGGTCTGTCAGTTCGTCCTTGAAGCCGGGCATATCGCTTTCATAGCCCGGCACGAGGCTTGACGGTCCGTTCTTCGTCATCTCGAACAATTGCTGGTCGGAGTGATGCCAGGTGTGGCCTTCGGCACTATGAGGCGGTGCTGGAAGCCGACCGTTTGGCAGATGCTCACGCCAGTTTGGCTGCCCTTCCAAATGCACGCCATGACATGAGGCGCAGCGCTGCGCGTATACTGCGGCTCCGAGAGAGACAAGTTTTAGATCGTCAGGATTGGCCCCGGTTGAAGCGCCGCGCGGTACGTACCAGATGACGCCCGCCGCCACTGCGAGCGCCAAGGCGCACCCCATGAGGAGCCAAGTTCTGCCGATATAATGCACTTCGAGCGCCTCTCCGGACCTTTGGTCCCCGCGATCACAGTCGGCTTCTCATCGACCGGATTTCTGATTGGAGAAAAAGAGATACTTGATGAGCGCGGCGACCGCCAGAATCAGCACGACGATGATCAAGACTCCGACGAGCCCCATGCCCCACATCATCGGCGCTCCGCTCATCATTTCATTCGTCATCATAGGCCTCACTCCTACTGTGATGACTGCGTCTGCTTCCTGTTCGGCGTCTGACGCCGTCGAACCCGTGCGAACGACTTACGCGCCGCCAAGACGCGCAGCGACCGCTCCGACATAGAGGCCGGCGCCAAACACGGCGTGCACAGATACGTTAATGGCGCGCACCGCGAAGGGTTTTGGCGTCCGTGAAGCCATGAACCCGAGACCGAGAGCGGGTTGCGTGACAAACCATGGCGCGACGAGCAGCACGATTGCGAAAACAACGGCTGAAACGAGGGTCGGCTGAGAGTCGAATCCGATCCGCATGATCGCGAGATAGAGAGCTGCGTAGACGATTCCGACCGCGTAGTGGAATGCCCAGCCGATGGCCAGCTCGCCACGGACGCTAGGTGTGGCAGCAATTGACCTGTGAACAAATTTGCCGCGCAAGCACCATGCTATCCACCGACCGATCAGCCCCCAGTTTGCCGGCGGAAATCCCGTCGCCTGCAGCACGCGCTGCCAGAGATCGGTCGCCAAGGTGGCGACAACGCCCATTGCCAAGATCTCGGCCAGTTCCATCATTTGAGCCACCCAGCGGAAGCCGGTTCGGTGGTTAAATCGGGTGCGCGTTGCCCGAAATAGACGAAGGTCGCCGACCGCGGTCCCTTGAGATATCTCGTCTTGATGCAATCGATCCTGGCCAGGAAGCATGAGGGCTCGTAGTTTCGGCTCGTCCGATTGCATGCCGCTTGCTTCCTCAGCACCAACGCTCCGGCTGCACACTTCGCCCTCACTTATGACGCGAGGCACGTTGACGCCGTAAGCGCAATCCGGCGCTGGGCTTCGCGAGTCATGAAAGGAGAAGGTCCCGTCCGGAGCGTTAGAGCGGTAGGGCTCAGCTTGAACTGAGTGAACCCGGGTGTTATCTGAGCTGACATGAGCCATGGCATTCTCAGACGTTTGCGCGCGCTCACCCTGCTCATCGCCTTGAGCATCGGGTTCGCGGGCCAGATCGTCGCGGCCGTGGCCATGCCGATGCCCATGCAAACGTCGAACGAGACGCCGACGGCAAGCACCTCGACGGCGGACTCCGACGGCTGCGCGGGTTGTCCAGAACGACACGGGCTTCCCGGGTCACCTGCGATGACGCCGAGTTGCGCGGCGATCTTCTGCGGAGTGCCCCCGGCCGTTGTGCCGTCGGTACCGACCGTCGCTCCTCTTGGAAAGGCGACGTTCCCGCAGATCGCGGTTCTGGACAACGTGGGCCGGACTGTCCGTCCCGATCTCGGGCCTCCCAGACCTCTCCACCATAACTGATCGAGCGCGCCTGCCTCGCGGCAGGACGCAGGCTCGAGCCATGTTCGGCTGATGGCCGAAATGCTTGAGCGATGGCGACGGGGCTCGTCCCCAAAGCTCGCGAGCTCTCTTGGTGGTGGAGGACTCTCTTGAGTTGTGGAATTCGGTTATCTCGGCGTTCGCTGCTGCGTGCGAGCGGCAGCGCCCTCATTGGCATGTCGTTGCCTGCGTGGAGCACGTCTTGGGCCGCGACAGATGCAATCGAGAAGCGACTCACAGCCAGGCTGGAACGTGTCGCGTTGGTCGGTGCGGACTATCCCGAGACCGACGTCTGGTGCTACAGCGGCGCGGTCCCTGGTCCCGAAATCCGTCTCCGCCAAGGCGAGCGTGTCCGTGTGCTGGCGGAGAACCAGCTTCGCGAGGACACCACAATTCACTGGCATGGGGTACGCGTTCCGAACGCGATGGACGGCGCGGCCTACGTGACGCAAGCGCCGATAAAGCCAAAGGAAAGCTTCGTTTACGACTTCGTCGCTCCGGACGCCGGGACCTATTGGTACCACCCGCACCTACACAGCGCCGAGCAAGTCGGGCGTGGGCTGATGGGCGCCTTCATTGTCGAGGAGCAAGAGCCGCTTCCCGTCGATCGCGACGTGGTGTGGGTCCTTGGCGATTGGCGCCTCAAACAGGACGCCTCGATCGCCGGCGGTTTCGACAATTCGATGGAAATGGCCATGGCCGGGCGCATTGGCAACACGGTCACGATCAACGGCCGCGTAGCGGATCAATTCACAGTGCGCAGCGGCGAGCGCATTCGACTTCGTCTCATCAATGCCGCCCCGGCGCGGATCTTTGGCCTTGAGTTCCAAGGACACCGGCCGCTCGTCATCGCACTCGACGGACAGCCGATCGACCCCCATGTGCTAAAAAGCAAGCGCATCGTGCTCGGCCCGGCCATGCGCGCCGATCTCGTCTTGGATATGGAAGGTAAGCCCGGCACGACGATGTCTGTCATCGACGCCTTCTACGAGAAGCTCTCGTACAAGCTGGTCGATATCTCCTATGGCGACGAGCCGCCGTTACGAACCAAATCTCCAGCAGCCCCCGCAAAACTTCCGCCTAATCCCATTCCCGAGCCCGACATCACGGGTGCCCAGCGCCACGATGTAACGCTCACCGGCGGGATGATGAGCGGCATGGGGATGGGAAGCATGGGCGGCATGATGGGGAGAGGAGGGATGGGCGGAATGATGCGCGGTGGCTCGATGTGGGCGATCAACGGCATCGCCGTCATGCACGATGATATGGCCGATATGAAGCCGATCCTTACGCTGGCGCGCGGCAAGTCCTACGTCCTCGCGATCGACAATCGGACCGCCTGGTATCACCCGATCCATCTCCATGGCCATTCGTTCCGGGTCATCACGCGGAACGAGAAACCGACGCGGTATCGCGAGTGGTGCGACACGGTGCTGATTCCGCCACGCGAACGCGCCGAGGTCGCCTTCGTCGCCGATAATCCGGGCGATTGGATGTTCCACTGCCACATCCTCGACCATCAGGAGGGCGGCATGATGAGCGTCATCCGAGTCGCTTGAGTCCCGCAAGATCGAGAAATGCTTCGTTCCTACGAATTGTAAGTAGCGAGAGGATCGTGCGATGAAACAGAAATCGAAACTCGTATTTCGCCGTGCCGTCGAGGTCGCGCCATCTCCCGTCAGTCGACGGGCCTTGCTGGCTCTTGTCCTCGCAGGACTAGCTGGACCTGTGTCGACACGCGCCTGGGCTGCCGACGAGAGGAGAAAGCTCACGCTCTACAAGGACCCGGAGTGCGGCTGCTGTGAAGGCTATGCCGACTACCTGCGAAAGCACGGATTCGAGGTCAACGTCGTGCCGACGCACGATCTGACACTGCTGGACGAGAAGTACGGCATCTCTGACGAGCTGGCACCTTGTCACCTTTCGCTCGTGGACGGTTATGTCGTCGGCGGACATGTCCCGGTCGAGGTCGTCAATCGCCTCCTGACCGAAAGGCCGAAGATCACCGGCATTACGCTCCCCGGCATGCCGCAGGGATCGCCCGGTATGACCGGTCGCAAGATCGCGCCCTTCAACATCTTCGAGATCACCAGGAGCCCGTACAGGCTCTATGCGGTTGTCTAGGCACGTGAAGGCACAGCACGGCGATGCAGTGGTCGCCAGCGAGGAGTCCATGTCACATTCTGCGAAGATATCCGTCCGGACGATCCTCTCGACGTCGATTGCGCTTTTCGCCGCTGGCGCAGTCGCCATTGCTGTCATCCACTACGAGATGGCAGCGCCGCCCGGCGATAAAACGACGGCTCAGACCGTCGCTCCTGGCCTCGCCACGTCACAAGGTCCGAACCTCAAGTTCACGTTTTCCGATAGGCCTGAACCGCTGCCGGATCTCCAATTCTCCGATGGAGACGGCCATCCAGTGAGGCTTACCGATTTCCGCGGCAAGGCCGTCCTCCTCAACATCTGGGCGACGTGGTGCGTCACCTGCCGTCAGGAAATGCCGGCGCTCGATCGCCTACAGAGCAAGCTCGGCGGTTCGCAGTTCGAGGTACTCGCGTTGTCGATCGATCGTCAAGGCAAGGCGGTCGTCGAGCCGTTTTACCGCGAACTCGGGCTCACGGCCCTGGCGATCTACATCGACCAATCCAGCAAGGCCACGCAAACACTCCACACCTTGGGCGTGCCGACGACCCTCTTGATCGACCGCGACGGTCGGGAAGTCGCCCGCAAGATGGGAGCGGCGGAATGGGACAGTCCGGAAATCATCGAGACCATCCGGCGCCACATCGGGCAGCCTTCCTCGACGGAAGCAACGGTTGGTCCGGCCAATCGCATTAGGCAGGGAGGTTGAGAATGGACCATCGAGCACAGGTCTCGGCCAACGGGCCGTCCGCAAGGACGCATCCGATCAAACCGTATGAAGCCTGATCTTTCACTCTTGGCGCTGATGACCAGCTTTGCCGCGGGGATGATCTCCTTCTTGTCGCCCTGCGTCTTGCCGCTCGTTCCCGGCTACGTCTCGTATGTTGCGGGGCAGTCTCTTGGCGATCCGCTGATGGCCGCGGAACGGAATGCGGCAGCCAGAGTCGCGGCGCTCCGTCTCAGCCTGTTATTCGTTCTAGGCTTTTCGACCGTGTTCGTCGCACTCGGAGCCAGTGCGACAAGCATCGGACAGTTGCTTTTGGCGTACCGCTATCAGGCAAACCTCGTGCGAGGCGCGATCGTGATCGCCTTCGGCCTCGCCATGACGGGATTGCTACACCTGCCGTGGCTGCAGCGCGATGTGCGCTTTCACGTCGATCTCGCGCGGGGGCGCCCGTTCGCCGCTTATGTCCTCGGCCTTGCCTTCGCCTTCGGTTGGACGCCGTGTATCGGTCCCATTCTCGGGACGATTCTGACGACCGCCGCCGCGACGGCGACAGTATCTCAGGGCATCGTGCTCCTCTCGATCTACTCGCTCGGTCTTGCGCTGCCGTTTCTCGCGGCGGCTCTTTTTACGGAGGCGCTCATCAATCGACTGCGTCTCCTTGGCCGGATCGGTCGGTCTGTCCAAGTCGCCGCGGGCACCACCGTTATTGTGATGGGTATCGCGATGATCACCGGAGAGCTTACCGGGTTTTCCTATTGGCTTCTCGAGACATTCCCGATCTTCACGAGGATCGGATGAGTTGACCTCACATACGTGAAATCACGAATGCAGCAAGGAGCCTCGGCAATGCAGGCATTTCAGAAGATCGAACGATCATCACCACTCACACCCCGTGTGCAGCGGATTTGGAACTCTTTTTACCGGGGGCTTCGCAGTTGGCGAGGGCTGGTGATCGCTACCCTCGTATTGACGATTGCGGCGCTCGCTGCGGAATGGAGTTGGCTGTCGGCGATTGGCCTCGCGCCGCTGATTCTCTCGGTAGCACCTTGCGCAGTGATGTGCGCCATCGGTGCTTGCGCCATGTCGCGCGGCAGCTCCTCCTCCCAACGACCCGGAAACTCTGTGGGGACCGACACCACGTCCTCGCGCGGGTAGATCAGCCGAACAGAGGCTAAGCCTCGAAAAAATGGGGGCGCATTGTGAGTTTTTATGCGCGGTGGGTGGTTCCGCAGCTTGTCAACTGCGCGATGCGGAATCGTCGCTTGTCCGAATACCGCAACCGAGTGATTCCGCGTGCGCAAGGCGCGGTCTTAGAAATCGGGGTCGGATCGGGGTTCAACCTTCCGCTCTATGGCGCCGATGTCGACCGCATTTACGGGATAGATCCTTCGGGCGAACTGCTGGCGATGGCACAGAAGAGGCGCGATGCCGCAAGAGTGCCGGTGACCCTCACGAGGGCCTCGGCCGAAGCCATGCCGTTAGATGCGGACAGCATCGACACGGTGGTGACGACTTGGACGCTCTGCAGCATTCCCGATGTCGGTCGAGCGCTCCGCGAGATGCGGCGCATCCTGAGGCCAGGCGGCAAGCTCGTCTTCGTCGAGCACGGTCTCTCACGGGACCCGCAGGTCCGGAAATGGCAAAATCGTTTGACGCCGTGCTGGAAGAAAGTCGGTGGCGGGTGTCATCTCAACCGGAACATCGACGAGCTCATCCGCTCGGCCGGCTTCCGCATCGACGCCCTTGAGACCGGATATATGAAAGGACCGCGGCCCATGTCGTTCATGTACGAGGGTTGGGCGACGCCGCTCGCCGAGTGATGCCCGCCCGCGCCCGTCTGCAGGGTGGAATAAGAAGTCACAGTCAGAAGTCATCTTCACCGAAAATTGACGTTCCTGTGTACAGTTCCGTCGGTATAAGCAGCCGCGGAGGTTCCCAGAACCGTCTGCGGTCGCTACCCTGGGATCGGGATGACGAAACCACTTTGGAAACGATGCACGACGATTCTGGTGCTGGCGGCGTTTTTCGCCGCCGCGCTCGTGCCGTTTCTTGCCCAGCCCGCCGCAGCAGAGCCTTGCGCCATGATGATGGCCGGGCTGTCCACCTCCGATGGGCCGGACCAATCTTCGAAAGACGGCATGCCGACGCCGGATTGCGGCTCAGGGTTGAGCTGCATCGTCATGGCAGCTTTGCCCGAACTGTTTGAGCCGCTTTCGACGCAGATGGTGTGGGCCCCCATTCGTTACTGGACAGCTTCCAGCGCCCTCGCTGGCGTCTCCGTCCCACCCGATTACTCCCCTCCCATAGATCACGCCTGATCAGTCGGTCCATCGTCATCTGACGATAGTGCGGACTGTCCTGCGCGGAGAATAGCGATTCTCCGGAGCAACTATTCGTCGGTGTCGAAAGGAGAGCGTGCGTCTGCCTTTCGGCCAAGGTGTGAGTTACGTCCGCGCCTGAGCGCAGACAAACATTGGGAAGAGAAAAATGTCCACCACGTTGAATTTCAACGCCAAGGCGTTCGTGCGAGTCCTGACCATTGGCGCTCTTGCGCTCGCAACGTCTCTGTCCGTCCGTACGGCGTCCGCCCAGCCACAAGACTACCGCTTCGAGCTCGATGGCCAGCCGGTAAAGTCCGGCAAGGCGACCTTGATCAAGGTACGCCTCGTGCACGTGCCGGACGGGAAGCCGGTTCCCGGCGCCATCATCATACAGACGAAACTCGACATGGGACCCGACGGCATGACGGAGATGGGAGCGCCCGCCAAGGCGTCACCGTCTTCAGAGCCCGGCCTCTACCAGATCGAGGCGCAACCCTCGATGGCCGGCAGATGGGGGCTCACGCTGGCTGCCAAGGTTCAGGGCGAGACGGAGACGGTGCGCGGCACCGTCATCGTTCCGGTCGCGAAGTGATGAGGGTCAGCGGCATCTCGCGATAGCCGCAAGTGCAAGCCGGTCATGCCCGCTCTTCGGGCGTGGCCGGCAAGGCGCCCATCGCTCAACTGAAGGCCGATCTCGCCATGACAACCGAAGCCCGCGCCGCGTGTCGCGGCGATCGAAAGTATTTCCTACCAGCGCTCCATATGCATGGAGCGGCTGCGCTCCGCTTTTGTCTGCTCCTTCTGTGCACAACGATCGTGCTCGGGCCGGCGCATGCCGCTTCAACCCAGGTCGATCCTGCGGCACCGCCCGGAGCGAGTGTCGAAGAACTGCTTGCGCTCGTGCGGAGCTTCAACCCGGAGCTGACGGCTGCGGCCCTCGATAGCGAGGAGGCGCTGGCGAAGATCGCGCCTGCCGGCGCGCTCGATGATCCGACGTTTAATCTGGGCCGCGACCAGGGCTTTCGTCAGACGACCTTCTCCGCCTCCCAGGAGTTCCCTCTCTGGGGCAAGCGGCAACTGCGCGGCGAGATTGCTGAAGAAAACGCCCACGCCGCGAAGGGCCGCGAGGGCAGTGCCGCGCGCGATCTCGAGGAGCGTGTGAAAACTGCCTTTGCGCAGTATTACGCAGCACACGAGGCGATTCGGGTCACAAGGGACATCCATGGTCTCCTCCATACCCTTGTCGGCGCAGTCCGCGGCCGTTACGGCCAAGGTCTAGCGAGCCAATCGGATGTCATCCGCGTCGATATCGAGCAAACGCGGCTCGATCCCGAGCTGAGCGCACTTGAGCGGGATGAAGAGACCGCGAAGGCGAAGATCAATGCGCTGATTGCCCGCGCGGCGAGCTCGCCTCTCAGCCCGCCGGCCGCGCTGCGCAAGGTGCCCGCCGCCGGAACTCTCAAGATTGAGGATCTCACCGCTCGTGCACGGGAACGCAATCCCACCCTGGCCGCGGCGCGCGCGGAAATTGCGGCCGCCGATCGAGAGCGGACGCTCGTCGACAAGAGCTACTACCCCG
Organism: Alphaproteobacteria bacterium; assembly: GCA_035293565.1. GTDB lineage: Bacteria > Pseudomonadota > Alphaproteobacteria > BOG-932 > Roseiterribacteraceae > DATGMP01. Next base: position 40,869 of record DATGMP010000162.1, on the reverse strand, counting down.
ACGTGACGGTCAGCGTGGGCGGCGATGCGCTTCCCAACCAATCGGTGCAGCCGACAGTCGGGATCGGCATCAAGATTCCGCTGCAATGGGGAATCCGCGACGCGCAAGCCCGCGCGGCAACAGCCAAGAGGGGGGCTGCCCAGGCGCGCCTCGACGGAACCATGCTCAAGATCCAGAGCGAGCTTCAGTCGGCCCTCGCGACCCTGCGCCAGGCGCAGCGCACCTCCGATCTCATTGAGAAGGCTCTCGGTCCACAAAGCCGAACCGCGTATGAGGCATCGCTCATTTCCTATCAGCGGGGACGCGGCGATCTCGCTGGCGTCATCGAAGCAGCACACCAGCAGCTCGAAATTCGCCTTCAGCTTCTGCGCGCGGAGACCGACGAGCAGATGGCACTCGCCGCGATCGAGCGCCTCATCGGAGACGATCTATGACGAAGGTGCTTCTCGGCCTCGCCATCGCGGCAACCGTCGGGCTGGCAGCAGCGGCAGGCTATTGGCTCGGTCGCGAACGGGCAGATCTGTTGCCCCAAGCGAATGCCATCGCTCAGGCACAGGCTGCCGGCCGCCAGCCCTCATATTACCAGGATCCCTCCGGCAAGCCGGACTTCTCGCCGGTTCCGAAGAAGGACGCCGACGGGCGCGACTACGTCCCGATTTACGAGGATGATCCGTCGAGCGCATCTCAGTCCGCGTCTTCGGCGCCGGGCGCGAGCAAAAAAACGGGCCAGATCCTCTACTACCGGGACCCCATGGGAAAGCCCGACTACTCGCCTACACCGAAGAAGGATTCGATGGGGATGGACTTCATCCCTGTCTATGATGGTGAAGAGGACGAGGGCGCGCCGGCTCAAGCTCCAACCACGACCGCCAAAAAAGCACAGACAAAGGTCCTCTATTACCGCAACCCGATGGGGCTCCCCGACACCTCACCCGTGCCGAAAAAAGACAGCATGGGCATGGATTACATCCCGGTCTACGACGGAGACGAGCCCGACGACGGGAGCTTAAAGATCAGCCTCGCAAAAGTTCAGCGGCTCGGCGTTCGCAGCGAGGCCGCGGCGATGCGGCAACTGACGCGCACCATCCGTGCCGTCGGCACGATCCAGGCCGACGAGCGCCGGCTCTACGCGGTCAACACCAAATTCGAGGGCTGGATCGAGAAGCTTCACGTCAACACCACCGGTCAGGCGGTGCGCCGCGGCGAGCCATTGATGGAGGTCTATGCGCCGGAGCTCGTGGCCGTGCAAGAGGAGTACCTCCTCGCCTTGCGCTCGCAGCACATGGTCGCCGGTGCCAGTCTCGACGTCAAAGCCTCGGCCTCGCAGCTCGCCAACGCAGCGCTGCAACGCCTGCGCACCTGGGATATCCCCGAAGACCAGATCAAGCACCTGCAGCGCACCGTGACCGCGAGCCGCACGCTCACCTTGCGGGCGCCGGCCGATGGCGTGGTGATGGAGAAGATGGCCGTCGAAGGTCAGCGCTTCATGCCCGGCGAGCCCCTTTACAAGATCGCCGATCTCTCGACCGTGTGGCTTCTGGCCGACGTCTTCGAGCAGGACCTCGCCGCCGTTCACGAAGGCGAAATGGCATCGCTCAAGGTCGCGGCTTATCCGGGCGCCGAATTCGCCGGCAAGGTCGCGTTCATCTATCCGACTGTGGCGAAGGATACGCGCACCGCGAAGATCCGCATCGTCGTGGCCAATCCGGACGGCCGGCTCAAGACCGATATGTTCGCCAATGTCGAGTTGGCCGCGCCGATCACCGCCGGTTCGGTCGTCGCCGTGCCGGACAGCGCTCTCCTCGACAGCGGCACCCGCCAAGCCGTGCTCATCGACCGCGGCGAAGGGCGGTTCGAGCCGCGTGAGGTGAAGGTTGGGGCGAAGGCCGACGGCTTCTACGAGATCATGCGGGGTGTTTCCGCCGGCGAGAAGGTCGTCGTTGGCGCGAACTTCCTGATCGATGCCGAAAGCAACATAAGGGCGGCACTCAAGGCGTTCACGTCGCCCCAGCCGACGGAGAATGCCCAATGATCGGCCGCCTCATCACGCTCTCGGCGCGCAACGTCATGCTCGTGTTGCTTGCGACCGTGTTCCTCGTCGGGGCCGGCGTTTATTCCGTGCTGCATACGCCGCTCGACGCGATCCCGGATCTCTCCGACACGCAAGTCATCGTCTACACCGAATATCCCGGCCAGGCGCCCCAGGTGGTCGAGGACCAGGTGACCTACCCGCTGACGACCGCGCTCTTGAGCGTGCCACGGTCCAAGGTGGTGCGCGGGTTCTCGAATTTCGGCGTCTCCTTCGTCTACGTCGTCTTCGACGACGGCACCGATCTCTATTGGGCGCGCTCGCGCGTCCTCGAATACCTGAACTTCGCGCAAAAGCGCCTGCCGCCGGGGATCACGCCCTCGCTCGGCCCTGACGCCACCGGCGTCGGCTGGGTCTATCAGTATGTCGTGCAGGGAGCGAAGCGCACGCTCGCCGAGCTGCGCGCGCTCCAGGACTGGTCGATCCGCTACCAACTCGCCAAGGCCGACGGCGTCGCCGAGGCGGCGAGCGTCGGCGGTTTCGAGAAGCAGTACCAGGTCGTGGTCGATCCACGAAAGCTGCAAGCCTACGGCATTCCGCTGTCCAAGGTCACGCAGATGATCCGCGCCAGCAACATGGATGTTGGCGGCCGCGTGGTCGAGATGACCGAGACCGAATACGTGGTGCGAGGGCGCGGCTATCTGAGAGGTATTCCCGACCTCGCGCAGATCGTGCTCAAGAGCGACAACGGCACGCCGGTGCTCCTGAGCGACGTGGCGCGCCTCGAGCTCGGCCCGAACGAGCGGCGCGGCATCACCGAGCTCAACGGCGAGGGCGAGGTCGCCGGCGGCATCGCGCTGCAGCGCGACGGACAGAACGCGCTCGACGTCATCCGCAGCGTCAAGGACAAGCTGCGCGAGATCGCATCGAGCCTGCCCGAGGGCGTCTCCGTCCAGCCGGTCTATGACCGCTCGGACCTCATCCTACGAGCGATCGACACCTTGAAGCATACGCTCCTCGAGGAGAGCGTCATCGTCGCGTTCGTCTGCGTCATCTTCCTTCTGCACGCGCGCAGCGCCTTGGTGGCGATCGCGACGCTGCCGATCGGAGTCCTCTTCGCGGCGCTCGTCATGCATCTCCTGGGAATCAGCTCGAACATCATGAGCCTCGGCGGCATCGCCATCGCCATCGGCGCCATGGTCGACGCGGCAATCGTCATGATCGAGAACGCGCACAAGCATCTCGAGCGCGCGTCCGAGGGCGCGAAGCGCTCCGAGATTCTCATTGCCGCGGCCAAGGAGGTCGGACCTTCGCTCTTCTTCAGCCTGCTGGTGATCACCGTCTCGTTCCTGCCGGTCTTCACCTTGGAGGCACAAGAGGGGCGGCTCTTCAAGCCGCTCGCCTACACCAAGACCTTCGCGATGGCCGGCGGCGCGCTCCTATCGGTGACGCTCGTGCCGGTTCTGATGGTGCTCTTCATCCGCGGCCGCATCCTTCCCGAGCGCAAGAATCCTATCAACCGCTTCCTCATCTGGATCTACCGCCCCGTAATCCGTCTCGTGCTGCGCTGGCGCCTCGTTACCATCGCGCTGGCGCTGGCGGCGCTCGGCGCCACCGCCTATCCGGCCATGCAGCTCGGCACCGAGTTCATGCCGACCTTGAACGAGGGGACGCTCTTCTACATGCCCGTTACCTTGCCCGGTCTCTCCGTCACCAAGGCGGCGGAGCTGCTCCAGACACAGAACAAGATTATCAAGAACTTCCCGGAGGTGGCGTCGGTCTATGGCAAGGCCGGCCGCGCCAACACCGCGACCGATCCGGCCCCGACCGAGATGATTGAGACCGTCATCAATCTCAAGCCCGAAAGCGAATGGCGGCCGGGCATAACCATCGACAGCCTCACCGCCGAGCTGGACAAGGCGCTGCAATTCCCGGGCGTCGCCAATGCCTGGACGATGCCGATCAAGGCACGCATCGACATGCTCTCGACCGGCATTCGCACGCCCATCGGCGTCAAGGTATTCGGCCCGGACCTTGCCGCCATCGAGGAGGGGGCGAAGCAGGTCGAGGCGGTGCTGCACAAATTGCCGGACACGACGAGCGCCTTCGCCGAGCGCGTCCAAGGCGGGTATTACCTCGAGATCCAGCCGGACCGGCCGGCGCTTGCTCGCTATGGACTAGCTGTCGAGGATCTCCAAGAGACGATCCTGACAGCTCTCGGCGGCGAGACGGTGACGACGACCGTCGAAGGCCGCGAGCGTTTCTCGGTCAACGTCCGCTACCCCCGCGATCTGCGCGCCAATCCCGGCAGCATCGCGCGCGAGGTACTGGTGCCCACGCCGAGCGGCGCCATGATCCCGCTGGGCCAGGTGGCGGCAATCCGGCTGACCCAAGGTCCTTCCACCATCCGCACGGAGAACGCCCAGCTTGCGGCCTACATTTATGTCGACACCCGCGACAGCGACATCGGCGGCTACGTCGCCCGCGCACAGCAAGCGGTCATGAGCCAGGTAAAATTCTCGCCCGGTGTCTATGCCGTCTGGAGCGGCCAGTTCGAATATCTCGAGCGGGCAAAAGCGAAGCTCCGGATCGTTGTCCCGGTGACGCTGCTCATCATCTTCGTCCTGCTCTACCTCAACTTCGGACGGCTCACCGAGACGCTGATCGTCATGCTGTCCGTGCCCTTCTCCCTGGTCGGCGGCATCTGGCTCCTCTGGCACATGGGCTTCAACATGAGCGTTGCCGTAGCCGTCGGCTTCATCGCGCTCGCCGGGGTTGCCGCGGAGACCGGTGTCGTGATGCTCATCTATCTTGACAATTCCTACCGAGAGGTGGTCGATCGGCGCAGAGCGCACGATCAGCAACTCACGCGAGGCGACATCTACGCCGCAATCATGGAGGGAGCCGTCGAGCGGGTACGCCCGAAGATGATGACGGTGACAGCCATCATGGCGGGGCTGCTTCCGATCCTCTGGAGCCACGGCACCGGCTCGGAGGTTATGCAGCGCATCGCCGTGCCGATGATCGGCGGCATGGTCTCATCGACCATCCTCACGCTCATCGTCATCCCGGCAATCTACGCCCTAGTGAAGATGAGATCGCTTCCAGCCGCACCGCAACGCCGGATCGAGCCTGCGTTCGAAGCGGCGGAGTGAACACGCTCGCCAATTCTCTCGCCGCTGTCGATTTTGCCGGGGAGCGGGGTTACTACAGATACCACGTTGCTCCAATAGCGACGGGTTCTCTACGATCTCGGCTACGTGCTTTGATCGGTGGGCTGCTTCCTCTAACGCCGGTGCAGTCACCGACCCCGCGCGGATTGAGCCGAGCGACGAGTGGCCCTCACGGGGCGAGGCGGCGCGCGGAATCGAAAAGCGCGTCAATGATGGGGCATTCGGGTACGTCATCACCAGTGCATCTTGATGCCATGGACTCCAGCACGGATTTGAGCTTTTTGAGATCGGCGATCTTTCGACGGATGTCCTGCACATGCTCGTGCGCCAGCGTTTCGACCTGCGCGCAGGTGTAATTGCTGCCGTCGACTAGGCGGAGCAATTGGCGGATTTCCTCGAGGGTAAACCCAAGCTCTCGGCTGCGACGGATGAAAGACAAGCGCTTGATAAGGTCTTGCCCGTAGAGGCGGTGACCGCCCTGGCTACGCGGCGGCGCCGGCAGAATGCCGATCTGCTCGTAATAGCGGATCGTCTCGATGTTGCAGCCAGACAGGGTCGCGAGGGCACCGCGGCTCAACAACTCGCCTTCTGTCGTTCTCTTGGTCGGCATCTGCCTGCCTCAACTCTGTAATCTCTACAGGTAGAGGATGTAATGGTGGCGTGAGCCGCTGACAAGCAAAGCGACGCTTGCCACCAATGTTGAAAATGAGCCTTGCATCTGTTGCGGGTACAGGTCGTAGCCTGACGTCGAGCCATTTTTTGCGAGGACATGGTGAGCGAGAGGCCGGCCGCCGGATTCTTGACCGCTGCGTTGGTTGCGCCGCTGGTATTGCTGTGCTGTCTCGGGCCGGCGGGCGTTGTCTCGCTTCTCGGCGGCTTCGTCGCGTGGCTGAGTGGGCTGAACGCGGCGGCGGTCTTGGGCGTCACCATCGCTATTGGCCCTCTTGCCTACGCTATCCTTCACGCGAGGAAGACGCGACTCCAGCGCCAAACGAAGCTCTGATTTCGGTCGCATAGGCTCACCGGACCGTAGTCGGCGTCTCAGTTTTATCGATTGAAGCTGTACCCAGATATGGAGATCTCGTTGGAACAGGACGCACACACGCTCGACGCCCGTGAGGCATTTGGTGATTATCTGAAACGACGCGTCCCGGCGACAAACACGCCCGAAATGCAGAGGCTGAGCATAGCGCTCTACCGATTGCTCGGCCGCGGGGCGCCGGTGGCGCGCAACGACCTTGCCGATGCCTGCGACCTCTCGCGGGACCGCGTCGAGCCTTTTCTGCGCGAATTCCTCCCTTCAGCGGTGGCGTTCGACGATCGCGGCGCGGTCACGGCGTATGGCGGCCTGAGCCTCGCACCGACGCATCATCAATTCGTCATAGGCTGATTCACTCTCTACACCTGGTGCGCCTTCGATGCCCTCTTCCTTCCGGAGATCCTCCGCAACCCGGCGGTTCTGATCACGCGCTGTCCCGGCTCGAATGCAGAATTGACCGTCGAACTGGCGCCCGGCGAAGTGCGCGGGGCGAAGCTAGCCGCTTGCGTCGTATCGATCGTCACGCCCGACACCAAGGCGTGCTGCGACAATCTTCGAAAGGCGTTCTGCGATCACGTCAGCCTCTTCAGGGACGAGCAATCATTCAAAGCGTGGTCGAAGGGCCGCCGAGACGTGGGATACGTTACCCTTGCGGAGGCGCAGGTCTTCGCGCGCCAGCGAAACGCCTTGCGCTATCCCGATCTCGATCTAAGCGTGTGACCGGCGGGACACATTTTTCCCGGCGCAAATTGAGAATAACCGCGACCAAACAAGCCTCACGGAACCGTGTTCCTCAGCGCGAATTTTTCGCTTGAACCTGTACTTGCTACAGAACCCATCTTCTCTCCAGTCATCGGGAAAGAGGCTAGAACGATGAACGAGTCCATGCCGCAGACATTCGCCGGGCCAGTCACACGGGACGCCGGCCAAACAGACCCGTCCAGCCGCAAGGCGGGGCTGATATCGGTGGGTGGAATCGTGGCCGCCTTGGCTGCGGCCTCGTGCTGCGTCGTGCCCTTCGCGCTCTTCATGCTCGGCATCAGCGGCGCCTGGATCAGCAATCTGACCGCGCTCGAGCCCTATCAGCCGATCTTCGCCGCCGTCACCGTCGGCTTCCTCGGTTATGGCTTCTATCTCGTCTATCGCAAGCCCAAGGTCGCCTGCGCCGACGGGTCCTATTGCGCCAAGCCGAGTTCCGGCCGCATTGCCAAAATCGGTCTTTGGACAGCGACGGTGCTGGTCGTCATCGCCCTCGGCTTCCCCAAGATCGCTCCATACTTCCTGTAATCCCATCATCCGTCACAAAGGAGAAGGATCATGCTTCGCATTGGTGTCGCCGCCGCCGCAATCGCCCTGGTCACCACGCTGTCGCCTTTAGCGGCGCGGGCGGCCGAGAAAACCGTCGTTCTCGATGTTGAGAACGCGACCTGCGAGCTCTGCGGTCCAATCGTGAAAAAGACGCTCTCGCGGGTCGACGGCGTGAAGGCGGTGCAAGTCGTCCAGGCGAAGGACAATTCGGGCGCGGTGGCGACCGTCACCTTTAACGACGTGACGACGAAGGTTGAGACCCTGGTCGCTGCCGTGACGAACGCAGGTTTTCCGTCGCATCTCAGGAATTAGAGGCCCGCGGGCCGGAAAGAGTCGGGCGCTACTCGACGCTGCTGCGCCCGGCCGATCGGCCGAACGACGGCGGAAGAACACCGCTTTCGGCAGCGTCCTGCACTTGTGGGCCAATGCTGCTCGATGACCCGGAGTTTTCCGATGACCACGCATGATTGCTGCGCCCCGAGCGCGAAGACGATGAACGGGAGCTATGACCTCGCGGTCATCGGCGCCGGCTCCGCCGGCTTCTCGGCAGCGATCACCGCGGCGGAGCTGGGCGCGAACGTTGCGCTGATCGGTCACGGCACCATCGGCGGGACCTGCATCAATGTCGGCTGCTTGCCGTCGAAGACGATGATCCGTGCGACCGAGACGCTGCATCAGGCAGACGCCGCCGCGCGCTTCGCCGGCATCCGGTCGGAAGGCAGGATCACCGACTGGCGCGCCCTCATCCATCAGAAGGACGAGCTCGTGTCGTCGCTCCGGCAGGCGAAATACGTCGATCTCCTGCCGAGCTATAACACGATCGCCTACCGCGAGGGTGCGGCGCGTCTCAGCGAGCAGGGCGTAATCGTCAATGGCGATCTCGTCAAGGCCGGCAAGGTCATCATCGCGACCGGCGCCCGGGCGGCTCTCCCGTCGATCGCCGGGATCGAGACGGTGCCATATCTCACCAGTACGACGGCGCTCGAGCTCGAGCAGCTGCCGAAGTCGCTGCTCGTGATCGGCGGCGGCTATATCGGCTGCGAGCTCGGCCAGATGTTCGCGCGCGCCGGCGTCAAGGTGACGATTGCGACGCGCCGCCGCCTGCTGCCAGAGGCGGAGCCTGAGATCAGCCATGCCTTGACCCAGTATTTCGGCGACGAGGGCATCGCCGTTCGCGACGGGCTCTCTTATCGCGAGATTCGCCAAACGCCCGACGGCATCGCGCTCGCGGTCACGGCCGATGGCCGCACTGAGGCGATCACTGCGGAGCGAGTGCTCATCACCACGGGACGCCAACCCAATACCGACGGCTTTGGCCTGGCGGAAGCCGGTGTCGCACTCATGGCCAATGGCGGTATCAAGGTCGACGACCGGATGCGTACCACACGGCTCCGCACCTATGCCGCGGGCGATGTGACGGGACGCGACCAGTTCGTCTACATGGCGGCCTATGGCGCAAAGCTCGCCGCGCAGAACGCGCTCAACGGCGACAGCAAGCGCTATGACGCGAGCGCGATGCCGGCGATCGTTTTCACCGACCCGCAAGTCGCGAGCGTTGGCCTCACCGAGACCGCGGCGCTCGATCGCGGGCTTCGCGTCAAGACGTCGACGATCGATCTGAGCTACGTACCGCGTGCGCTGGCGGCCCGCGACACCCGCGGGCTCATCAAGCTCGTTGCCGAGGCGGCGAGCGGCAAGCTCCTCGGCGCACACATCCTTGCGCCCGAAGGCGCCGACAGCATCCAGACGGCAGCGCTGGCGATCAGGAGCGGGCTCACCGTCGATGCGCTCGCCGACGCGATCTTCCCCTACCTCACGACGGTCGAGGGCCTGAAGCTCGCGGCGCTCGCCTTCAGCAAGGATGTCGCGAAGCTCTCGTGCTGCGCCGGATGAGAGATAGGAGATTGAGGCAATGAGCGACCGACCGACAGTCGATGAGTATTGGGAAACCTTGGCGCCGCATCTCAAATCCTTCTCTCCGGAGGAGCAGGGCGCGGCGGTGGCTCTCTATCGGGAGCTCGCCAAAGGGCGTGCCGTCGACGCCGAGCAGTTCGCTCGCGCGCTCGACACCACGCCCGCTGCGGCGCGCGCGCTGCTCGAACGCGATGCGATTAAGTGCTTTACCTATCCCGACCCGCAAGGCCGCGTCCTCGGCTTCGGCGGGCTTGCGACGGCACCGATGCATCATCGTTTCGAGGTGAATGGCCGTGCGCTCTGGACCTGGTGCGCCTGGGACAGCCTCTTCATTCCGGAAGTTCTCGGCCGACCTGCGCGCGTCACCTCGCCTGATCCGGAAACCCGCGAGCTCGTGCGATTGACCGTGACGCCGAGCGGGATCGAGTCCGTCGAACCCGGCGACGCCGTCATCTCCTTCATTCGGCCCGATGCGGAAGCCTTCGGCACGTCCGCCGCCAATATCATGGCGAGCTTCTGCCATTACATATTCTTCTTCACCTCGCGCACGTCGGGCGAACGCTGGACCGCAAAGCATCCCGGCACTTTCCTCTGTACACTCGACGAAGCTTTCACGCTGGCGAAGCGGTTGAACGCCAGAAACTTCGGGACGGAGCTGGGGCGCCGTGCCTGATTGAGATTGCCGACTGCATGGTAGCCTCGATATAGCCGGACGCCGAGGTCAATGATCTCGGGACGAGGTGAGGATGGGAAATCATGGCCGACACCGGGTCAAAGCCGATCGCCTGCACGCTGCTTCCCAACGCCTTCAAGGATCGGGCGGGAAAAATCCAAGAGCTGACGAGCAGGTTTCTTCGACGTCATCGGCGAGAGGAGTTCAGTCTCCGGCTCAGTTACGATATCGCTGCCAGTTCGCACGTACGGGAGTTAGTTGTCGCGGAGCAAGCATGCTGCAGCTTCCTCCGCTTTGAGCTTCAGGAGGATCCTGACGCGATTCATCTCATGATCACCGCGCCGGAAAACGCGCGTGATGCCGTCGACGCGCTGTTCGCGCTTTTCCTTCCCGCGGATGCGCGGGCCGCTTCTTGTCATGGACGGTGAAGGCGCGACAATGATCCTCGTCGGCTTTGCTCTTCTGGATGGCGCTACGCGCCTTATCGAGAGCGCCTGCAGCATAACGGTCTCGGTATACCCGGACGCCGAGGTCAACGGTTCCCACGGGCCGGGAGGAGAAGCTCAATGAAAACGTCCATGCTCATCGCTTCCGCGGTCGCCGCGACGGTCGCGGCGCCGCTGCTCGCCAACGCCGGCCCCGCTCCGGAGCCGACATTCAAAGCCGAGAAATGCTACGGCATCGCGGCGGCCGGCAAGAACGATTGCGGCGCTTCCAACAGCCATTCCTGTGCCGGCGAGGCCAAACACGCCAATGACCCGAAATCGTGGATCTATGTGCCGGTCGGCACCTGCACAAAGATCCAGGGAGCGAGCCTCACCCCCAAGGCTTAGCGCCCGCGGGCTGAGCGACGGGTCAGCCCGATGGTCGAGCGAACAGGCGAGGCAGGCTCGATCCCGACCGCAGTCGGGATCGGCCTGCGTGGTCCGCACGTGGTCGAGATCCTCGCGACGCGGCCCGCGATCGGATGGTTCGAAGTCCATCCCGAGAACTACATGGGTGGCGGGCCCGCGCTCGCGAGGCTCGATGCGATCCGCCGCGACTATCCAATCAGCTTCCACGGCGTCGGCCTATCGCTTGGCAGCGCTAAGGGGATCGATGCCGAGCACCTGCAGCGCCTGCGCCGCTTGATTCGGCGCACGGAGCCGTTTCTCATCTCCGAGCATCTCTCCTGGAGCGTCGTCGACGGCAGCTACCTCAACGATCTCTTGCCGCTGCCTTACACCGAGGAGGCGCTCGATGTCGTCACCAGCAACGTCCGGCATGTGCAGTACGTCCTCGGCCGGCCGGTCCTTGTGGAGAATCCATCCGCCTATTTGCGGTTCCGCCATTCGACGATTTCCGAGCCGGAATTCCTGGCCGAGCTCGTGCGGCGGACCTGCTGCCGTCTCCTCTGTGACGTCAACAACATCCACGTTTCCTGCGCCAATTTCGGCCTCGACGCCGCCGCGTATCTCGATGCGCTCCCGGCCGATAGCGTCGCCGAGGTTCACCTCGCCGGGCATTTCGTCGATCGGCGTCACGACCGACCCCTTCTCATCGATGACCACGGCTCGCCCGTGGCGCCAGCGGTGTGGGATCTCTACCGTCGGGCCGTCGCGCGCTTCGGTGCTGTCCCCAGTCTCGTTGAATGGGACAAGCAGATCCCCGAACTTTCGGTCCTTCTGGACGAGGCGCAGAAGGCCGAGCGCATTGCTCAGGCCATGGGAGCGATCGATGCTCCCGTTGCTTGAATTGCAGCGGGATTTCCGCCGCGCGCTTCTCGAGGGCGACGCGACCGCCATCAGCGACGTGATCCTTCCCGACGGGCTGGACGCCGACAAGCGGCTCGACGTCTATCGCAACAACGTGTTTGCCTCGCTCGCCGATGTGCTCAAGGACACCTTCCCGGCGGTTTGCCGGCTGGTCGATGCGCGGTTTTTCGCCTATGCCGCCTATGAGTTCTTGCGCATAGGACCGCCGGAGCGAGCCTGCCTGTCGGCGTACGGCGCACAGTTTGCCCGTTTCCTGGCCGATTTTCCGCCGTGTCAGCACCTCGTCTATCTGCCGGACGTGGCGCGTCTCGAGTGGCTGATGAATGTCGCTGCTCATGCCGCCGACATCGAGCCGCTGAAGCCGGCAGCTCTTGCCGGCATCGATCCGGAAGATACGCCCCGGCTCGTATTTTCGCTGCACCCGTCGTTCGGGTATCTGGCGTCGCCCTGGCCGGTCGACCGGATTTGGCACGCCAACCGCCCTGGCAAAGAGGAGGACGCGGCGATCTACCCTGCCGCCGGCTCTGTCTGCCTCGAAGTCAGCCGGCGCGCCGGCGAGATCGTGCTGCGGTCGCTTGATGTGGCAACCTTCACGTTTCGCCACACGTTGTCCCGCGGATTGGCCTTGCATGCGGCCGCCGACGCCGCACTCGGCACCAATCATCCTTTCGACATGACGAAAAGCTTCGCCGATCTCTTTCACGACGGCGCCCTCGTCGCCGTCTCCCTCGCCACCGCAACGGGGGCAGCTCGCCAATCATGATGAATCCGGGCACCAGGGTCGGCGGCGCACGTGGGCGCCTGTTTCGCGTCATTGGGTGGCTCCAGCGTTTCCCGCTCGCGATCCTGCAGCTGCTGTTCCGCATCAGCATCGCTGCCGTGTTCTGGAATTCCGGACTCACGAAGATCGCCAGCTGGCAGACGACGATCGCGCTCTTCCGCGACGAGTACCAGGTACCAGTGCTTCCGCCGGCGACCGCCGCGACACTCGCCGCCAGCATCGAGCTCAGCTGCCCGATCCTTCTCGTGGCCGGATTGGCGACGCGGCTGGCGACCCTGCCGATGCTCGGCATGACCTTTGTGATCGAGGCGTTCGTCTACCCAGAGGACTGGATCGAACATCTCACTTGGGCGTCGCTCCTGATATTCATTCTGACGCGAGGACCGGGCGTTGTCTCACTCGATCATTGGCTCGTGCGGCGCTTCCTCGGATATACAGCAATTTGAAAGGTACGGCGTTGCTCCGACGATGCCGTCAATTGCATTTCGTGTTGAACAGCCGCAGCCGTCTCGCCTCCAGCACCGCTCTGATCGCAGTCTGAAGCCTGCGCATGGCCGGGCTTCTGCCGATCTTCTGGAGCCACGGGACCGGCTCCGAGGTCATGCAGTACATCGCCGTGCCGATGATCGGCGGCATGGTCTCATCGACCATCCTCACGCTCATTGTCATCCCTGCAATCTACGCCCTGGTGAAAATGCGGTCGCTGCCGGTGGCGACGTCTCAGCGGGTCGAACCAGCGTTCAACCCGGCTGAATGAGAGTTGGGTGGCGATGTGCTATTGGTCCCGCTTCCACGGATCACCGGGCAAAAGCGCAATCAGGCGTGAGGAAACCTCAGCCATGGCGCGATCCATATCCCACTCGTAGCCTGACGCCAGTATGGGGCCGATGTCGGCGACGAATTGCGAGTTCACTGCTTTGCCCGCGAGGTTCCGCTCGAACAAGGCGCGGCTGATGCGACCCTCGTCTTTCTCCATGTAGCCGAGGAATGCTTCGACCACTCGCGTTGGGTCGACCGCTGGATTCTTCAACGCGATCGCCAGATCGAATAGGTCGCGGCCTTTGCGTCGCTGATAGAGCGCACGCAGCTTGGTGCCCAGCAGCTCATTTAGCTGATAGCTCCCGATGTCGGCTGCTCCCGTGAACCAGCGCGACGACATGGCGAAGGGAATGGAAACGCGTTCGAAGAACGTGAAGTGCTCGCGCGAATTGATCTCGACTTTCAGGCGTAAGCTCAGCGGCGGCGTGTCCTCCGAACCGAAGCGATAGTTCAGCGTGACGCGCCCCTCGGTCTGTTTCCATTGCGACCTGCCGAGCCACGGGTCGAGCGTTGCCCGCAACGCATCCATCACCGGTCCGATCGGCTCGGCATTGATCTGAACGAGGTCGATATCCTCGGAATATCGCGCCGGCGGCGTGATGTAGAGCTTGTAGAGCGCCGTGCCGCCGCGAAACAGCAGCGATGCACGGAGGAGCGGATGCGAGAAGATTTCGACGAGGGCGCGGCTGATCACGAGATCCTGCTCGACCTGAAAGTCCTGCACCCATGGTGCATGGGCGCGCCATTCGGTGATGTAGTCGCGCGGAATCACGTTTCCGCCTCCACCTCGGCGTTGACATAGAGCCGCCACGCCCGCTCTTGTCTCGCCTTCGCACGCGAGGCGCTCGGCAAGAGCGGCGTCATGTCCCTTGCTGCTATGCGGACATATGCTTTGAGCGGTTCGGCGCGCTTGGCGGCGCCCACATGCTCCAGGAGATAGCCAAGACGCTGTGCCCAGGGCACAGGTGCGGTCTTCGCTGCCGCGACAAGTCGCTCAGGATCAATTTGCTCGGCCAACTCGGCAAGAACGGTGGCAACTTGGTCGAGCCCGCCGGCGCGGCCCTCGTATCCGACGAGATCGACGGCTGTCGCCTCGACGCTCGAGACGCGGACCGTCCCGCGCGGTGTGTTGACCTTTTGCACCGGGACATCCGCGATCCGCTTTCGCGCGATGAACGCGATGCGGACCGCGCCGCACATGATGGATCGCCGGTTCTTGGGAACGACGACCTGGAACTCCTGCGGCCGGTGGTGCGCCGCGCCATGGTACTGCGCGGCCGAAAGGAGACCCGCATAGTAGGCGAGCCCATGGTGCTTCATGAGGGCTGGGATGAATTGGTCCGCCGGCAGGCAGCCGAGTTGTCGGTATTCGGGCGGGACGATGACATAAAACCCACGCGCCGGGCTCGCTACCTCGCCCTGCTTTGCCAGGCGCAACAGGGCAAGTTTCGCGGCCGCGGCTGAGATATCGAGCGCTTGGCCCATTTCCCTGGCCGTGAAGTGGTGTTGGCCGCGAGCCGCCAAGCCATCAATGTAGTCTCTCGCCTTGGACAACGGTCTCTCCGATATTGCATCTTTAAAGTATCATTTTTAGATACCTTGTGAAATCGATTTCGGGTCTCGGCCCGCGGTGCGTCGTTGCGCTTATCAGAGCTAGAACTCTCGGCGGATACCCTCGAATCGAGCTCGATCGCGGGCTCGTTTTCCGCTCGGACGGCGCTGTATGCCCACATACGAGACAGTGTCGCCGCGCGATTCTAGCAAAGCATGCGGTGACGAAGTAGAAATGGCGTGCAAAAATACGCTGAAGCATGTAAATGTACGTTTGCAGTAGCGCTTTCGCCCGCGGCGGTGTGCTTTCCTGGAGATGCTTGTATCTCCAAGGCAGATCCGCGCTGCGCGAGGGCTCCTGAACTGGAGTCGGACGGAGCTTGCCAGGCGTGCGGTGCTCTCCCTCACAACGGTCGCCGATATCGAGCGAGGCGACGTCGATCCGAAGACGACGACGCTCTCCCGCATCGTTGCCACACTCGAGAAGGCGGGGATCGAATTCATTTCGCCGGACGCGTCGGGCAAAGGGGAAGGGGTGCGCCTGGTCAGGAAGGATCTCTGACCGGACATCTATTCGTCACCTCGACGCACGGCGGCTATTGCCCCGCAAGCAGCAGACGCTCTTGCACGAGTCCAAGTCGATCGATGACTTGGTCCGCACATTCTAATCCTCCTACTTGGCTCCTCGAGCTGAGCGCGCTTCTTCGACGCGATGTCGACGCGGCGGCGTCCGGAATCATCCGCATCGAAATGCCCACGCTTACGGCGTTGTTTGCCTGCTCGCCGGACCAAGCCGAGCAGATCCTGTGCGAGGCGGCGTTGCACGCCGGCCTCGCCGTTGGCGTCGTGCAAGACAGGTTCTATGACGTCATGACGACCGAAGAGGCGTGCGCGGTCCTCGATGACTGGGAGGACGAGGACACCGAGAGGCCGCCTCATTGAAGCGAAGGCGTTCTGTCGGCCGAGATGGACCGCACCCGATCGACCGGCATGTCGGAGATCGCCTACGCCTTCGGCGGACGTTGCGCGGCATGAGCCAAACCGAGCTGGGGCAAGCGATCGGCCTCACGTTCCAGCAGATCCAAAAATACGAGCGCGGAGCGAACCGCATCAGTGCGAGCGCGCTCTATCAGCTGGGCCGAGCTCTCGACGTGCCGGTTGCCTTCTTCTTCGACGATATGCCCCAAGAGCTGGCAATCCTGGAACGAACGAACGGGGGCAGATCGGGAACTGGTCCGGTGATCGATATCATGACCAAGCGGGAGACCCTGGAGCTCGCCCGCGCCTATCATCGTATCCGCAGCGAGAAGCTGCGTCAGCACCTCCTCTATTTGATTAGGGCTATTGCGCGGGACGGAGAAGGATCGTGACCGGAGCCGCGTCGAATTGGTCATGGGAATGACTCGCGCGCGGCTTTGTTCTTTATGGCCTGGTAGTAGCCGGGCTGAAGGGTTAGGGGAGGGAGCCCAGCACCAATGGAGCCTGACATCGCTGACGATGTGCCATGGGCGGACGGCATCACCGCCTATGACGAGGGCCATCTCTCCATCTATCTGCGCTTGCTCGATGCAAGCGCGGACAATGCGAGCGTCGAGGACATGGCGCGGATCGTGTTTGAGATCGACCCGGTCCGAGAACCGGAACGGGCACGCCACGTGGTCGAAAGCCACTTGCGCCGGGCGCGGTGGATGACCGAGACAGGATATCGCCACCTGCTTCGTCAGTGACACGCGGGCCTTGAGGGCCGTCTCAAGTTTCAGAAGTGCCGTTCGTGCGATCGGCAAGGCGACGAAATCAACCGGACTCCGCCTGAAAGCGCCTCCTGGGCCGCCGCTCTGCGCCACAAGCTAAGCGAGAGTTTGCGGTCCGGCGGTCCCTTTTTTGTCACATCACGATTCGCAACTAAGAGATGCAATAGAACGTAAACAAAGCAGCCACACAGCGAGCCGACACCGGCTCGCTATCTCCGACTGAGGGCGGGCGAGAATGAGATTCTGTCGTCGGCAGGATGAGTGCAGTCAGTGCTATTTTAAGGGGCGATGCGCCGCTCAAGGGTGGCCGCGCGCATGACGACAGATAAGGAGGAAGATCAAGCCAGGCCCGATTGGCATACTTCTGCGCCCCATACCTACACGCGAGAAGCGTGGGCGTGGGAGTTCCAGCGGCGAAATCCGGACTACCGCCACATCACTACCGCGACGATTGATGAGGTCGGGCGCAAGCCACACCACAGTTCCAAAGTCCTTGTCGTCGATCCGAGCGACGTCGCGAACGCGGCGCGGGCATGGGGCTGCCTCTCGTTCGAACCCGCCGATCGTCCGGCCAACGAAGCCACCGTGTTCTGGCGTCCGGATGTGAACCCGGCGGTTCTTCCGGTCACAGCATCCCCGGCCCGCCGTGACGATGAAGCCTTCGATATCCATCGGCTGGCTAGCCCCACAGTCGTTCTGCGCATGGCCGATGGGTGTGAGCATGTCCTGCTCGGTGACGGCCTTCATCGCATCCAACTGGAAGTGCGGCGGGGAAGCCTGCTCGATGGACCGGTGCGGCTCAGCTACGAGCTTGCCGGATGCGATGGTATCGAGCCGAAGCTCACCGCCCTCCATCGCCTGCTGGCATTGCAACGTCTCGGCCACTGCCCGTCTTCCCTTTATCCACCAGTCCAACGCGCACAGCGTTGGCGAATGGCCCTGCAAGCCCTTGATGCATCGCATGCAGGCGCAAGCCATCGTGAGATCGCGTCCATCTTGTGGGGAGACGACGTCGCGCGGACGGAATGGCGAAGCAGGTCCGATTACCTCCGCAGCCGCGTCCGCCGGACCATCCACCTCGGCGAAAGTATGGTCAAAGGCGGATATCTCCATCTCCTGCAACAGACGCAACAGCGGCGCGCCGTAACGCAATAGCCCGTCATATCGACAAGGATAGTCACCATCCTTTGTCCTGGCGCCTCGAGCAGCATTCGCTAACGGTCACTGATGGGCGCCCGCGCGCCTGACGGCGCGCGCCGGGCTCTCATGAATCGAGCCCCTGCGGGTCTCGGCCCTCCGGGTGTCGATCCCTGGCGCATCGCCCGCTCGCGCGGGCTCCGGCGGCCGCCGCTTCGCGGCGGAGTCGTCCTTGCCTTTCCCGGTGGCGCGGGGTGGGCGGCGCTCCCTTCTAGGCCCGCCGCGGCGTGCCGCAACCCTCCGCTACGCTGCGGGTCCTCCACTCTCGTTCCGGCCCTTCGGGTGCAGCCCGCCTTTGCGGCGGGCCTCTGCGGTCGCATCTCGCCGCCCACCCCGCTTCCGGGGAAAGGCGCGCGGGTTTTAAGCGGAGCGGAGGGCTTGCGCATGAGCCAGCACAACCGGCAGCGGACCACCGGCGCGGCCGAGAAGGCGAGCCTCTATCAGGAGGTCACGGACAAGATCATCGCGGAGCTGGAGCAGGGCCGCGTGCCGTGGGTCCAACCCTGGGGCCGCGCCAAGGCCGGCCTGGGCTTGCCGAAGAACGCCGCCACCTCCCGGCGCTATTCCGGGGTCAATATCCTTATCCTCTGGGGCGCGGTCATCGAGAAGGGCTTCCCTTCTCAACAGTGGCTGACCTTCCGGCAGGCGCTGGATTTGGGCGGCAACGTTCGTAAGGGCGAGCGCGGAACCACCGTCTGTTATGCCGATCGCTTCATTCCCAAGGACGAGATCGAGCGCGCCAAGCGCGATGGCGACGAGCCCGAGGCGGTGCCGTTCCTCAAGCGCTTCACCGTCTTCAACGTCGCGCAGTGCGAAGGCTTGCCGGAGAGCGCTCTTGCCGGCCCACCCGTCTTGCCCGAGCGCGAGATCATCCCGCGGGCCGAGGCCCTTATCGCGGCGACGGCGGCGGATTTCCGCATTGGCGGCGAGCGCGCCTTCTATGTGCCGAGCGCCGATTACATCCAGGTGCCGCCGCAGCCCGCCTTTTTCGAGCAGATCAACTATTACCGCACCTGCTTTCACGAACTCGGCCATTGGACGGGGCACGTCTCGCGCTTGAACCGCGAGCAGTCCGGGCGCTTTGGCTCCAAGAGCTACGCCCGCGAGGAGTTGGTCGCCGAGATGGCGAGCGCCTTTCTCTGCGCCGCGCTCGGCATCACCCCGACCGTGCGCCATGCCGATTACCTCGGGTCCTGGCTCGACGTGCTGCGCGAGGACAACCGCGCCATCTTCCGCGCCGCCAGCGCTGCCTCCAAGGCCGCCGATCTCCTCCTCGCCTTCCTGCCCGACGCTGAGATCGGGGCGGCGGCATGAGCACGCGGAACACCTCGCCGCTCGCCAGCGAGCCGACGGCTCAGGGCGAGCAGCTCCTCGTTCCCGGCGTGCGGCCCGTCACCTTGCGCGAGCGCCTCGCGCTGCGCCTGGCGGCGCCTCTGGCGCCGCGCAAGGCCCAGAAGCCTCTCGACATCGGCCTCTTCGACGAGAACGCCCGCAACCAGCTCGCCCTCTTCTGATCTTCCGCCGCAGGGCGGATGACCCGCGCCGGGATGGCGCAACCCGCGAAGCCAGGAGCATCGACCATGCAATTGACCCATATCGAGATCGGCAATCTTTCCGTCTCCGCCCTCAACATGCGCCACGGCAGGAAGGCGCCCGATGTCTCCGACATCCTGCCCTCGATCCGCGCGCGGCGTGCTGGTGCCGCTCCTGGTGCGCCCGAACGGCAGCCCCGGCCGCTTCGAGATCGTCGCGGGACGGCGGCGCTACGCCGCCGCCCAAGCCATCGCCGAGGAGCAGGGCGAGGTCGCCCCCTTGCCTTGCGCCGTCATGGAGCCCGGTGACGACGCGGCGGCGCTCGAAGCCTCGCTCATCGAGAATATCGCCCGTCTCGATCCCGACGCGATGAGCCAATACGAGACCTTCGTCCGGTTGACCAAGGAGGGCCGCTCGGTCGCCGAGATCGCCACCACCTTCGGCATCACCGAGCGCATGGTCGGCCAGCGGCTCGCCCTCGGCAACCTCCTGCCCAGGATCAGGGATGCCTATCGCAAGGAGGAGATCGACGCCGAGACCATCCGCCACCTGACCTTGGCCTCGAAGGCGCAGCAGAAGGAATGGCTCGCGCTCTTCACCGATCCCCATCACAGCGCGCCGCGCGGCTACCAGTTGAAGCAATGGCTCTTCGGCGGGCAGTCGGTCTCAACCAAGGTCGCGCTCTTCCCGATCGCGGACTATCCCGGCCAGATCGTCTCGGACCTCTTCGGCGAAGAGAACTATTTCGCCGATGCCGACCTCTTCTGGCAGAAGCAGAACGAAGCCATTGCCGCAAGGCGCGATGCGCTGCTTGCCGAGGGCTGGAGCGAGGTCCTGATCCTCGCGCCCGGCCAGCACTTCAATTCTTGGGAGCATGAGAAGACGCCTCGGAAGAAGGGCGGCAAAGTGTTCATCGCCGTGTCGCATCGGGGCGAGGTGGAAGTCCACGAGGGTTGGTTGTCGCGCAGGGACGCACGTCGTCGCGGCAAGAGCGAGACGGCCGAGGGAGACGACGGTGCTGCCGCGCCGGTGACGTCGTCACGGCCCGCCATGACCAAATCCATGCAGAACTATCTGGAACTCCATCGTCACGCCGTCGCCCGGATGGCGCTCCTCGCCCATCCGGGCACGGCGTTGCGGCTCCTGGTGGCGCATGCAGTCGCGTCATCCGGCCATTGGAGCGTCAAGCCCGAGCCGCAGCAGGCGCGTAGCGAGGAGATATCGGCGACTGTCGCGGCGAGCGCCGCGCAGCAGGCGTTCGCGGCCGAGCGGCAAACCATCCTGGCGTTGCTAGCCCGGCCCGATGATCGCCACACGGTCGCCTCCTCGAACGGCGATGACTATCGCACCGTCGAGGTCTTCGCGCGCCTCCTCGCGATGCCGGACGAGGAGGTCTTGCGGGTCGCCGCGTTCGTCATCGCCGAGACGCTGGCGGCCGGGAGCGCATTGGTCGAGGCGGTCGGCGTGCATCTCAAGGTCGATGCGCGCGCGCAGTGGCAGCCGGATGAGACGTTCTTCGCGTTGGCGCGAGAGCGCGCCACGGTTAATGCCATGCTCGCCGAAATCGCCGGCAAGAGCGTCGCCGACGCCAACGTGACGGAGCGCGCCAAGACGCAGAAGCAGATCATCCGCGACTGCCTCGCGGGTGCCAATGGCCGGACCAAGGCCGAGGGCTGGCTGCCGAGCCTGATGGCTTTCCCGTTCCGCCTCTATAGCACTGGAAGCTGCGCGATCACCGATGCGGCGAACAGCATCGCAGCGCTGTTCCCCGCATCATAAGATTTTGCGGGCGGCGGCATGCGCCGCCGCCCGCAGATTCACCGAGAGAGCGACCCACGCGCTGTTTCAGCTACGACCGCTTACCTTTTGTCCTTGCGGGCCGCCGTCGCGGCACCTTTTCGAGCGGCAACAGACGGCGAGAGCGGGCACAGCGGGATTTCGATGTGGCGGTATCGTATTCCGTCTTTCTCGAAATCACCGGGTAGATCGAATTCCTGATCCGACACCAGCACGATGTACCGAGTCCGGGTCAGTTCGGTGTTGCCCAAGACACCGCCTGCATAGGTTCGCGTCTGGCGAACGGCTGCATCGGCATTTGTATGCGCATCTGCGGCCTTCCGAATGACCTTCCATTCCGTGAGAACGAGTGCACGAGCGGCGAGTCGAACGGCCGGAGAGTCGAGGTCCAGCGGTTCATTATAAACGAGATCCGTGGCGGAACCTTGGCCAGTGATCTTGAACGCCAAGATGCCGTGATTTAGCAGATGCACGGCCCCAAGCTTTTCACATGAGGTCTCTCCAGTGGTGGTTACGCCATACTTCTTTCGCCACTTGTCCCGTATGTCTTCATCAACGGCAATCTGCCGGCGCAGGTGTTCGAAGGCGAGTTCGATCCGGTTGCGTGCTTCCAGCTCTGTGTCATGTATTAAGTACTCGAATTCCGAACGGAATGTCTCCAATGCCGCCACCGATACCAGGTTGGTATTTATCAGAGTCGGTTCTGTGGAGAACCAATCACGCTCGAGGAATCGATCAAGCGCGGAAGCAGCCATCGTCGGCAAATAATTCCTGTAGGCAGCACTGAAGGTGCGAATCACCGCAGTGACCGCCTGAAACTCGGGCGTGATCTTCGTTCGAACGATGGCGAAGTTAGGCAATTATATACTTGACGCCACAGACCCATTCTGTGGTATCCCCATCTCCGCGTTAATCTGCGGAGGGAAGAGATGGCGGACAAGGACAAAACCAAGGCATTCATGGAGGCAGATTTCTTGCCGGGCCAGCCGGCACCGACGGCAGAGCACCGCGTCGCAAACGCGCTCGAATACATCGCCTACCATATGGGGCAAATCGACAAGAAGCTCGATCGCGTTATTGCGGGATTGGAGATGGTTGCCCATAGCAAGTAAGGCGATGCCACCACGCTTCGGGAGGCGTTTCCGGGTGAAGATCGATCTCTCTCATCAGGCTTAGCGCTTCCCTGAGCGGCATCCCGGCGACGAAGCAATCGCTCACATCCGGTCGATGGCGCTCCGCATTGGCTCTTGTCATTCTTCCCTCAATATTTGTGCATTGCAGCGAATCGGCGGATTTTGAGTTTGGCCGAGTCGCCTAAAACCTATTTAATATCAATAAGTTACGATATATTCTGTTGTATATCTCGAACAGACGCCGGTACAATGCGCGATTTATCGCGCATACAACCCATTGATTTCATTGAATTTAGATTCTGCGCGCTTGACGCGCGATCAACTTCATCAGACGGTGATTGCAGACCGCTCTGAAAGGATGAGCCGGCAGCGTAGCCACACGCGCCGGCTCGGAACTTCTTGGAGCGTCCCGCAATGGTGCAAGCCGCGCGGGACAGTGCGATTGATCGCAAACGCACTGTGGGCGAACTCGCGCCTATCGTCAAGCGGCTTGCTCTTTGCTCAAAGGAGAGCAAGCACGATGAGTAATTCCCTAGACCCGCGTCCGCCGAGCCATCGGCTGACGTTTGATGAAGCCGTCCAGATTTGGCTTTCGATCTGGCGCGGCGAGTACAAGAACCGCATCGCCGCACGATACGACGTGAACATCTGGCGTATCTACGAGGTGAAGAGCGGCAAGCTGCATACCGGCAGCGAGGACGCGGCCCGCAAAATCTGGGAACAGAGCAAGCAGCCAGAATCGGCAGCCTAGCTCGCGCTCTTCTTCCGGGGGCGGCGAGTCGGCCGCCCCTTCTTTGCCAGGCGGTGCTGCGGCGGCGTGTTGAGCAGCTTACGCACCGCTTCTTTGAATTTGTTCTCGTCTACTCCGACCGCCAGCGGAGGCTCTTTCTTCGGAGCGGGCATCCCATGCACCTCGTTTATATCGACGACTCGAAAGACGACAAGTATCTTTGCTTTTCGGCTCTGTGCATACCGGCGAAGTTCTGGCAAGCGGCGTTGACGCACCTTGTCGACATGCGCCGGCAGATGAAAGCGTGCGACGGAATATACACGTCCATTGAATTGCACGCGACGGATTGGATCGGCGGCCGTGGCAATGTCGCCCCCTTTCCCGTCTACAAAGGCACACGCGCGCGGCTATTCGACTTCGCGCTGAGTTGCTACACGCGTCTCCCTGGGGTTCAACTCTTCAACGCATTCGGCATGAGAGCCGACGAGGATGTGCTGTTTGAGCGGCTGCTCAATCGCATTCACGTCAACATGACGAAGGCCGGCAGCCAAGCCTTCATTATCTGCGATGAAGGCAAGACATATGATCGCATTCTTCGCAAGCAGCGACGGCACAACTATATCCCGAGTCGATTCGGTGATTGGGGCGGCGGCCAGGAGGCGAAGAACATCCCTGTGCACACCGTGATCGAGGATATCAACTATCGTCGATCCGACCGCAGCTATTTCGTGCAAGCGGCGGACTTTTGCGCCTTCTCACTATTGCGCCACGAGTCGCCGACGGCGGCGACAATCAAATACCGCCTTCATCGCTCGTTTTGGATTCTTGAGCCGATCATGGTAAAGCAGGCATACGCTAATGATCCGCTGAAGGCTGGCGTCATACGCGCAAAGTAGAAGCCCCGGCTCTTCGCGCGGGGCTTCAGTTAAGCGGGGCGCTTACCGGAATTCACCGGCGCTACCCCACGCCGATAAGATGCGCCATGGCGTCCGATTCGTCAAGGAATCCGGGCGTTTCTAGCATCACCGGCGCGCATTGAACCACTCTTCCCACGCGATTCGCGCGAGCATTTCTCGCCATTTGTCGTGGCGGATGAGTCGCTTAGCCTTACGGCCGCGCTTGAGACCCCCCATAGGTCAGGCGGCGGCCTTCGATGCCCTTCAAAGCCTTCTCGGCACGCTTGGCGTCGTCAACGCCGAGCGACTCGCGCTCGTTATACCGAAAATCGAACTCGGCGAGATAGCGGTGCAAGTGCTCCTTGCTGACGTGGTGGTACACGCCGGTAATGCCGCGCTTGAGGATGGAGAAGAAACCCTCAGCGGTGTTGGTGTGCCAGAAGTAGGCGCGTACGTACTCTTCGGCGGAGTGGTTGACCGTACCATGGCCCGCGAACTCCGTGCCGATCGCGGTATAGGTGGGCGACTCGTCCGTCATGAGATAGGACGTCTTGTCGATCTGAGAGACCATGGCGTCGCGCAAGGTCGCGCCGGTAACATCGGCGACGTGGCGAGAACGAACCTTGCCGCCGCGCTCGACCAAAGAGAACACCGCTTCCTTTGGCGGAACCTTGTTCTTGCGGTTCTTCGCCTTGCCACCGACGTATGTTTCGTCTGCTTCGACAACCTTGTTCTGGCCGCCGAGCGGACTGGGCGCATTGGGCCGCAGCGCTTCGCGAATGCGATGCGCCATGAACCATGCCGTCTTGTACGTCACGCCAAGCATCCGATGGAGCTGGTGCGCGCTGACGCCCTTCTTGCCAGCCATCAGCAAATGCGTCGCCAACAGCCACTTGTGCAACGGCACATGCGACCGCTCAAACAGCGTGCCGACCGTTACCGAGAAGTCCTTACGGCACTCGACAGAAGCGCAGCGGTACACACCCGGCTTGCTGGCGTTCTCGTAAGCCTCGTTGACCGTGCCGCAATGAGGGCAAACCGGACCCTCGGGCCAGCGGGTCGCCTCAAGGAACTTGCGGGCTTCGGTTTCGTCGTGAAAGCGCGGGCTAGAAAGATCGGCGGACATGTTCGGCTCCATTCAATGAGCCTAAACTAGCAGTTGGGTGTTGTGGCGTCAAGTATATAATTTCCCGAAGTTATCTCCGGGGGCTCGCTCCAATGCCTGAATGACATACGCACATGAGCGCGTCAGTCCATCAATACGGGCGGCAATCGCGCCCCACTCCTGATGCCATGATATCTGTAATCTCCTGCCGTCAAATCGCTTTTGCCGCAGTCTTTGGCTCCGGCAGCCGTTGATGCCCAATGCCGTCAGTCGTCAATTGATATTCCTCGCACATTGTACCCGGCGTGACCGCGCGAAGGTCATCATCAGCATGCGGCAACGATCGGCCGTTACGGCGTCGGCCTGCAAGCGAGTTCCATGAGCGGTTGCTCGATCGGTGGTCTTTTCCGGACAGCATCCGCGCTTGGCGACGATCGCGGTCTCGCCCCGTCCATTCTCCGTCTCGGGCTCAATCCCCTGCTCTTGGCTTGAGGACCTATGGTCGGGTCCGGCCCTCGCAAAACCGTCGCCGCCAAGTTTTTTCCCCGCCCGCTACGCAGGCTCCTCGCGACCGCTACGCTCCAAAAAACTTGTCCGCTCGGGTCCTCCGCTGCCGCTGCGGCCCTTCGGGTTCGAGGGTCCGGCCCCGCCCATGAACGGTCCGCCATCGCAGGGGAATTGGTCCCCGCGACCTCAAAGGAGACAGAGCAATGCCCGCAATCGGATACGTCACCAAGCAAGCGAATGGCGGCTACAAAGGCCAGCTCAAGACCCTCACCATCCGCGCCGAGATCGACATTGTCCCCAACGCGGCCAAGAGCGCCGACAATCATCCGGACTTCCGGGTGCTGACGAAGGGCTATGAGATCGGCGCGGGCTGGCTGCGCACGGGCGAGACCTCCGGCAAGGAATACGTCTCGCTGAGCCTCGCAGCTCCTGAATTCGGCCCGCGCAAGCTCTACGCCAACCTCGGCCGCGCCGCCGGCCAGGACGATGACGACGCGTTCGCCGTCATCTGGAACCCGGCCGACTGAGACCTCTCGCCTTGCCCCCGCGCTCACCCGCGCGGGGGCTTTCGCGTGCTCCCATTTGAGGTGGGACGATTCCGCGGCTAGGTGGTTTTCGACCGTCCCCCGCGCCGTCCCTCCTGCGCTCTCCTTTGCTCTCGGCGCCGTCAATTGCGGCGGCACCGTCGATCGCAATGGAGAGGAAAATCGCGATGGAGGACGACACCGTTCGGGCGGCCGAGGCAA
Organism: Alphaproteobacteria bacterium; assembly: GCA_035293565.1. Lineage (GTDB taxonomy): Bacteria > Pseudomonadota > Alphaproteobacteria > BOG-932 > Roseiterribacteraceae > DATGMP01. Next base: position 14,433 of record DATGMP010000162.1, on the reverse strand, counting down.
AGAAGAGCAGCCCGTTTCTTACCACCGCTCAGGCCGCTTTCTATGTCGGCCTCTCCCGCCGCACCCTCGAAAGGATGCGTTGGGACAGCCGTGGGCCGCGGTACCGTAAGCACGGCCGCTACGTCCGCTATCACATCGGCGATCTCAATGAATGGTCGCTCGGGCGCGGCAAGTCGTCGACGGCGGAAGCCGAAAATGATGTCGCCGGTGATCGCCGCGGCGGCTCGCACGCCAACGGCGGCAATGGACATGACGCGCATGCTTGACCGGCGGCGACGCAAGGCGGCGACGGTCGGCGCAGCCGCGTTCGCGATCCTCGCGCTCGGCGTCGCCTCCACCGCCAAGCCGGTGCCGCTTCTCGTCTACAACGCCAGTGCCAGCGCGCCTATCGGCTTCTATCGCCGAGCCGGAGGGCCGATCGACCGCGGCGATTTCGTGCTGGCGCGCCTGCCGGAGCCCGTGGCGCACTTTGCCGCCGAGCGGGGCTATCTGCCGATGTCGGTGCCGGTGGTGAAGCGCGTCGCGGCGCTTCCCGGCGATATCGCCTGCGCGGAAACTGGCAGCATCAAGATCAATGGAGATCCGGTTGCCGACGCCTTGCCAATGGATCGGCAAGGGCGACCGCTGTCGCCCTGGAACGAGTGTCGTCCGCTCGTCACCGGCGAGGTTTTCCTGCTGATGGCAGGTGTCCGCGCCTCCTTTGATGGCCGGTATTTCGGGCCGATTGGCCGTGCCGCGATCCTCGGGAGGCTCGTCCCGCTTTGGACCTGGTGACCCTCGCGATGCTCGGCATGCTCGGGACCAACGCATCGCCGGCGCACGTATTACCCGTTCATCACGCGCCCCTTTTGATCAGGACGAGCGACGATGGCGGCGGGTTGAAGGCCGCTGCCGCTGCTACCGGCGACGAACACGGCACGTCGTCAGCGATTGATCAGTGGCAGCCTTTCATCACCGAAGCATCGCGGCGGTTCGGTCTTCCGGAAGCCTGGGTCCTCGCCGTGATGCGCGTCGAAAGTGGCGGCCGGGCCATTGTGGATGACCGGCCGATCGTCTCCCCAGCCGGGGCGATGGGATTGATGCAAGTGATGCCGGACACCTACGCCGAGATGCGCCTTCGCCATGGATTGGGCGCCGATCCCTTCGATCCGCACGACAACATCCTCGCTGGCGCGGCCTATCTCCGCGCGATGTACGAGCGCTACGGCTATCCCGGACTTTTCGCCGCCTACAATGCCGGGCCGGATCGCTATGACGCGTACCGGCTGCACGGCGCGACATTGCCGGAGGAAACCTGGAGCTATCTCGCGGCGATCGGCTCCGGCGTGAAGGACGGCATTCGGGCGCAAGGCCCATCCGGCCTGCCCGATCCGTCACGTCCCGACCCCGCGAACCGCAGCGGCATTCCATCGGGAACGGCGCTCTTCTTCGCTCTCGATCGGAGCGCACGACCTCTCGCCCCAGAACGAAACGATGCGCCGTCCGGCCTTCTCTTCGTCCCGCTCAGGACCAACGTTGAAGGCTCGCCGCCGGCCGAGAAGAGCGATGAATAGCAGCGGCATCAACATCGGAACCCTCCCGGAGAGAGGGGCGGCGTCTCGGTTTTTTCATCGTACCAGCCAGGACGAAGCAGCGGTCAAGGAGGCGCGGTGCCCCCAATTTTGTCGAGCGCAAGGAGCGCGCTGGCGCGCGCCTGTCATGGTGATCGCTCGACAAAATCGGCTCCCCCGCGCCCCGCTGCGCGGCGCCTTCGGCGTCCTTGACCGCCGCTTCGCCGGCCGCTCCCGGAGCCTGTCCTCGACGAGGAGGACGGCAACTCCGGAGGCGACAATGATCGCAATTCACCACCACCCGCACGCCGATTTCGACCGCTTCCCCCAGCTCGTTCGTGACCTCACCAACGAGTTCGGACCGGACGGAATCACCGCTGTCGTCGAGCGCTTCATCGACGCCGAGCAGGCCGACTTCTACTGGGAAGGACGCATCGCGGAGATGCCGCTCGGGCCGTTCTATGGCGCATTCGACGACGAGGAAGACGCCGGTCTGGGTGTAGCAATCCTTGGCATTTTCCGCGGCCGCTACTACGTCGCGACCTGCGTCGTCGATGCCGCGCGACGGGTCTGCGCGTTGGTTCGGGTCCGCCATTTCGGCGATCTGTCGAGCGCGGAATCGGCCTTCCTGACGAGTGGCTGAAACCTTCGTCATTCGCCTCGGGAGCGGTGTCTTTCAATGCCGCTTCCGAGGTTTCGAATTCGGGGCCACCACACGCGGCCTGGAGCCTAGAGCGTAAGAGAGCGCAGGAAGGACGGTCAGCGGCATGTGGGGCTCGGGAAGGCAAGATAAAGCAGTGGCGCCATTGGCGCCCAAGTCCTTGTCTGCACATCGATTTTATGGCGCCATGCCTGAGGGGCATGGCGCCAGACGCGGCCAAGCCCTTGATTATCCTCGCTGTCGATGGCGCCGGTCCGCCGCCGGCTCTTCTCATCCGGCGAGACACGCCTTTGCGTCGATCCGGAGCGGCGATCATGGTGCATGACGACCGCTTCGAGCCCAGGCTCGGAAAGATCCGCGCGCGAGGCAGCAAGCGTGGCCAGCGATACCTTCACCAGGTCCTAAAGGCCATCGCGCTCGCCGGTGGACGCTCGCGTCTCGGCTCGCGCGGTCGCCGCTTCCATGGCGACCGCATCGGACGCGGTGCCGGCGTCGGCCGCGTGCTGGCATCACGCGACCGCTATGCCGCGTTCCGCGTCCGCCGTGTCATCATCAAATCGCGGATCGTCAAGCTCGCGGGACAGGGGCTGAAAGCCGCGCGCGCCCATATGCGCTATATCCAGCGCGACGGCGTTACTCGCGACGGCTTGCCGGGCGAGCTCTACGACGCGCGGCAGGATCGGGCCGACGGCAAGGCGTTCCTCGACCGTGCCGAGGGTGATCGCCATCAGTTCCGCTTCATCGTCTCGGCCGAGGACGCCGTGGAGTACGACGAGCTCAAGGGCTTCGTCCGCCGGCTGATGAGCCGGATGGAGGAAGACCTCGGCACCCGCCTCGACTGGGTGGCGGTCGATCACTACAACACCGGCCATCCGCACACCCATATCCTTCTCCGCGGCAAGGACGACCGCGGCAAGGATTTGATCATCGCCCGAGACTACATCACGCACGGCATGCGCGAGCGCGCCGCCGAGATCGTCACCTTCGATCTGGGGCCGCGCTCGGACATCGAGATCGAAAACCGGCTACGGAGCGAGGTCGAGCAGGAGCGGTTCACCAGCCTCGACAAGGACCTAATGCGCCAAGTCGATGGCGGCGGGGTCATCCGGTCGGGCGCGGTTGAGGGCGATGCCTTCCGCCAAACGCTCCGGGCCGGGCGGTTGCAGAAGCTGAGGCGCCTCGGCCTCGCCGAGGAGGTGGCGCCCGGGCGCTGGAAGCTCGCCGATGCGCTGGAGCCGACGCTGCGCCGCACGGGCGAGCGCGGCGACATCATCAAGACGATACACCGGGAGGTGACGGACAAGAGTCTGCAACGAGCCGCCACCGATTACGTGATCTTCGATGCCGCCAACAAGGAAGCACGGCCGGTCATTGGTCGCGTCATCGCGCGCGGCTTGTCGGACGAGATCAACGACCGCCATTACTTGATCCTCGATGGCATCGATGGGCGGACCCATTATGTCGATATCGGCAAGGCGGACGCGACGGAGACGCTACCAACCGACGCGATCGTCAGCATCGAGCCGAAAAAGGCCGAACCGCGCACAGTCGATCGCACCGTCGCCGAGATCGCGGCGGCGAATGGCGGGCGCTATGACATCGACATCCATCTCCGCCACGATCGATCCGCGACGGCGAGCTATGCCGAAACCCATATCCGGCGGCTCGAAGCGATGCGCCGCGCCGGCGCCGGCGTCGAGCGTGAGCCGAACGGCACCTGGATCATCGCCCCCGACCATGTGGAGCGCGCGGCAACATTTGAGCGGATGCAGGCGCGAACCAGCCCCGTCGTAGTCGAGACGCTCTCGGCCCTGCCGCTCGATCGGCTCGTAGGCGCCGAAGGCGCGACCTGGCTCGATCGCGAGCTCGTCGTCGCCACGCCCCTTCCGCTGCGCGACGCCGGCTTCGGGCGGGAGGTGCGCGATGCGCAGGCACGGCGACGGCAATGGCTCATCGAGCAGGAGCTGGCGCGACGCGATGGCGACCGGATCATCTATCGCGAAAATATGCTGCGGCTGTTGCAGCGGCGGGAGCTGGCGCGTGCAGCCGGTCAACTCTCCGAGGAGCTCGGGCTTCGCTATATCGAGACCCGCCCCAATGACAGGGTCGAGGGCGTCTATCGTCGTCGGCTCGATCTTGCCAGCGGGCGCTTCGCCGTCATAGAGAAGTCGCGCGAGTTCAGGCTGGTCCCATGGCGGCCCGTGCTGGAGCGAAATTTGGACAAGCACGTCTCCGGCGTCATGCGCGGCGACACGATCTCGTGGACGCTTGGTCGGCAGAGGAACGGACCGTCGATCTGACGTGACAGGGACGACAACTCACGCACTGCGAAGATCGCGCTGCCACGCTGGCGGCATAAGCCCACTGCCAGACGGATTTTGGGTCGACAACGATCCGCTTTTAAACTTGTCGCTACGCTTGGTCGGGTTCCGCCTTCCTCTCCGCTGGTATCCCCTCATAGTGGCGCTCGATAGCCGAGGCCATCCGGATGAGAATATCCGCCTCGCGCTTTCCGAGTTCCAGCGCAGCTTTTCGAAGCCGCGCAGCCATACTCTTCGTCATCCAAGATTCCACTGCGAATCTCCGGCAGATGGGAACGCCGCATTCGGAACTGGCAAGCGATCGAACGAAGCGACGACGACCGTCGTCGGCTGAGGTGTTTCTGCAAGTAGGTGCAAGCTTAGCGATGCTACTCGCCGCCGATTGATATTCTACTAACGCTCGTGCGAGTTCACGGTTAGGCGGTGAGGAGCGTTGACATGCGGCTGCCGGCCACAACTTCAGCCTCTTGCTCAGGCGAGGCTATTGTTGATGCAAAGGCGGTAGAGCCCGTCGCTGTGGCGGCAACAGCTCCACCGTTTCCGGTACGAGCATCGCTTGTTGCGTCCCAGTCGGCTGCGGGCGCGTCGGTGCGGGATGCCGTCGTGGCAACGCCCGTGTTTCCGGCAGGCCGCCAAGATGAGCCAGCGCGGTAAAGCCAGTGGCTGCCGCCGCGACAACCGCGAAGACTTGCTGCCACGCATTCGACGGCATGAACAGCTCCCAGAACTGAGACATGGTGTAATAGCCGGCCATCGCGGCGGGCACGACAAACGCGATGACGACCAACCAGCGCAGCAGCAATGACCGGCTGAGGTGGCAGATCATCTGCGCGATGCCGAATACAAGGCCGCCGGTAAAGAGCCCGACGAGAATGCCGCCGATGGCGCCGGCACCGGTGTTGATCGCCCAGAAGCCAACCACACAGCCGAAATACATCGGCAACACGAAGACGGCACCGTAGAACATCAAAAGACAGAACCCACCGAGGCCAGCGAGACAGAGAATGATTCCGGCGATCATCGTCTCCTCCAACTCCGACTTGGCAGCCTCTCCGACCCAGTAATTTTAATTCCAGTCGATACGGGGTGCGATTCTGCCACTTGTTTGACACACCGGAAGCGGTGCCATGCCCACCGAATGGTGGCGAGCGTAGTAGAGCGTAAATAACGGTGATTGCTGGATCGCCGTTCCGATCGTCTCCTTGTCTCCGATGTTGGGCGCCCTGTGCGCCGGCGAGCGGAGGCAAGCGTGACTCCGACCAAAGTTCTGATCGGCCAGATCCTCGTCGTCTTCGCCGTCGTCATCGGCGGCTTGTGGATCGCCACGCAGTGGGCGGCCGCCGAGCTCGTCTACCAGCCACGCCTCGGGCCACCCTGGTTCACGCTCCTGTCGTTGCCGGTCTACTACCCCTGGCGCCTCTTCGAGTGGTGGTACGCCTATGATGCTTACGCGCCGGCGCTGTTCAATCGGGCCGGCACGATCGCCGCCTCGAGCGGGATCGTCGGCTGCGGCGTCGCCATCGTCGGATCGCTCTGGCGCGCCCGGCAAAATCATCGAGTCACGACCTACGGCTCCTCCCGCTGGGCGACGCGGCACGAGATCAAGGATGCCGGCTTGTTCCACCCGAGTGGCGTCTTTCTCGGCCGCTTCGGCGACGCCTACCTTCGCCATGACGGGCCGGAGCATGTCATGGCCTTCGCGCCGACGCGCTCGGGGAAGGGCGTGGGCCTTGTCGTGCCGACGCTCCTCTCCTGGACGGCCTCGGCCGTCATCCACGACATCAAGGGCGAGAATTGGCAACTGACAGCCGGTTGGCGCGGCCGCTTCTCCCATTGCCTCCTCTTCAATCCAACCGATCCGCGCAGCGCCCGCTACAACCCGCTTCTCGAGGTGCGCAAGGGACCGGACGAGGTCCGCGACGTCCAGAACATCGCCGACATTCTGGTCGACCCCGAAGGCGCGCTGGAACGGCGGAATCATTGGGAGAAGACCAGCCACTCTCTGCTCGTCGGCGCCATCCTCCACGTCCTCTATGCAGAGGAGGAGAAGACGCTCGCGCGCGTCGCCACCTTCCTTTCCGATCCGCAACGCTCCTTCCAAAGCACGCTGCGCAAGATGATGGAGACCAATCATCTCGGCACGGCGACGAATCCCGCGGTGCATCCGGTGGTGGCCTCGGCGGCGCGCGAGGTGCTGAACAAGTCGGAGAACGAGCGCTCGGGCGTGCTCTCGACCGCCATGTCCTTCCTCGGACTCTACCGCGATCCGACGGTCGCCTCGACCACCGCCGCGTGTGATTGGCGCATTGCCGATCTCGTCGATGCCGAACGGCCGGTCTCGCTCTATCTCGTCATCCCGCCCTCGGACATCTCGCGCACCAAGCCGCTCGTGCGCCTCGTCCTCAATCAGATCGGCCGTCGTCTCACCGAACGCCTCGAAGGCGATCCCGGCAAACGGCGTCGCCACCAGCTTCTCATGATGCTCGACGAGTTTCCGGCCCTGGGTCGGCTCGACTTCTTCGAGACGGCGCTCGCCTTCATGGCCGGTTACGGCATGCGCGCCTACCTCATCGCGCAGAGCCTCAATCAGATCTCCAAAGCCTATGGCGAGAACAACGCGATCCTCGACAATTGCCATGTGCGGATCGCGTTCTCCTCCAACGACGAGCGCACCGCGAAACGGATCTCCGACGCTCTCGGCACCGCGACCGAGCTCAGGGCGCAGCGCAACTATGCCGGCCACCGACTCTCGCCCTGGCTCAGCCACGTCATGGTCTCGCGCCAGGAGACCGCGCGCCCACTGCTGACGCCGGGCGAGGTGATGCAATTGCCGCCGGCGGACGAGCTGGTGCTCGTCTCTGGCCTGCCACCGATCCGGGCGAAGAAGCTGCGGTACTTCGAAGACGGTAACTTCACGTCTCGGGTGCTGGCGACGCCCGTTCTCGCCGAGGACGGCTATCGCGATCGGCCGGCGCTGCGTCCCGATGATTGGAGCGGTCAGGTACGCGGCACCGATCTCCGGCTCGCCATCGATCTCAATAAGCAAGCGGACGGGGCTGCCGCGGAAGAAGAGGGCGGGCAACAGCAACAACACCATCCCGGCATGCCAGAGCCGGAGAGAGCGAGCACGGAGCCGCCGCTTCACGACACTGGGCTCGGCCTCACTGACGACGAAACCGACACGGCGGCCGAAAAACGAGCCCTCGATCGGGCACGTTTAGCGAGCGCGTCGGCCAGCGCTTTTGCGATGAACGAAGGCGATCCCAAAGGCCGGCACGCCGGCGACGATTTCCTGCCAAATTTCTGAGGACGGAGCCATGAAGCCACGGCATCACCTCTATCTCGATGACGAGCTGAGCGAGCGGCTGGAGGAGCTGGCCCGCAAGCCGGGCTCCTCCAAATCGGCGATCGTCGCGGACGCGCTCCGTGCCTACCTCGCCCGGCGTGCGGCGCGAGAGCTCGACGATCTCCTCAAAGTCCGGCTCGACCGCGTCGGCAACCAACTCAACCGGGTCGAGCGCGACCAGCAGATCGTCATGGAGAGTCTGGCGCTCTTCATTCGATACCAGATCACCGTCACGGCGCCGCTCCCCGAGCCCGACCAGGCCGCCCGCGCCGTCGGGCAGGATCGGTTTCGGGCCTTTATCGAGCAGGTTGGACGCCGCATCGCCAGCGGTCGCGGTCTGAGCAGCGACCTGCGCATGCCCGCCACGTCTGAGGCCGCGGAATGAGCGACGCCGTGAGTCATCCCGAAGCGCAGGACCGGCGCCGGGCGATGCTGCGTACAGCCATGGGGAGGGATATCGCCGCGGCGCTGGGCGATCCCGCGGTGATCGAGGTCATGGTGAATCCGGACGGCCGGCTGCGTCTCGACCGGCTGGGCGAAGGCCGGATCGACACCGGCGCGCGGCTCGAGTCGGCCGAGGTCGAACGCATCATCCGCGTCGTCGCCTCCCATGTCCGCGTCGAGGCGCATGCCGGCAATCCCCTCGTCAGCGCCGAGCTGCCCGAGACCGGAGAGCGTTTCGAGGGCGTGCTGCCGCCGGTCGCGACGGGTCCGTGCTTCACGATCCGCAAGCCAGCCGCCCGGATCTACACGCTCGACGACTATGTCGCCGATCGCGTCCTCTCGCTGCATCAGGCCGAAGCGCTGAGGCGCGCCGTGACCGAGCGCCGCAATCTGCTAATCGCCGGCGGCACCAGCTCTGGCAAGACGACGCTGGCCAATGCGCTTCTCGCCGAGGTGGCGCGGCTCGACGAGCGGGTCATTTTGATCGAGGACACGCGCGAGCTGCAATGCGCTGCGCCCGATTGCGTCGCGCTCCGCACCAAGCCTGGCGTCGTCGCCATGGCCGATCTCGTGCGCTCGACGCTGCGCCTGCGGCCCGACCGCATCATCGTCGGCGAGGTGCGCGGCGCCGAGGCGCTCGACATGCTCAAGGCGTGGAATACCGGGCATCCCGGTGGCATCGCCACTGTCCATGCGAATTCGGCACGGGCCGCGCTCTATCGGCTCGAGCAGCTCGTCCAGGAAACGGTCGTCACCGTTCCGCGTCGGCTGATCGCTGAGGCGATCGACCTGGTGGTCTTCATCCAAGGCCGCGGCACCGCGCGTCGAATCGAGTCCATTGCCGAGGTGGCCGGTCTCGACACCAGCGGCGATTACGCCATCGCCGAGCCCGTGCCTCATCGGCTGCACGCGCTTTGATCAAGGAGGAATTGATGCGTATCCGTTCCGCCCGCCGTCTTTATTGCACGCTTCTCGGGGCGTGGTTCACGCTTGGCCTCGCCGGCACCGCTCACGCCGCCGGCGCGGGCATGCCGTGGGAGCAGCCGCTCCAGCAGATCTTGGATTCCGTCCAGGGGCCGGTCGCCAAGATCATCGCGGTGATCATCATCATCACAACCGGCCTGACGCTCGCCTTCGGCGATACGGCCGGGGGTTTCCGCCGCCTCATCCAGATCGTCTTCGGCATTTCCATCGCCTTTGCCGCGTCGAGCTTCTTTCTCACCTTCTTCTCCTTCGGCGGCGGAGCGTTCGTGTCGTGAGCACCCATATCGAAGGCTTCGAGGTGCCGCTGCATCGCTCGCTCACCGAGCCGATCCTTCTGGCGGGTGCGCCGCGCGCGATCGCGATCGTCAACGGCACCGTCGCGGCGGCGCTCGGTCTGGGGCTGCGCCTGTGGATCGCCGGGCTCGCGCTCTGGATCATCGGGCATTCGCTAGCGGTCTTTGCCGCGAAACGTGATCCGAGCTTCGCCGAGGTGCTCGCCCGGCATCTCCGACAGAAGGCATGGCTCGGATGCTGAACCTTTCGGAATATCGGCACCGGCCGGACCGGCTCGCCGATCACATCCCCTGGGCCGCGCTGGTGGCGCCGGGCGTCGTCCTCAACAAGGATGGCAGCTTCCAGCGCAGTTTCCGGTTCCGTGGGCCCGACCTGGAGAGCGCCACGGAAGCCGAGCTGATCGGCGTCTGCGCCCGGCTCAACAACGTGTTGCGGCGGTTTGGTTCGGGCTGGGCGCTGTTCTTCGAGGCGGAGCGCTTCGGGGCGCCGGGTTATCCTGTCTCATCCTTTCCCGATCCAGTCTCCTGGCTCGTCGACCGCGAGCGGCGTGCCGCCTTCGATCAGGTGAGCGCTCATTTCGAGAGCGCCTACCATCTGACGCTGCTCTATCTGCCGCCAGCCGACCCGGTGAACCGGGCGGAGCGCGCCCTCCTCGAAACCGCCGCGCCGGACAAGGCGCGCAATTGGCGCCAGGAGCTCCAATCCTTCCTCGACGAGACCGAACGGGTGCTCGACCTCCTCTCCGGCTTCACGCCGGAGATCCACGCCCTCGATGATAGCGAGACCCTGACCTATCTCCACGGCACCGTCTCGACCCGGCGCCATCCCGTCGCGGTGCCGGAGACGCCGATCTACCTCGACGCGGTGCTCATCGACGAGCCCTTGAGCGGCGGGATCGAGCCGATGCTCGGCGACCGGCATCTGCGCACGCTGAGCGTGCTGGGTTTCCCCAATCTGACGCGGCCGGGCCTGCTCGACGCGCTCAATCATCTGGGCTTCCCCTATCGGTGGACGACGCGCTTCATCCCACTGGACAAGACCGAGGCGACCCGGACGCTGACACGGCTGCGCCGTCAATGGTTCGCCAAGCGCAAATCGATCACGGCTCTCTTGCGCGAGGTCCTCTACAACGAGCCGACGCCACTGCTCGACAGCGATGCCGACAACAAGGTGGCCGATGCCGATCTCGCGCTTCAGGCGCTCGGCGGCGATCACGTCGCCTTCGGTTATGTCACCACGGCCCTTACCGTCCTGGATGCGACGCGCCGGGGCGCCGACGAGAAGGCCCGCGCCATCGAGCGGATCATCAACGGGACGGGCTTCACCACCATCCGCGAGAGCGTCAACGCGGTCGAAGCCTGGCTCGGCAGCCTGCCGGGGCATGTCTACGCCAACGTGCGCCAGCCGCTCCTCCACACGCTGAACCTCGCCCATCTCGTGCCGCTTTCCTCGGTCTGGGCCGGACCGGCGCGCAACGACCATCTCGACGGGCCGCCGCTCTTTTACGCCGAGACCAGCGGGGCGACGCCCTTCCGCTTCTCCACCCATGTCGGCGATGTCGGCCATATGCTCATCGTCGGTCCGACCGGCGCCGGCAAATCCGTGCTGGTGGCGCTCCTGGCACTCCAGTTCCGCCGCTACCGCGAGGCGCAGATCTATGTCTTCGACAAAGGCAATTCCGCGCGCGCCGCGATCCTCGCTATGGGCGGCGAGCATCACGCGCTCGGGATCGATTCCGATCTTGCCGCGGGCGCGCTGTCCTTCCAGCCCTTGAGGGACATCGACGCGCCGGCGGAGCGGAGCTGGGCGGCGGAGTGGATCGCCACGCTGATGGCGCACGAGAAAGTGGTGGTGACACCGGAGGTGAAGGAGAGCATCTGGTCGGCTCTGACCAGCCTCGCCTCGGCGCCGCCTGCAGAGCGCAGCCTGACCGGCCTAGCCGTGCTCCTGCAATCGAACGCGCTGAAAGCGGCGCTCGCGCCCTACACCCTCGACGGTGCCTTCGGCCGCTTGTTGGATGCCGCCGAGGATCGGCTCGCGCTCGCGGGCGTGCAGTGCTTCGAGACCGAGACGCTCATGCACGAGGCCGGCGTGGTGCTGCCGGTGCTGACCTATCTCTTTCATCGACTGGAGGCTCGTTTCGACGGGCGGCCGACGCTGCTCATTCTCGACGAAGCTTGGGTCTATCTCGACAACGCGCTCTTTGCTGCGCGCATACGCGAATGGCTGAAGGTGCTGCGCAAGAAGAACGTCGCCGTCGTCTTCGCCACCCAGTCGCTCGCCGATATCGCCTCGAGTACCATCGCACCCGCGATCATCGAAAGCTGTCCGCAGCGCATCTTCCTCCCGAACGACCGCGCGATCGAGCCGCAGGCGCGCGCCGCCTATGACCGCTTCGGGCTCAACGATCGGCAGATCGAGCTCATCGCCCGAGCGGTGCCGAAGCGGCAGTACTATCTGCAATCCCGGCGCGGCAATCGGCTCTTCGAATTGGGGCTCGGTCCGATCGCGCTTGCCCTCTGCGGCGCCTCATCGCCCGCCGATCAGACGCTCATCGACCAGGTGCTTGCCGAAGGAGGGAAGGACCGCTTCGCCGCGGAATTCCTCGCCGGGCGTGGCCTCGATTGGGCCGCCGATCTGCTCGACGAATATCCGTCGCTCGCCAAGGAGACGACACCATGACACGCAAAGCCGCCGCCGCACTGCTGATCACGATGTCCCTTGGCGTCGCGGTCCTCCCGATGCGCCCCGCCACGGCGCAGTTTGCCGTCTTCGATGCCGCGAACTTCTCGCAGAACATCCTGACCGCAGCGCGTGCGCTGGAGCAGATCAACAATCAGATCCGCTCGCTGCAGAACGAGACCGCCATGCTGGAGAACATGGCGCGCAACCTGCAAAGCCTCAATTTCTCGTCGCTCGACACTATGGTGTCCGATCTCCAGCAGATCAGCACCTTGATGAACCAGGCGCAAGGCATCGCCTTCACGGTGAACGCGACGCAGACGGCCTTTGCCCAAAGCTACCCTCAGCAATACGCCGCCGCCGTCACCACGGATCAACTCGTGGCCGATGCGCATCAGCGGTGGCAGAACTCGATGGACGCATTCCGACAGACCATGGTCGTCCAGGCCCAGGTCGCGCAGAACGTTCAGGCCGATACCGCCACCATGTCAGCGCTCGTCTCGGCCTCACAAGACGCCGTCGGTAGCCTGCAGGCGCAGCAGGCGACCAACCAGCTCATCGCCCTCTCCACCAAGCAGCAGCTCCAGATCCAGAGCTTGATGGCGGCGCAGTATCGCGCCACCGCGCTGGAGGACGCGCGCAACGCCGAAGCCGAGGAGGAAGCTCGCGCCGCCTTCACCCGCTTTCTTGGCACCAGCAACGCCTACGCCCCGCAATAACGAAGCCGTACTTGAGGGCGCGTGCACATGGGCAACCTGAATATCATCGACCAGTTCATGCAGACCTTCATCCGCTACATCGACAGCGGATTCGGCCTGTTGAACGGCGACGTGGCCTTCCTGACATCGACCCTGGTTGCTATCGACATCACCTTGGCTGGGCTGTTTTGGGTGGTCGACGGCGAGGCGAACATCGTGGCGCGTCTCATCAAGAAGACGCTCTATATCGGCACCTTCGCCTTCATCCTGAACAATTTCTCGACCCTCTCCGCGATCGTCTTCAACTCATTCGCCGGCCTCGGCCTGCATGTCGCCAATAACGGACTCACGGCGCAGGACCTGCTGCGGCCCGGGAAGTTGGCTGGAACCGGTTTCCAGGCGGCTTGGCCGCTTCTCCAGCAGGCGGGCTCGCTCGTGAGCTTTTCCGGTTTCCTCCGCCACGCCGTGATGATCATCGTGCTGGTCATCGCCTGGTTCATCGTGATCCTGGCCTTCTTCATTCTCGCGGTTCAGCTCTTCATCACCATCCTCGAATTCAAGCTGACCTCGCTCGCCGGCTTCGTGTTGGTCCCCTTCGCGTTCTGGAACAGGACTTCCTTCTTGGCCGAACGCGTGCTCGGCAACGTCGTCTCGTCCGGCATCAAGGTGATGGTGCTCGCCGTCATCGTCGGAATCGGTGCGAGCTTCTTCAATACCTTCGTCAACGCGCTTCAAGGTCAGGAGCCGAGCCTCAGCCAGACCATGTCGCTGGTCCTAGCCTCGATCACCCTGTTCGGTCTCGGCATCTTCGGTCCCGGCATCGCGAGCGGCCTCGTATCCGGCGCGCCGCAACTGGGCGCTGGCGCGGCGATCGGCACAGCGGGTGCGGTGGTGGCGGGCGCGGCCCTGACCGGCGCCGCCGCGCTTGGCAGTTTGCGTGGCGGCCTTGCCGCGCTCCGGGCCGGGACATCGGTTGGTGCCGGTGCGTCGGCCGCCTACGGCCTCGGCCAAGCAACGTCCGGGGCTCGCGGCGTGGCTAGCATTGGTGCAGGAATGGCCGGTGTCGGTCAGGCGGCGATTGGTGCGGCCGGCCAAGCCACGGGCGCGCTCCTTCGGCGTGCCGCCGCGCCGCTGCAAGGGAGCGCAGCCGTGGGCCGGCAAGCGGCGTGGCGCGCGAAGGGCGGCCGTTCGGGCGCGGCGCCTTCGCCGGGATCATCGGGAACCTCGGTCAATTCCGCCCCGGAATGGGCGCAGCGGCTGCGGAGCGAGCAGCGCACCCGTGCCCGCGCCCATACAACGACCCAGGCCATCAAGGAAGGCGACAAGCCCGGCGCCCCAGCGGCCCCCGATCTCAGCGAGCGGGAGTAGTGACCCATGCTGTTCAAGCGCACATCCCAACGATACGGCCGGACGGACGATCCGGTGACGCCCTATCAGAAGGCGGCGCAGCTGT
>DATGMP010000161.1:0-9311 GCA_035293565.1 Alphaproteobacteria bacterium | reverse complement strand
GACTCGTAACCATGTCGGGCCGACCATGACGGGGGCTGAGGTAGCGGAGGCAGGAGATGGACGTCGGGGCGCATGGCACGGGAAGATTCTTCCCGCGGCTTCCTGGGCATACAGGCCGCGCCATCCTGTCCTGCCTGCTGGTCATTTGCGCTTTTCTGGCCGCTCCCGCCGCCCGCGCGATCGACGGGTCGATCGTGATCGACGCCGACACCAATACCGTCATCAGCGAGGATCATCCCGACCGGCTGCTGCATCCGGCGTCGATGAGCAAGCTGATGACGCTCTATCTCACCTTCGAGGCGTTGGAGCAGGGCCGGCTTACGCTGCAGCGCAGCTTGCCGGTATCGGCTCACGCCGCCTCCATGAGTCCCTCGAAGCTGGGTCTCGAGCCCGGCGACACCATCAAGGTCGATGACGCGATTCTGGCGCTCACCACGCATTCGGCCAACGATGTCGCGGTCGTTCTGGCCGAGGCGATCGGCGGCTCGGAGGGACGTTTCGGGCAGCTCATGACCCGCAAGGCGCATCAGCTGGGCATGGTCAACAGCAATTTCCGCAATGCCAGCGGGCTGCCGGACCCGGCGCAGATTTCGACGCCGCGCGACATGGCCATCCTGGCGCGCGCGATCATCCGCACCTTCCCGGAATACTACCATTATTTCTCGGTGCGCGAGTTCGCCTACAACGGCGTCGTCTATCCCAACCACAACCATCTGATGAGCCGGTATGAAGGTATGGACGGGCTGAAAACGGGCCTCACCAACGCCTCCGGCTTCAATCTCGCGGCCTCCGCGGTCCGCGGTGGTCGGCGCCTGATCGGCGTCGTGTTCGGCGGTACCAGCGCCGCGCAGCGCGACAATTATATGGCCGATCTGTTGGATGACGGCTTCGCGCGCAAGGGCGGGGTGGCGATGGCGTCGGCCACGCCGGTGCCCGTGCCGGGCCACAAACCGACCGAGGTCGCCGAAGCGCCGCCGCCGGCGCCCACGGCCGCCAAGCCGAGCGACATTGCAAGCCTTGCCGCCGCGGCCTCGCTCGGTCAGGGCGATACGACCGCGCCCGACGATGTCCGCCCCGTCGCAACGCCCAAGGTCGCCACGCTGTCGTCTCCGCACGCCTTGTCGCCCTCGCCGGCCGCGAAGCAAGCCGGCTGGACCATCCAGGTGGGCGCGTTCGCGACTCGCCGGGCGACCGAGCAGGCCATCGAGCGGGCCGTCAAGGGCGCGCCGGAGCTTCTCAGCCATGCGACAGCGGTCATCGCCGCCTTGCCCCATCGCACGCACACGCTGTATCGCGCGCGCCTGACCGGGCTCGAAGCTGCCGAGGCTCAGAAGGCCTGCCGCCTGCTGATCCACTGCCGCACTCTTCCGCCCGGCGCCTAAGGACCGGCGCGGCGCTCCGCGTGATATCGTTGCCTGGGCGTCGGACCGTCCATCTCGAAATCCAAGGCCGCGTCCAGGGCGTCGGCTTCCGCATCTGGGCCGAGCGCGAAGCCGCGCGACGCAATCTCGACGGCTGGGTGCGCAACCGCGCCGACGGCACGGTCGAGGCCGTATTCGCAGGCGACGAGCAGGCCGTGCAATCAATGACCCAAGCCTGTCGCCGCGGCCCTACGCACGCCATTGTCGCGGCCGTGGCGGAGCTCGATCCGCCACCCGATCCGGGGCCCGGATTCCGCGTGCTTCCGACCGAGCGTTGAAGGACGCCCGCAGGAATCGGGTCCGCACGCTCGTAAAAACCTCGTCTCGATTTCGCCACACTTTGCGGGCTTCATCCCTGAAGCACGCAGAAAGAAGCGGCGGACGTCAGGAGGTCGATATGTCGGTGCCCGGCCGGATCGGTATCATCCTCATCATTGTGTTGGCTCTGGTCGACGGCCTCATCCTGGCGAGCGGCGCACGGCGCGCGGCCACGGCGATCGAGACGCATTCGATGAGCGAGGAGACCGCCACGGTGCGGCCCGTCAAGCACGATCAGCTGCTCTCGACCGCCATCCGCGAGATCAATCTCTGGGTGAAGCCGGCGCCCGAGAAGCCGACCGGCATCTGATTCCGATTCCATTGCGCGCTTGATGCTTTCGCGCTCCGATGGTTAGTGAAGCCAACCAACGGAGGAGATGCCCTATGCCCGCTTATTTCGTCGCCATCCGCGACAAGACCAAGGATCCGGCGGCGCTCGAGACCTATGGCAAGGAAGCCGCCGGCGCGTCCGCCGGTCACAAGATGATTCCGCGCGCGGTCTATGGCCGTCAGGTGCATCTGGAAGGGCCGCCGGCGGAAGGAATCGTCATTCTAGAATTCCCGTCCGTCGAGGCGGCCGAGGCTTGGTACCACAGCCCGGCCTATCAGAAGGCCGTCGTTCATCGGCACCGCGGCGCCGATTACCGCGTCTATATCGTCGAGGGCCTGCCGGGCTAGCGACGAAGCACTTTATGCTTCGCGGGGTGCGAGCGGCTTCGCTCCGCTCGCAATGACTCGCTCGCGGGAACCGTCCCGACCTAATCGATCACGCCTAATCCGCGATCGCCTGATAGATCATGGTCTCGCAATCGGTGCGGACCGTGCTGCCCGTGCCGAAATAGAGCTGGATCATCATCAACGCGATCATGTCCTCCGCCGGATCGGCGACCCACCAGGTGCCGTAGGCGCCCGGCCAACCGAGCCGGCCGGGCGACGTTAGCCCGTCATGCCTCGTGACGTCGGTCCCGATCGAGAGGCCGAGGCCGAAGGTTTGGTCGCCCCAGAACTCCATGCCCAGAAACGGCGTCGCGCGCTCCGCCGGCGTCAGATGATCGGAGGTCATCAGGTCGAACATTTTGCGCGACAGGAGCCGCACGCCGCCGGCCGCGCCGCGGCCGAGCACCACGCGCGCGAATTTGAGATAATCATCGACCGTCGATACGAGACCGGCGCCGCCTGATGGGAAGCTGGCCGGATCGAGCCAGCGGCTGCTCGACGGATGATCGACGACGACGCGCTTTCCGCTCTTGGGGTCCGGCGTATAAGCCGGCCCGAAGCGAACGGCCTTTTCCTTCGGCACCCAGAAGAACGTGTCCGTCATGCCGAGCGGCTCGAAAATTCGGGTGCGCAGCACATCGGGAAAAGACATGCCCGCCACGCGGCCGATCAGGATACCCAGCACGTCGGTCGAGAAGCCGTAATGCCAGCGCGCGCCCGGCGCATAGGCCAGCGGCAGTGCGCCGAGGCGCTTCAGCCATTCGTCCATCGGCATCGTCTTCGGCAGCACGAGCTCATTGAATTCCGACAGCGCGGCGGCGAATGGCCCTTCGGCGGTCAGCGGATAGGCGATGCCGGAGCGGTGCAGCAGCAGATCGCGCAGGGTGATTGCCCGCGGGGCCGGATAGGTATCGGACAGCGGCCCCGCCGGATCGACCAGCACTTTTGGGTTTGCGATCTCGGGGAGCCATCTGTCGACGGCGTCGCCCAGCCGGATCAGCCCTTCCTCGACCAGCATCAGCGCCGCCACGCTGACGATGGGCTTGGTCATTGACGCGATGCGAAACAGCGTATCGAGGCGGAGCGGAATTTTCGCCTCCTCGTCCTGCCAACCGATCACGTCGCAATGCGCGTCCTCGCCATGCCGCTCGATCAGCGTGATGACGCCGGCGACGCCGCCGCGCGCGACATGCTCCTCCATGCTGCGCGTCAGCCGCTTCAGCCGCTCCTTGGAGAATCCGCCCGGCCCCAGGTCGCTCATCAAATTTCTCCCCTCCGGTCCGAACTCATTGTGACGGCGGGCCACGACCGAGACAAACGAAAATGCCCGGCCGGCCGGTGGACCGACGTTCGCTTCGGGCCTATCGTCCGATCCAAGGGACATCCCAAAAACGACGATGTCGATCGGCCCTGAAGCGGCCTTTGGAACCCATGGAGGAAACAATGGACACCATCGCGCTCGATCCCCGGCTGGGCCGGGGCGCGACAGAATTCCTGAACCGCCCGAGCAAGCTCTATATCGACGGCGCGTTCACGCCCGCTGCGTCGGGCAAAATGTTCCCGGTGTACAATCCCGCCACCGGCACGGTCCTGGCGAATGTCGCCGAGGCCGATCGCGAGGATGTCGATCGCGCGGTAAAGGCTGCTCGACGCGCCTTCGACGAGGGACCCTGGCCCAAAATGACGCCGTCCGAGCGCGGCCGCCTGCTGTGGAAGCTCGGCGATCTCATCGAGAAGAATCTCGACGAGCTGGCGGAAATCGAATCGATCGACAACGGCAAGCCGCTCGCAGTCGCCCGCGCCGCCGACGTCCCGCTATCGGTCGACATGTTCCGCTACATGGCCGGCTGGGCGACCAAGCTCACCGGCTCGACGATCCCGATCTCCTTCCCCGGCGAGTACCTTTCCTACACGGTCCGCGAACCGGTCGGCGTGGTCGGCCAGATCATTCCATGGAACTTCCCGCTGCTGATGGCGGCGTGGAAGCTCGCGCCGGCGTTGGCCGCCGGCTGCACGGTGGTGCTGAAGGCCGCCGAGCAGACGCCGATGTCGGCGCTTCGTCTCGCTGAGCTGGTGGCCGAAGCCGGATTCCCCAACGGAGTCGTCAACATCCTGGCCGGCTATGGCGAGACCGCGGGCGCCGCGCTCGCAGCGCACGATCAGGTCGACAAGGTCGCGTTCACGGGCTCCACCGAGGTCGGCAAGCTGATCGTCAAGGCCGCCGCCGGCAACCTCAAGAAAGTTACGCTGGAGCTCGGCGGCAAATCGCCTGCAATCGTCTTCCCGGATGCGGATCTCGACAGGGCGATCCCGGGGGCGGCGGGCGCCATCTTCTTCAATCATGGCCAATGCTGCTGTGCCGGCTCGCGGCTCTACGTACACAAGGATGTCTATGATCGCGTGCTGGAAGGCGTGGCCAAGATCGCGGGCTCGATCAAAGTCGGGCCGGGCCTCGATCCCGACACCCAGATGGGGCCGCTGGTCTCCGACGAGCAGTTCGCGCGCGTCACCGGCTACATCTCGGCCGGAAAGGACGAAGGCGCCAAGGTCGTGGCCGGCGGGCGCCGCGTCGGCGATGCGGGCTATTTCGTGCAGCCGACCGTGCTCGCCGATACCAAGCCCGAGATGAAGGTGGTGCGGGAGGAGATCTTCGGCCCCGTCGTTTGCGCGCAACCCTTCAACGACGACGATATCGAGCGGATCGCCACGCAGGCCAATGACACGATCTATGGTCTCGCCGCGTCGATTTGGACGCGCGATGGCGGGCTCGCTCACAAGCTCGCGCGGAAGATCCGTTCGGGCACGGTCTGGATCAACTGCCACAATGTCTTCGACGCGGCGCTCCCCTTCGGCGGCTACAAGCAATCAGGCTGGGGCCGCGAGATGGGCGAGGAGGTCTTCCACAATTACACCGAAGTGAAAGCCGTGACCGCCGCGCTATAGGAACGGGGCAAGCCGTTAACTCAATCCCTCGGCGTCATTGCGAGCGGAGCGAAGCAGTCCATCATGGATGGGTGTCGCTTCGCTCCACGCGTTTCGACTTTCAACGAGCGCCGAACAGCCTCCGTAGGTCGTAGGACCCGCCTTTCTCGAGCGCGCGGCGATAGGCGGGGCGGGCCTGCATGCGGGCGACATAGGCGCGCAACGTCGGATAATCGTCGAGCTTGTTGTTCGACATCGCGCTTTCCAGCGTGAAGGTGACTTGGAAATCGGCGCCCGTCAGATCGTTGCCGACGATGAAGTCCCGGCCTTCCAGCGCGGCCGCGATGAAGTCGAGATGGTTCTTGACCTCGTCATAGACGCGTGGGTGGAGCGGCTTGCCCGCCTCGCCCAGCATCTCAACATAGATGGCGAGAATGAGCGGGAGCATAACCGAGCTTTCCGGGATCTGCAGCCATTGCAGGTAGCGCGCCCAATCGTCGCTGCCCTTCGGGGGCTTCAGCC
Organism: Alphaproteobacteria bacterium; assembly: GCA_035293565.1. Classification (GTDB taxonomy): domain Bacteria; phylum Pseudomonadota; class Alphaproteobacteria; order BOG-932; family Roseiterribacteraceae; genus DATGMP01. The sequence continues at coordinate 3,411 of DATGMP010000161.1, read as the reverse complement.
GGCCGTTGCCGTAGCTCTCGATCAGATATTCGACGATGGCGCCGGATTCGGCGATCGTTCGCTGTCCATCTTCGATCACCGGCGACTTGCCCAACGGGTGCACGGCCTTGAGCTCCGGCGGGGCAAGGTTTCCCTGGTAGCGCGGATACGAGACGATCTCGTAGTCCAGCCCCATCTCCTCCAGCAGCCACAGGATCTTCGTCGACCGTGAATCGGCGAGATGATGGACCTTGATCATCGAGCGTCCCTCCCTTTCCACAGGCGACACTAGCGGTTCGGCTGCCACGCGCAAGCCGGACATCGGCCGCTCCGTCTCAAAGCAAACCTCCCGTAAATCACGAAATTGTCACGGTTCTTTCAAATATTCTGAAAAGTCACCTCTAACAATTACTTTATGTAACTGCCGCCATACTGCGGGTTAAGAACTTGCTTACCACTGTCTCGGAAGAATGAGTTGAACGCGACAATGAGAGGTATCAATGATTTACCAGGCCAACCTTGCGGAACCCGCCGCGGTTTCCTCTGCGCGGCCGGGTTTTGTCCTGGTGGTGGACGATGAGCCGTTTTTCGCCGGAGCGGCAACCGAGATGCTTTTGCATGCCGGCTACCTCGCGACCTTTGCGCTCGATCCCAAAGCGGCGCTGCGCGAGATCGAAGCGAACCCCGATATCGATCTTCTTCTGACCGATGTGGTGATGCGCGGCATGGACGGGTTCACGTTGGCGCAAAAGGCGCAGGAGATCCGGCCCGGCATCCGCGTGATCTATTCCAGCGCCCATGTCGAGCTCGCCCGCAGCCTGATCGCTGCGGGCGACGGTCGTGACGCCATCATCGAAAAGCCCTTCCGCCAGGATCTGCTGATCGACGCCGTCAAAATTGCGCTCGGATAACCTGCGACGCGTCAGGTCCCGTTCGCCGCATAGATCGCAATGTGCTGAAGCGGCAGCGTCTCGATCGTTTCGACCCGCTTCAGCCCCACCGCTTCCATCTCGAGATCGAGCTGCGCCAGCGCCATCTTGTGCAGTTCCTTGATCGGCACGCTCGGATCCTCCTTGCGGTATTCGACGAACACCACGCGACCTCCGGGCTTCAGCGAAGCCGTTACCTTGCGCATCACCTCGAGCGGGTCGGAAAGCTCGTGATAGACATCGACCATGAGCACGATGTCGACCCCTTTCTCGGGCAGCATCGGATCGGTCTCGGTGCCCTTCACCGCTTCGACATTTGTCGACTTGGTTTCCGCCGCCCTGGCGCGGATCGCGTCCAGCATCTCGTCCTGGATCTCGACCGCCAGCACCTTGCCGCCGGGCAGCAGCTTGGGCGCCATGCGGACGCTGAAATAGCCGGAGCCCGCGCCCAGATCCGCCACGACCTCGCCGGGTTTCAGCTTCATCGCCTGGATGACGGTGTCGGGCCGCTCTTCGTCCTGACGCTCGGGCCGGTCCAGCCACGGAATGCCGCCGGGCCCCATCGTCTGCGCGATCTCGCGGCCGTGATAGAATTTGCCGATGCCTTCGGGATCGTGATCGACGCGCGTCTCATAGACCGGCTGTTGCGCGAGGGCCGCGCCTGCGATCAGGACGAGCGCAATGACGCCGAACCGCGCGCGAATCGGCATCAAAGCCCGTTCTTGTTCATGAGACCGTCGATCAGGTCGGGGTTGACCTGAACCGCGCCCTGATTGAGGCGCTGAAACTTGTTGTCGAACTGCAGCACCCCGACCGGCGTGTTCCAGGTGAGCCGGAGCGACCTCACATGATTGCCGAAACGGTCGACCCAATCCGCGGTCTCGCGACCCTGCGGCGGGCCATAGACGGATTCGAGATCGATCTCGACCTCGTCCGGCGGGGTCATTTGATTGTCGAAGGTGGCCTTGATCGCGCCGAGCTTGCCGCCGACGAAATAGAGTTCGGTGACGAGCGGATATCCGAACCCGTCGGTGTCCGCGTAAAGCACCGCGTCGGGCCGCAGCTGCTTGGCGTAAGGGAAGGGTCCGTGGGCCTCCTTCACGTCCTCGAGCGACTCGCCGAGATGAAAACCCAGATAGGTGAAAACCGCGCTGGGGTCCTGCTTGTCGGAGCGCCATTGTGGCGCCGCCGCGTCAGCGGAGCGCGCAAAGAGCGCCAAGGCAGCCGACAAAGCCAGAGCGGATAGCCGTGCCATGAGCCCGAGGATAGGGCCAACGATCCGAACGCGAAAGAGAAGACTGCCGCTGGACAGCAGAGCGGGAAACCGCTTGAGTTTTGCGCCTTATCAGGGGAAGTCCGAATGAAGTTCTTCGCCATCGCGGCAACCTTGCTCCTTGTCCTGGTCTCGAACGCGCAGGCTGCGGTCTCGGCGGCCGACAAGGCGGCAATCACCGAGCTCGAATACGGGCTCGCCCGCACGATGAATGTCGATGATCTTCCGAAATATTACGCGCCCGATATCGTGCTCTACGACATGCTGGGCAATTTCAAGGACATGGACGCCGTGCGGAAGAATTTCGTGAACTTCTTTCAGAGCGTGCAAAGCTTCACGAACGACTTTGTGAATCTGGCGATCGATTCCGACGGCAAGCTCGCCTTCGCTTATTCCGTGCAGAAGGACCGCTTCACGCTCAAGAACGGACAGGCTGTCGAGACCACCTTCCGCGAGACCGACTGCCTGGAGAAGAAGAACGGGAAATGGCTGATCGTTCATTCGCAGCTTTCGGTGCCTGTCGATTTCGCGACCGGCAAAGCGATCATGAACGGGCCGCTGTAACGCCCGCCCTGGACGGGGCCCGGCATCCTCCGCCATGATCGTCCCATGACGGGGGAGCATGCGAATTATCGGGTCGGGATAACCCGCGATTGCCTGCTGGAAGACGGCTCCGGGCCGTTATTCGATCGGGCTGCGCTGGCTGTCCTGGAGCGTGCGCCCAACCTCGCCTATGGCTTCCTGCCGGAACACGCCAAGGTGCTGCCGCCGGAGACTGCCGGGCGGTACGACGCGATCCTGGCGCTCGGACCGGCGATGCAGGCGTCGACACTGGCGCGCGGCGAACCCAGGCTTCGCCATGTGGCACGCTTCGGCTCCGGCTACGACAATGTCGATATCGAAGCCTGCACACGCGCCGGTATCCTGGTCACCATCGCGCCGGATGGCGTGAGGCGCGCGGTCGCCACATCGATCCTGACTTTCATCCTGGCGCTCGCCCACAGGCTGCCGACCAAGGACCGGCTGGCGCGGGAAGGCCGCTGGGCTGAGCGCACCAGCTTCATGGGCTACGGCCTCGCGGGCAAGACCGTGGGCTCGATCGGATTCGGCAGCGTCGCGCGCGAGGCTTTCAGGCTGATGGCGCCGCTCGATGTCGAGCGTATCGCCTATTCGCCGCGCGGAAATGCAATCGAGGCGGCCAGGGAGGGCGTCAGGCTGGTCGATAGATCG
>DATGMP010000160.1:0-135611 GCA_035293565.1 Alphaproteobacteria bacterium | reverse complement strand
GACAATCGGGCAAGCCGCGTGACACGCCTCCACGCCGGCAATTCTTTCTCCGGGGGGCATGCCCCCCGGAGAAAGAAGCAAAAACGAAGCGGACAGATCATGAGCTACAAAAACCGGACATCTTTACAAGCTAGCGACACTTCACCGGCGACACTTCACCGGCGGGCACTCAAACGATGCAATGCACCCGGTAGAGGCGGAGTCCGTGGCGGAGCGCCTCGGCGCGGCGGGCCCAGAGTGAAATCTCCGCCGTGATGGCGTGCTTGGTCTCGGCGTCGTCGATCTCGTGATCGCTGAGGAAGGTATGGAACTCACTCAGCCCCTCCATGATCAGCTTGAGCTGAACATCGGTCATGTCGAGCGCCACGCGCACGTCGAATCCCAAACTCTTGAGGCAGTTCGCGGCCTCCGACGGGCGCCAGGGGCAAGGGGTCAGCCGCTCGGCCTCGGCCCAGCCGGCCAGCCCTGTGAGATCGACCGCATCGGCCAGCAGATAGTCGGTGAACAGCAGCTGCCCGCCGGGCTTCAGGAACTGGCGAATTTCTGTGAGGATCTTCTCCTTATCGAGGCAGAAGAAGATTTCCTTGGCGAAGACCGCGTCGAACTTGCGGTCCAGCACCATGCAGTTCGGGTCGAAATGCGTAATCGGCGCATGACGGAGCAGGCCCTCTTTCTCGGAATATTCCGCGCCCTTCTGGGCCAGCACCGGCGACAGCTCCAAGCCCGTCACCCAGGCGCCGAAATGCGAAGCCATCAGGCGCGTAATCCCGCCCAGGCCGGCCGAAAGGTCGAGCACGCTCATCGTCTTGTCGAGACCGAGCGGTTTCACGAGGTCGGGCACATAGTCCGCACCGCCAGGCCCGATGAAGCCCTGGCCCCAGAGCTTCTCCGTAACCTCGATACGGGTCGCGGACCAGAGCGGCTTGCCGTGCCGATCGAGCGCACCTGCGTTGGGGTCCGGCTGCTTTCCGTCCGCCCTCATCGGCGGACGGACGGGTTTCGCCTGAGCCGGCGCGGTGTCCGGCTCCTCCGCCGGCTGATTTTCGGGAGGCAGGTCGTACCCTTCCCACCAGGCGCGGAAGCGCGCTCGAAAGCTCGGCCGCGCGGCTTCTGCAATCGCTTCCCCGTGCGCCCCATCGCCAGCCTGTTGATTTGGCAAGGTCATGGTGGGGGCGTATATGCAGGCTTTGCTAAGAGCATCCTACGGAGCCCATGTCCCAGTCACGTCATGTTACGATCGGAAGTTTAACAGTTGCTAACGACCGACCGCTGACCCTCATTGCGGGACCTTGCGCATTGGAAAGCCGAGATCATGCGCTGGAAACCAGCCATGCTCTCAAGGAGATAGCGGCCAAGGCCGGGATCGGGCTCGTCTACAAGACCTCCTTCGACAAGGCCAACCGGACCTCGGGCAGCGCTCCCCGCGGCATCGGGATCGACAAGGCGCTGCCGATCTTCGCCGAGATCCGCGAGCGCTGGGGACTGCCGGTCCTGACCGACGTGCATGAGCGCGAGCAATGCAAGCCTCTCGCCGAAGCCGTGGACGTCCTGCAAATCCCGGCCTTTCTGTGCCGCCAAACCGACCTGCTGGTCGCGGCCGCGGAGACCGGACGCGTAGTCAATGTGAAGAAAGGGCAGTTCTTGGCGCCCTGGGACATGGCGAATGTCGCCAAGAAGATCACCGAGGCCGGCAATCCCAATGTCCTCCTGACCGAGCGCGGCGTCAGCTTCGGTTACAACACGCTGGTCAACGACATGCGGGCGCTGGCCGTCATGGCCGAGACAGGTCATCCGATCGTCTTCGACGCCACCCATTCGGTTCAGCAGCCTGGAGGGCTCGGCAACCGCAGTGGCGGCGACCGCCGTTTCGTGCCGGTGCTCGCCCGTGCCGCCGTCGCCGTCGGCGTCGCCGCAGTATTCATGGAGACCCACCAGGATCCCGACAACGCGCCGTCCGACGGCCCCAATATGGTGCCGATGAAGGACCTGCCGGCGTTGCTCGATCGGCTTATAGCCTTCGACCGGCTAGCCAAGGGGATTTAGCGCCCTACCTCCTCGGACGTCCCAATCGCTCTCTCGATGAGGTTCCGATGGCTGTCAGACAGGCGGATGCGGAATGGCGCGGCACGCTGCCAGGCAGCGGCCATATGCGGCTCGGCAGCGGCGCATTCGACGGCTCTTATGATTTCCGCTCCCGCATTGGAGACGGCGCCGGCACCAACCCGGAAGAGCTCTTGGGCGCCGCCCATGCCGGCTGCTTCTCGATGGCGCTGGCCGCCCAGCTGACCCAGGCGGGCTTCACGCCGGAACGCATCCACACCAAAGCCAAGGTCCATTTCGATCAGCAAGCCGGAGGGTGGACGATTCACACGATCGAGTTGGATACCGAAGGCTCCGTCACCGGCATCGACGACGCCCAGTTCGAGGCCAAGGCTCAGGACGCCAAGAAGAATTGCCCGGTGTCCCGCGCCCTCGCCGGGGTCGAGATCAAGCTGACGACGAAGCTGGTTTAGTCATCCCTGACGCGGCCGCGAGTCTGCTTCACGGCAGATCTTCGCGCCTTGGACTGAAGTCGCTCGCGGCGGGAAGAGAGGGTAGGCCTCGTCGGACGCCGCGGCTTGGGTGGAATGCTGGCGGCCCGGATGAGCTCGGCTAAACGCTCGATAGCGTCTTCACGGTTGCGGATCTGAGACCGGAAACGCTGGGCCGCGATCACCAGGATGCCGTCCTGGGTCAGCCGGCGCCCAGCAAGCCGTTCCAGCCTGGACCGGACGGCGTCGGGGATCGACGGCGAGCGGCGGATGTCGAATTTGAGCCGGACGGCGCTCGACACCTTATTGACGTTCTGACCGCCGGGACCCGACGCCAGAACGAATTCGAAGTCGAGCTCGCTTTCGTCGATCGCGATCCGATCGGTGATTGGGATCATCGGCTCACGCCGCTTCGCAAAGCTCTTCGTCGAGCCAGAGTCGGGCGAGAGCGGCCTCCACTTCGGCTGGCCGTTCCAGACGGCAGAGCCGCGCCTTCGCGTGCCGCCGCGCGTCGGGTGCGGCGGGCCAGGGCGCCTCCTCGACATAGCGTCCGAGATGTTTGCGGAAAACCCTCAGTCCAAGCGCATCGCCATAGAAGGCGAGGCTTTCGCGGAAATGATCGAGCGCAATGCCCAGGCGGAGATCGGGATCGGGCTCGACGACATCGCCGCCGGCCAGCGCCCGGTCGATCGCCGCCGCGATCCAGGGCCGGCCTTGGGCGCCGCGGCCGATCATCACCGCGTCGGCATGTGATTGGGTGAGCGCCTCTCGGGCCGAAGCGGCGTCCACGATGTCGCCGTTGACGATGACCGGCAGGCTCGTCGCTTGCTTGACAGCCGCCACCGCCGCCCAATCGGCGGATCCGGAATAGAATTGCTGGCGCGTCCGGCCATGGACAGTGATCGCTTGCGCGCCGACGCGCTCGGCTCGGGCGGCCAGCGCGGCCGCATTACGCGAGGCATCGTCCCAGCCCAGCCGCATCTTGACGCTGACCGGGCGGCTGGTGGCGCCGACAGCCGCCTGGATCAGGCTTTCGGCCAGATCGAGATCGCGCATCAGCGCCGAGCCCGAGAGGCAGCCCGTCACCTCCTTGGCCGGGCAGCCCATATTGAGATCGATGAGATCGGCGCCGGCCGTCTCCGCAAGGCGTGCCCCTTCGGCAATCCAGCGCGCCTCGCGTCCGACGAGCTGCACCACCATGAGCGGCAGACCGTCGCCGACAGCGGCGCGTCGGACCACGTCCGGCCTGCCCTTGGCGAATTCCGCGCAGGCGACCATCTCGGTCGCCACATAGGCGGCGCCCAGGCGTGACGCCGCGCGGCGGAAGGGCAGGTCGGTGACGCCGGTCATGGGCGCGATCAGCACGCGCCCGGCGATCTCGACATCGCCGATCTTAAAAGGAGCGCCCATCAGAAAGCTGCGTCGGCGAAACGCTTCAGGATCTCGGGATCCGTGGTGACCGGGCTCGGCACCACCTCGTCGGCGCCGAGATCGGCGATCCGGCGAATCATGTCCCTGAGCTCGGCGGGCGTGCCGGCGAATCCGGCCTGGGCTGCGGTCGCCTCGACCGCTTGCGGGTCCAGCCAATTCATATAGCGGCGCAGGTGCGTCGCGACCTGATCCCGCGCCTTGTCGCCGAGCGCGAACCAGAAGCCGGTGACGAGGATCGGCGCCGGCCGCCCAGCTTCCTTCCAGGCTTCGCGCGCCGCCTGAAACGCCTGCTCTATATCGCGCGGATCGGGTCCGAAGCTGAAACCGTAGAGCCCGTCGGCCCACCGTGCCGCCGCGCGGATCGCCTTGGGTCCGAGCGAGCCGGTCATCAGCTTGGGACCGCCGCGCTGTACCGGCTTCGGCTCAACCGGCCGGATGAGGTCCGGCAGCACCTTTTCGCCTGCCCACACGCGACGCATGGTGTCGACCAGACGCGCGAGCTCCGGCTGGTTGCGGCGCGCCCAGTCGGCACCGACCGCATGGTAGTCTTCCGTCCGGCCGCCGAGGCCGAAGCCCGCGACCAGCCGGCCATTGCTCAGCAGATCGATCGTCGCGAGCTGCTTGGCCAGCATCACCGGATCGTGCAGCGGCGCCACGATGATCGTGGTCGCGAGCTTCACCCGCTCGGTCCAGGCCGCACAGGCCGACATCAGCGACAGCAGCTCGGGGTTGGGAAAGGCAATCCGCTCGCCGGCGGCGAGCGTGGAATATGGGCCCTGATCGATCTCTGTCGCCCAGCGTCGGATCAACGCGCGGTCGAGCCCGGGCTCCATGACCGGAAGGGTCATGCCGATATCCATGGCTACATTACTCCGGCGCGCAGCAGGTCGTGGACGCTGACGATTCCGATCGGCCTTCCTGCCTCGGTTACCAGAATCGCGGTGAAGGGGTGGTCGCTGAGATTCATGGCGGCGAGCGCCTCGGCGGCCAGCGCATCGGGGCCGATCGTCTTGGGATTGCGGGTCATGACGGTCTCGACCCGCGCCGATACGAGGTCCGGTCCCATATGTCGCCGCAGGTCGCCGTCCGTGATGATACCGACCAGATCGCCGCTCCCGTCCACCACCGCGACGCAGCCGAACTGCTTCTCGCTCATCACGATGATTGCCTCGGACATGGGCCGATCCGGGGTCACCAGCGGGAGCCTGTCAGGACCATGCATCACGGCTGAGACCTTGATCAGCACGCGGCCGAGCCGTCCGCCTGGATGGAAGACTCGATAATCGTCGCGACCGAAGCCGCGCCGTTCCATCAGCGCCACCGCCAACGCGTCGCCGAGCGCGATCATCATGGTGGTCGAGGTCGTCGGAGCGAGCCCCATCGGGCAAGCTTCGGGTTCCGGCGGCAGGACGAGCGCCAAGTCGGCGGCTCGCGCGAGGCTGTTCTCCTCCGTCCCCGTGATGCTGACGAGCGGGATCGCGAAGCGGCGCGTATAGGCGACGATATCGTTGAGCTCGGCGGCCTCGCCGGAATTGGAGAGCGCCAGCACCGCGTCGGCCTTGGTGATCATGCCGAGATCGCCGTGGCTGGCTTCGCCCGGATGGACGAACAGCGCCGGCGTGCCGGTCGACGAGAGGGTCGCCGCGATCTTGCGCGCGACATGTCCGCTCTTGCCCATGCCCGTGACCACCGCCCGGCCATCGAGGGCGAGCAGGAGCTCGACCGCCCGCGCGAAGCGTCCGTCGAGCTGAGCCGCCACGGCGGCAAGGGCGCGCGACTCCTGGGTCAGCACGCGGCGCCCGATCCCGACCGCCGTATTCTCGGGCTCGGACCCAGGCTTTTGGACGAGCTGGGGTTTTTTGGCTTGCGGGCTGCGCGGGTTCACGCGAATCATCGCATCTTCAGTGTCGATCGAGCGCGAACGATACCGGTCGCGCCCGGCCGCGACAACCTCGGCGCCTTTGAAGACGGGAGCGAACGCTGTTCATGGCGGAGAATGTCGATCTCAAAGGCAAGGTCGCCATAGTCACCGGAGCCACGGGCGGCATCGGCCTTTGGACCGCGCTCGGCCTGGCCGAAAAAGGCGCCACTGTCGTGATCACCGGCCGCAGCGAGACGAGGTTGGCGGATGCCGTTTCCTGGCTTAAGGCCCGCGCGCCGGCCGCCGACATCGAGACAGAGCGAGCCGATTTCGCATCGCTTGCGGAAGTGCGCGCCATGGGCGAGCGGATCCTCGCCAAGCATCCGAAGATCGCGGTCCTGGTCAACAATGCCGGCCTCATGACGCTGAAGCGCGTCACGACCCAGGATGGGTACGAAGCGACATTCCAGATCAATCATCTTGCGCCCTTCCTCTTGACCCGGATACTGCTTCCGGCGCTCGAGGCCGCCGCCCCGTCCCGGATCGTGACGGTCGCCTCTCGCGCCTCGAGCTATGCCCGAATGGCCTTCGACGACCTTAACCTGTCCAAAGGACTCAGCTTCTGGAACGCCTATGGTCAGTCGAAGCTCGCCAACATCATGATGACTTATGGGCTCGCGAAGCGGCTGAAAGGGACCGGAGTGACCGCCAACGCGGTGCATCCGGGCCTTGTCGCCAGCAATTTCGGCAACAAAGGCCCGATCAGCAATGCCGTCTGGAAGGCGATGCGGCCCTTCATGCTCTCGGCCGAGGAGGGGGCGCGGAACTCGCTTTATGCGGCCACCGCGCCCGAGATGGAGGGCGTCACCGGCAAATATCTCATCGAGATGAAGCCGGCGCCGTCGAATCCGATTTCTTATGACGATGCGGCGGTCGAACGGCTATGGCGCATCACGGAGGAGATGATCGCGCCCGCGGCGGCCGGGTTGGCGGCATGATCATGCGAAACGTCGCCGCCATTCTCCTGGCCGGCCTTGCCTTGGCAGGCTGCAAGACCGCCCCTCGGACGGCCGAAGTGCCGCGGAATTATCTCTTGTTTTTCCGCTTCGATAGCGCCGATCTCAGCCCCGACGCGCGCCGGATCGTCGATCAAGCCGCAGCCGGAATCAAAGTTTTGAAGCCCTCCACGGTCGGAATAGCGGGCTTTACCGACAAGGTCGGCACGCCGGGCTACAACCAGCACCTCGCCGAACGGCGGATCGCGGCGGTTGAAGCGGCGCTGACCGCCGACGGTATCGACCCGAAGCTCTTCCTGACCATTCCCCTTGGCGATTCCGAACCCGTCGTCGGCGGGACGGGTGATCGCCGCGTGGAAATCCGCCTCGCGGCGCCGCCGAGCTCTTAGGCCCCGTTCGGCCGAAGGATGAACCAGGCGAGCGCGGCCGCGCCGGCCAGGGCGCAATAGATCGCAAAGGGCCGCATCATCTTGATCTCCGTCGCCCGGAAGTAGCGGGTAAGGAAGGCGACGCTGAGATAAGCGGCGACGCCGGCGACCACGCCCGACACGATCGACATGGTGAGAAACTCCGGCTTCAGCCGCCCGTCATGGACCGCGTGCACAAGCTTCGGCACTTCGAGCAGGCCGGCGCCTCCGATGATCGGCGCGGCGAGCAGGAACGAGAAATGGGCGGCGGCGTCCGACGATAGCCGCCGCGCCAAACCGGCGACGATTGTGGCGCCCGAGCGCGAAATGCCGGGGAGGAGAGCGGCGCATTGGACAACCCCGATGATGGCGGCATCGGTAACGGTGAGGTCGGCGATCGGCTTGCCCCGCTCGCCCCCGTCGCGCTGCGCGCGCAAGCGGTGGCGTCGGTCGCCGATGAACAGCATCGCCCCGTTCACGATCAGGAACATGGCCGCCAGCCCGGGCGCCCCGAAATTCTCGCGCAGCGCGTGATTGAAGAAATAGCCGGCCAGCGCTGCCGGGATCGTGCCGATTACAAGGAGCTTCAGAAGCTTGAGATAAGCCGGTCGCGCCGCCCGGTCGCCGGCCCCGACGAGCGCGAGGAGGAGATGGATCCAGTCCTGCCAGAAATAGATCAGCAACGCGGTTGCCGTCCCGAGATGCAGGATCACCAGAAAGGGCAGGAACCCCGGCCCGCGCGGATCGATCGGCCAGGTCAGCGCTGCCGGAACGATCACTGCATGGCCGAGGCTCGACACGGGGAAGAGCTCGGTAACGCCCTGCAGCACGGCCATGAGGATGGCTTGAAGGTACGACATGCGGCCTCGCGAATTGTCAGGTCGGGGGGAGGGGCTCTGGGTGACTCGTTTTTCGGGCGAGTCTAATCGTTCGTGGACTCTAGAGCCAGCGCGTTCGCCGCACGGTAACTACCCCTAATAGCCGCGCCCTCGTCGATTGCCCACAATATCTATTGGGGCGCGTTGACTCCTTGCGCGACCTGCACCTATCGTCCCGACTGCACGAACAGGATACGAGCATCATGTCGAGCGCCCCCGCAGCTTCGGATTCAGGCCGCGCCCGCCTGCGCGCGATCATCGAGGAGAAATCCTTGATGCGGGGCAATTTCACGCTCGCCTCGGGACGGCCGAGCAACTTCCTCTTCGATATGAAGAAAACGATGCTCGACCCGAAGGGCATCAACCTGCTCGCCGACGCGATCCTGGAGAAGACCGCCGGGATCGACGCGAGCGCCATCGGCGGGCTGGCGATGGGCGCGGTCCCGATCGTGATCGCCACGATCCTTAAAAGCCAGGACACGCGGCGACCGCTCAAGGGCTTCTGGGTCCGCAAGGAGCAGAAGGATCACGGCACCAAGGCCAGCGCCGACGGCTATATCGAAAGTGGCGCCCGCGTCATCGTCGTCGAGGATGTGACGACCACCGGCGAGTCGGTGTTGAAAGCGGTCGCCGAAGCCAAGGGGCGGGGTTGCGAGATCGCCGCCGTCGTCACCATTCTCGACCGACTTGAGGGCGCTCGCGAGCGGCTCGCGGCCGAAGGCATCGACCTGCTGGCGGTGTTCACGAAACAGGATTTCGGACTTTAGCGCTGGCCCCTTCGAACCTTGCATCATCATTCCAGCGGGAATGACGCTCAGAAAGTGTGCAAGGTTACTCCGCCGGCCGCTTCTGCGACGTGTATTTGGTGAGCTCCGAGCGGAGCGCGCCGACTTCGCCGCGGAGCTTGGCGAGGATGCCGGCACCTGCCGGACCCATGGTCTCCTCGGCGGAAATGTCGTTGGCATCCTGGATCAGCTGACAAAGGCGCATCGCGCCGATATTGACAGCGCTCGACCGCATGGCGTGGAGCTGATCCTTGAATTCCTTGAAATCATGGCCCGCGCGGGCGGCCGCCATGGCGCCGAGGCTTTGCTCGACATCGGCGAAAAAGGCCTCGATCACGTCGCGGAAAAAGGCGTCGTCGCCTAAGCCCGCCAGCGCCTCGAGCGCGGCCGAATCGATGATCGTCGCCTCGCGCGCGAATTTCGGATGCGCGGTGATCGGCGTGACGACCATGTTCGAGATCGGCTGGCGCCGCTGCTGCGGCGCCGTGCCCACCAGGCGCGCAAGCAGGGTCAGCAGCTCCTCGGCGGGCACCGGCTTCACGATCGCGGCATCCATGCCGGCCTCGCGACAAAGCCGCTCGGTCTCGCTGGTCGCCTCGGCGGTGAGGCCGATTAGTGGAAGGCGCTCGCCGAACGGCTCCATCTGCCGGTAAAGTTTGGCCACGTGGTAGCCTGACAGCTCCGGCATGTTCAGATCGAGGATTGCGGCGTCGATTCCCCCGGCCTCTAGCGCCGACAGCGCCTCGGAACCGTCATGGGCGTGCAACACGTGATGGCCGCCGCGCGCCAGTATGCGCTCCAGCACGATCCGATTGGTCTGATTATCCTCCGCCACCAGCACCCGGAAACGCCGCGTCGGCTCCGGCCCGAGGATCGGCCCCGGAGGCTCGTCCATCGGCACCACGTCCGTGTAGGGCGCGGGCGGCGCAGGTATCGGCGCCGGCTGAGGCGGGGCCTGCGGCTGGGACACCTTCTCGGCGCGGCCAAGCAGTCGACCGATCGTGCGAACGAGGATCTCATCCTCCGACGGCCAGGACAGGATGGTGTCCACCGTCGCGGGCGCCATCTCGGCGAGATGCGGCACCAAGCCGGCATTGGCTATGACCAGCGTGGCGGGCGCGGTGCGCGTGATCCGGCCGCCAAGGCGCGATGCGGCCGCGAGCGCCTCCACCGGCTCGGTGCGGCCGTCGAAGATGAGCAGATGATAGCCGGAAGGTATTTCCATGCCGGCCTCGGCGCGCGGACCCAGCGTGGTGAAGCTGATCCCCATGGCGTCGAGCACGGGAAGGTTGGCCAGAATCCGGGCAAGGCCCGGGTCCGAACCGAAGAGTCCGACCGCCGCGCTCTCCAGCCGTCGCGGCAGGCCGTGCGCGGTCGGCACCATCGGGATCTCGGCTATGAAGCGGCTGCCGGCCCCGGGCTCGGCCGTGGCGGCCACTGTGCCGCCCATGAGTTTGGCGAGCTCGCGCACCATCGCGAGCGACAGCAAGGGGCTGCCCGATGCCGTGGCGTCCCCATCCTGTCGCGCCGGCGCAAAGGCGTGGCCGAGCGCCGCCGCGTCGAGTTCGGGACCCGTGTCGCGGATCTCGAACCGTGCAGCGATGAAAGATTCGGCCGCCGCGCCGCGGACGCCGCCCACCATGACGGTCAGACAAACCTCGCCGCGGTCCGTGCGGCGAACGGCATTGGAGACCAGGCTGATCAGCATGCGCCGGAGCTCGATCGGATGCCCGACCAGATGATCGGGCAGCAGCGGATCGATTCGGCATCCGAGCAGCAGACCTTTGCGCGTCGCCTCGGGTGCGGCGAGCGCGACCACCTCGTCCAGAAGCTTGGGCAGATCGAAAGCCGAGGGCCGCGAGACCGCCGAGCCCGATTCCAGCATCGAGAAATCGAGCAGATCGTCGATCATGCCGAGCATCGCGCCGGCCGACGAGCGGATCGTGTCGAGCATCGTCGTCTGGTCGGGGTTGAGCTCTGGCCCCTTCATGAGATGCGCGAGTCCGACGATCGCGCCCAGCGGCGTGCGAAGCTCCTCTCCGGTCAGCGCGAAGAGGCGGCTTCTTGCGTCGGCCACGGTCTGGACCTCGCTGCGCGCCCTCGCCAGCCGGCGGATGATCGTCGCGAGGTAAGCCGGCAGGAGTGCAAGCGCCAGAAGAAGGCCGACCGAGATCGACCAGTTGTTGCGCCAGACCGGCGTGGTCGCGACGACGACGGCGAATCCGATGAAGCTCGCGCCCGAGGCTGCCTGCAGCCAACGCGTCCCGTTGCGATGGCCGTGGCTGAAGATCAGCCACAGATAGAGAAGAAACCAGGGCGCGGTCGCCTGATTGCCGACGATGAGAAAGGCCGAGAGGAGCGCCACGTCGAGCAGCAGCGCGAACAGTCTTCGCGCATCCGCGCGGGTCGGACGCAAAATGAAATGAATGACCGAGAGCCACACCGCCCCGGTTCCGATGCCGGCCATTGTCGCGGCGAACAGCGCCTCGCCGCTTTCAGGCCGCAGGATCCGCCAGACGACGGCCATCGTCAGCAATCCCGCCGCGATCGCGGCTCGCATGACGGTCTGCTGCAGCTCGCCGTCACCGCGCTGCGCCGCAAGCCGCGCCGCCTCGGCGGGCCGACCGAAGATAAAGGAGAGCAGCGCCGCGATCGGCGTGAGGATCAGAAATCCGCCGGCCACCGCGGCGACAACCGGGTGCGCCGCCGCCAGGCCGCCGCGCGTCGCCAGCACCGTCCATCCGGCGGCCGATGTTACAAAAACGGCCGCCAAAAGGGCGACCGCGACCCGGAGCCCGCGCGGCACTGCCGCGCCAGCCTGGTCGCGTTCGGGCCCCGACGGATCAGTCCTGGCCACGCGTGGACGTATCGTGGTGCGGAAAGATCAAGCGAACGGTGGTCCCTTGGCCCTTCTGGCTCTCGATTTGGAGCGAACCGCCATGGATTTCGACGAATTCCTTCGTCAGCGGCAGCCCCAGGCCCGTGCCCTTGCGGCTTTTCGTCAAGGCCTCCTCGACCTGGCCGAATCGCGTAAGGGCGATATCGATTTCTTCTCGACTCATGCCGATGCCGTGGTCCTCGATCTCGATCATGGTCGCGTTGACCGTCGCGTTCGCCCGGACCGAGACTTGCGTCCCTTTGGGGCTGAACTTCACCGCGTTGCTGATCGTATTGGCGAGGCACTGCTTCACGCGTCGACGATCCGCATGCATCGGCGGAAGCGTGGGCGCGATGCGCGCGCTCAAGGTGACACCGGCGCGCGCGGCCTCAGGCGTCATGAGGACGAGCGTCTCGTCCACGACCGCCGCCAGATCGAAGAATTCGTATTCGATCTGGAGCTTGGTCTCCTCGATCTTCGCCAGATCAAGAATGTCGTCGATGATCGCGAGGAGATGCTGGGCGCTGGACCCGATGTCCCGGCTGTAATCGGTGTAGCGGGTATTTCCGAGCGGCCCGAAGATGCCTTTGGCCATGACGTCGGCGAAGCCGATGATCGCATTCAAAGGCGTGCGCAGCTCGTGGCTCATATTGGCGAGGAAGTCGTTCTTGGCGCGGTTGCCCGCCTCGGCAAGCACGCGGGCCTCGCTCTCGCGCCGAGTCGCCACCACTCGGTCGGTGACGTCGACGGAAACGGTGACGATGAGCGTCTCTTCGTCCTGATCCGCGCGAACCGCGGTCCGCGTGGTCTGCAGGAAGCGGTTGGGCTCATCGGGAATGAGCAGCTCTTCCTCGTAGGCGATCGATCCGTCCGCCGGCAATGTCGGCGGCACGAAGCCGGGATCGGCGTGGCGAGCGCCGAGCGCGCGGAACTCCATCGCCTTGCGATTCGCGAACAGCGTATGACCGGAGGGATCTTCGGCGCTGATCATCACCGGCACGGCATTGATGAGGTCAAGCAGCTGGGCGTGGCTCCGCTCCAACGCGTCACGGTGGAGCTCGGCGTCGCGCGCGAGCTGGACCTCGAGCTGGGCGGCACGGTCATTGAGCAGCAATTGCTGCCGGTTGATGAGGAGCAGGTTGCGCGAGCGCGCGCGGAATTCGTAATGATCAACAGGGCTTAGAAGGAAATCCGTGGCCCCGGCGGCCAGCGCCTCGTAACGGAGGTGCTTGTCCTCATAAGCGGACACGACGATGATCGGCGTGCTCTCGACTTGCGGCGAGGCGCGTACGGCGCGGATCAGATCGGCGCCGTTCATCTCCGGCATGTTATAGTCGGTGATGATCAGATTGGGCGGCTGACGCCGGCAATAGTCCAGCGCTTCCTTGGGATTCTGGAAGGTCTGGACGGCCACCTTGCCCTCCAGCGTCAGCGCCAAACGCTTCAGGATGCTCAGGTTGGTGAGCCGGTCATCGATTATGACGATGGTTGGCGGATCATCGGGCGCCGGACCGCGATCCGAATGTCGATCCACCTCTGCCGTTCGTCCCATCAACTGGCGCTGCTCCGATCGCGCGAGAGAGACCTCCTCCCGAGTCGCATGTCCGAATATATCCGATTAACGGTTTAGTAATAGTTACCGCGAGAGTCCGGGCTGCGATTTCGCCACGCTTTCGACAACAAATCGGGGGAAATTGCGCCGGGATTCGGTATGATCGACGCGAATTCCGGGAGATGGTTGGCAATGATGGGCAGCGGCGGTTACGCGGCGAGCGCTGTGGCGTTGGCCCTCCTCCTGGGAGGCCTTGCCGACGCGGAACCTGCAGAGCAACCGGTGTTCATCTCGATCGGCGGCGGGGCGGTCGACAGCGCCGCCTTCCGATGGAGCTCGGCGCTGGCCCAGATCCTTTCCCGGCCGCCCGGCCTGCCCAAATGCGACGCCGGCTCGCCCTGCGGCATCCCGGGCATCATTGCCGGGGCCCAGACCTATGACCGAGCGGAGCCGCTGCTGGCAGCGATCGCCGAAGGCAAAGTCGCGACCGGAATATTGTCGGGGACGCAAATCTATGAGGCGCGCTGCGCGCCGTCGAAAAATCGGCCCGCCACGGACATCCGCGTGCTGAAGGCCCTGTATCGCCAGCCGCTCCAGCTCATTGTCCCGGCCGAGTCCACGATAAAGACCGCAAAGGATCTCGCCGGGGCGACGATAGCGGTCGGCGAGCGCGGCAGCGATTCCGATATCGCCGCGGCGGCGCTGCTGGAGGCCTACGGGCCTTACAAGCCCCGGATCAAGGTCGAACGGATGGCGCCCGACATGGCTATCCAGGCGCTCAAGAGCGGTGCCGCGAAAGCTGCAATCTTCGTGGGGCATTTGGTCGACCTTCCGATCGCCGAGTTGCTGGCCCACGGCGGCTTCAAGCTGGTGGCGCTCCCCGACTCGGCCGAGCGCCGCCGGATGCTCCGCGCTTTGCCGTTGTTCGAGCCGGACAGCATCACCGCCGGCACACCCCCTGCGAGCCTCGCGACCATTTCGGAACACGCCTTCTGGGTCGCGGGACCGGCGCTCGGCGCCGTCCCCGCCGAGGAGCTCGTGGCGACCGAGTCGAGCTCCCGCAACGCGGCGCGGCTGGCGGAGCTAGTCGACCCGGTGGTGCCGGTCGCGGAGGGCGAGGCCTTCCACCGCCTCCCCGCCCCTCTGGCCGACGGCTTGCAGCACTTCGCCGTCGCCTCGCACCTGCCCGTCGACGTGGTCGACTGCCCGGCCCAGATCGGCTCTAAATGACCATCTTGTGGTCGGTGATCGCGAGCATCGGATAATCGTGCGGCTTGTTGCCGTAGCCCCAGCTTTCGCTGAAAGGCCCGTTATCCTTGATCCAGGCCGCCACGCGCCTGGCCTTTTCTTCTTGGACGCAGTTCGGACCGGCGAGCCGGCCCGTCAGCCGTCCCTCGACCAGCTCGACGGGCGTTCCGATCACCGCGTCCGCCTTGATCTCCGCGGCGCGCAGCAACGCCGGCACGTAGATGTCGGGCGAGCCGGTCGCGATCACGATCGCACGGCCGGCTGCTTTGTGCGCGTGCAGCTCGGCCACCAGATTCTGCCGCCAACGAATGCGGGTGCCGAGCAGCCGGCCGGCCGCCTGGGCCTCGGCAGCGGTGGCGCCGCGGACCGACCATCGGAGAATCGCTTCTTTCGCCCGCCCGCGCAGATCGCTGCGTCCGGGCCGATAGGCGAACCCGGCCATCGCGTAGGCGCGCAGAGTCCGCCGCCAGCCGACCAGAACCGCGATCCACATCGGCAGGCTGTCCTGCCGGGTCAGCGTATGGTCGAGATCAAAGACCGCGACGCCGTTCGTCATCCCTGAAATCCCTCATCCAGCCTCTTGCTGGTTTCGTCGATCAGCGTGCGAAGGAGCTCGGCGGCCGGAAGCTGCCGCGCCAGCGGCGCGCCTTGGCCCGCCCAAAGCGACAGCGCCTCCGGATCGCCTTGCTTGGCGGCGGCCCCTCGAATGCCGCGAGTCAGCGAATTGAGCACCGGAAAGGCCGGCAGCTCGCGCTGGCGGACACCGATCTCCGCCATGAAACGATTGCGGATGCCCCGCGCCGGGCGGCCCGAGAAGGCGCGGGTAATCTCGGTCGAGTCGGCCCGCTGATCGAGGAGCGTCTTTTTCCATGCCGCCGACGCGCCGCACTCGGGACAAGCCAGGAAGGCGGTGCCGAGCTGAACCCCGGTCGCGCCCAGCATCAGCGCGGCCGCAATGCCGCGCCCATCCATGATGCCGCCGGCCGCGATCACCGGCACGCGCACCCGGTCGACCATGGCGGGGACAAGCGCCATCGTCCCGACCATGCTGTTCTCGAACGCGTCGAGGAAACTCCCGCGATGCGCGCCGGCCTCCGCGCCCTGGGCAGCGATCGCGTCCACCCCGTCCTCCTCCAGGCGGATCGCCTCGGGAACGGTGGTCGCCGTGCCGACCACGATGATTCCAGCCTGCTTCAAAGCTGCAATCCGATCGCGCGACAGAGCGCCGAAGGCATAGGAGAAGACCGCCGGCCGCTCTTCGACGATCACGGTCAGCTGAGCGTCGAGGTCGGGCAGGGAAAGGGCGGGCGGATCGTCGGGCACGCCATAGCGATCACGCCACGGCGCAAGGATCGCGCGCGCCGCCGACACCTTGGCCGGATCGTGTGCCTCGGGCGTCGTGACGAACAGGTTGACGGCAAACGGTTTGTCGGTCAGTCCACGCGTGGCGCGGATCATCCGGCGAATGGCGTCGGGCGAGGAATAGGCCGCGCCCAGCGAACCCAGACCGCCGCCGTTCGACACGGCGGCCGCAAGCTCCGGCGTCGACGCCTCGCCGGCCATGGGCGCGAGGACGATCGGGACCGCGACCTGAAACAGGCGAGCGACTGGCGTGTCGGGCCACATGGATGACCGTCCGGGCTAGGGCGATGGCGCGACGCACAATCCTCGCTCGGCGGCCCCAAATCAAGGGCCGCGCGGGTCGTCGGCCCGTTTGCATACGAAGGGGACGGTGGGATAGAACGAGCCGTCTCCAAATCGGCCCGAAATCCTTGCAGGAGCACGCCCTTGGCGTCCTACCAGTACGTGTATGTCATGAAGAACCTGTCCAAGGTCTTCCCCGGCGGGAAGAAGATCCTGGAAGGGGTGTGGCTGTCCTTCTTTCCAGGCGCCAAAATCGGCGTGCTGGGGCCAAACGGCGCCGGCAAGTCGACCCTGATGAAAATCATGGCAGGGCTGGACACGGACTACGCAGGCGAGGCCTGGGCGGCGGAGGGCGCCAAGGTCGGATATCTGTCGCAGGAGCCCGAGCTCGACCCGACCAAGGACGTCGCCGGCAATGTCATGGAGGCGCTCGCCGGCACGAAGGCGATTCTCGACCGGTTCGAGGAGGTCTCGATGAAGCTCGGCGAAGTCACCGACCCCGACGAGATGACCAAGCTCATCGAGGAGCAGGCCGAGCTTCAGGAGAAGATCGATGCCGCGAATGCCTGGGACCTCGACCGCACGGTCGAGATCGCGATGGATGCGCTCCGCTGCCCGCCCGGCGATGCCGATGTGACCAAGCTCTCCGGCGGCGAGCGACGCCGGGTGGCCCTATGCCGCCTGTTGCTCGAAAAGCCCGACCTGCTGCTACTCGACGAGCCGACGAACCATCTCGACGCCGAATCCGTCGCTTGGCTCGAGCGGACCCTCAAGGAATATGCGGGAACGGTCGTGCTGGTAACCCATGATCGCTATTTCCTCGACAACGTCACCGGCTGGATTCTCGAGCTCGACCGTGGCAAGGGCGTGCCTTACGAGGGCAATTACTCGTCCTGGCTCGAGCAGAAGCAGAAGCGGCTGGAGCAAGAGGCTCGCGAGGAGTCGGCACGCCAGAAGACGCTGGCGGCAGAGCTCGACTGGATCCGCGCTTCACCGCGCGCGCGCCAGGCAAAATCCAAGGCTCGCATCTCAGCTTACGAATCGCTGCTGTCCCAACAGCGCGACGGCCCGGTCGGCGACGCCCAGATCGTCATCCCCGTCCCGCCGCGCCTCGGCGACGTGGTGGTCGAGGCGAAGCATCTGAAAAAGGGCTTCGGCGACCGCATGCTGATCGAGGATCTCGAATTCAAGCTTCCGCCCGGCGGGATCGTGGGCGTGATCGGGCCCAACGGCGCCGGCAAGACCACGCTCTTCCGCATGATCACCGGCCAGGACAAGCCGGATGCCGGCGAATTCAAGGTCGGCGATACGGTGAAGATGGGCTATGTCGACCAGTCGCGCGACTCGCTCGACGGCAAGAAGACCGTCTGGGAGGAGATCTCAGATGGCAAGGATATGATCGAGCTCGGCAAGCGCAGCATGCCGAGCCGCGCCTACGTCGCGGCGTTCAACTTCAAGGGCTCCGACCAGCAGAAAAAAGTCGGCGCGCTATCGGGCGGCGAGCGCAACCGGGTGCACCTCGCCAAGATGCTGAAATCCGGCGCCAATCTGCTGCTGCTCGACGAACCGACGAACGACCTCGACGTGGACACGCTGCGCGCGCTCGAGGCGGCGCTGGAAGACTTCGCGGGCTGCGCCGTGGTGATCAGCCACGACCGCTGGTTCCTCGACCGCATTGCGACCCACATCCTGGCGTTCGAGGGCGACAGCCAGGTCGTTTGGTTCGAGGGCAATTACGAAGCCTATGAGGCGGACCGCAAACGCCGCCTCGGCGCGGAAGCCGATCAACCACACCGGATCAAGTACAAGCCCTTGACCCGCTGAGCTTTCTCGTCAGGCCTTGTTGCGCAGCGCGTCGACGCTGATCGGGCCCGCGCCGGCCGCGGCCAGATAGAGGAAGGCGAAGCAATAGAACACCGCCCCCTCGCCCTGGTTCACCAGCGGGAAGAACCCCCGCGGCGCGTGGACCATGAAATAGGCCACCGCCATCTCGCCCGACAGGATGAACGCCGCGATCCGGGAGAAGAGCCCGACCAGCAGCAGCGCGCCGCCAATCAGCTCGATGATGCCGGCCGCCAGGATGAGCGGCGGCAGCGGACCGGCAAACATGGCGACTTGCGGAAAGCCGAAAAGCTTGGCGGTGGCATGCTCCAGGAAGAGGAGCGCGACGACGATGCGGAAGACGCTGAGGAGCTGCGGCGACCAGCGGGCCAGAAATGACATGGCGTGTACCCCCCAATGGCGTTTGTTTCCGCCATTGGGCCCGGCACGGCGCTGGAGCGCAACAGATTATTGCATGACCCCGAGATCGGGCATCTGGGCCATGGCGCCCTCCGGCTTGCGGAATACCGGCAAGAGCGCACGCGCCAAATCCCCCACCGGCCCGTCGAGGCCGGCGATGGCCGCGCGCCCCTCCTCGTCCAGGTCGGCGCCATCCGTGAGGAGCTCGCGGATCGCGGCGAAAGGCGAGAGCGGCTTGGGATAGACTGCGACGACGACCGGCTGGTCGGCGGGAATGGCGGCCGCATCATGCGCGACCTGCTCCGCATCCGTCAGGCCGCCGAGCTGGTCCACCAGTCCCCGTTCTTTCGCCTGCTGGCCCGTCCAGACCCGCCCGCCGGCGGACTGCGCCACGACGGCCGGCGGCAGCTTGCGACCGGCGGCGACCCTGGCGATGAAGCCGTCATAAATCTGGTCGAGAGACGCGTTCAGCTTCTGAAGCTGATCCGGCGTGAAGGGGCTGAAGGGCGATTCCATGGTCGCAAAGCCCCCGTCGGACGTGCGGTCGGTCGTGATCCCGAGATCGGCCAACCCCTTCGCGATCACGAACTTCCCCGAGAACACGCCGATCGACCCCGTCAGAGTTGCGGGATCGGCGACGATCTTGTCGGCATCGACGGAAATCCAATAGCCGCCCGAGGCCGCCGTCGCGCCCATGGAGACGATGATCTTCTTCCCGGCGTCCTTGGCCTTATCGACTGCCCGGCGGACCGTTTCCGAACCCGAGACCGAACCGCCAGGGCTGTCGACCCTGAGAACGATCGCCTTGATCGCCGGGTCGGCGGCCGCCTTGGCCAATCCGCGCAGGACCGTATCGCCCCGTGTGATGTCGTGCTCGTCCTTTGTGGGGTCGATCGGGCCGGCGGCGCGACCGATCGTGCCCACCTCGTACACCAGCGCGATATTGGGCTTGCCGTGCGGCTCGGTCGCGCTCGCGTAATCGATGACGGGCACCAGCTTCTCCCCCTCGCCCGCGGCCTGTCTTGCCGCAGCGACGGCCTCGTCGGCGTAGCCGACATGGTCGATCAGCTTGGCCTCGACGGCCTCGCGCGCGGCGAGCGGCCCGCGCGCCAGGATCTGTCGAACATCGTCAGGCTGAAGCTTGCGGCTCTGGCTGATATCGGAGACGAGCTGCATCGTCAGATCGTTGGCGAGGCTTTCCATCATCTCCCGCGCCGGCTGCGTGAAGCCCTTCTCGGTGAAGGTCTCGGGCGCGGTCTTGTAGTCAGCCCGCTTTGAGAATTCGGGTTCGATGTCGAGCTTGGCGAGCGCATCCTTGAAGAAGGGCTGCTCGAGCGTGATCCCGCTGAGCGTCAGCTCCCCCAAGGGCTGGATCCAGATCTGGTCCGCGGCTGAAGCCAGCGCATACTGGCCATTGCCGGGCGCGCCTTCGCCAAAATCGTCGGCATAGGCGTAGACGAACTTGTTGGCCGCGCGGAACCGCGCGATCGCGCCCCGTAGCTCTTGGACCTGCGCAAGGCCGGGAGACGCATCGATCTTGATGATCATGCCTTTGACCCGGGAGTCCTTGGCGGCTCGATCGATGGCGGCGATCACATCCCTGAGCTTGGCCGCGCGCCGTGTGAAGGGGGACGCGAATCCGGTCTGGATCGGCAACTCCTCGGTGAAGGGACCCTGCACGGTCAGGCTCAGTACCGAGTTGTCCGCGACCGGCTCCGGCGCTCTGCCCGCGACATGGAGGCGCGAGATCGCAACCACCGTTCCTGCGATCAGCAAGATGAAGATCAGGCCGACCACAGCGAGAAAGCGAACGATGAAGCGCATCCAGCTCTCCTTGGAATCCTAATGCGACTCTGCAGGCTGCGTGGGAGCCAAGCGATAGCCGCCCGCCTCGGTCACCAGGAAGCGGGTCGCCGGATCGTCTGTCTCGATCTTCTGGCGCAGGCGCCAGATGTGAGTCTCGACCGTATGCGTGGCGACGCCGCTCGAATAGCCCCAAACACGGGCCAAAAGCTCTTCGCGTCCGATGACGGAGCCCTCGCCCTCGGCGAGGCACGCCAGGAGTTTGCATTCGAGCTCCGTCAGCCGGATGGAGTCGGATTCGAGACGCAGCTCGCGGTCGGCGGGCGCGAACTCGTACGGGCCGAGGCGCCGGCTGCGGGCCCATTCCGGCTCGGAAGCATGCGCGTCGACGCGCGCGAGGAGCAGACCAAGCCGCGTGGGGCGGCTGATCGGCTCGTCCTCTTCGTCCAGGGGCGCCTGGATCGTTCCCAAAATCAGGAGCGGCCCGGCGTGACCGTCGGCCCGCAGCCGCGCGGCGGCCTCGCTCCGCCGCGCCTCGTCATCGAGATCGAGGATGACGAGTGAATCCGGCTCCGGCGGCCCCGACAGGGCGGCGAAGCGCCACCCGGCCGCCGGCTGACGGTGCTGCGCGAGCGCATGGATCAGGGAATCGTCGTCGGCAATCACATAGATGGTGCGTCGCGCCGAGACGTCGGTAGCCATCGCGTTCGGGCGCTCAGCTGCGGCTCGACAGATCCGTGTTTTTGATCGGCAATTGGCGGATCCGCTTACCGGTCGCGGCAAAGATCGCGTTGCAGAGCGCAGGCGCAATCGGCGGCGTGCCGGGTTCGCCGATTCCGCCCCATTTCTCACCGCCCGACAGCGCGAAATAGGTTTCGATCTTCGGCGAATCCGCCATGCGGACCATTGGATAATTGTCGAAATTGCTCTGCTCGACCTGCCCGTCCTTGACCGTGATCTCGTCGTAGAGCGCGGCCGTCAGACCATAAATGACGCCGCTCTCCATCTGCATCTCGACGGTCCTCGGATTGACCACATGGCCGCAATCGACGACCACGACCACCCGTTCGACCTTGACCGCGCCCTTGGGATCGACCGCCACGTCCACCACCTGACCGACGATCGTGCCGAAGGATTCGTGTATGGCGATGCCGCGGCCCTTGCCGAGCGGCAGCGTCTCGCCCCAGCCCGACTTCTCCGCCAGCTTGTCCAGGACGCCCAGGAAATCAGCCTTTCCGGCCAGCAGCTTGCGCCGATACTGATAGGGATCCTGGCCGGCAGCGTGGGCGAGCTCGTCGATATAGCTCTCCACCGCGAAGGCGTTCTGCGAGCTGCCGACCGAGCGCCAGAACATCACCGGGATATGCGTGTTCTTGATCACGCAATCGACCTTCAGGTTGGGAACCGCATAAGGCATGTTCGCCAGCCCTTCGACGGCCATGGGCTCGATCGGGTTGGAGCCCATCGGAATCGGGAAGGCGTCGCCCAGGGACTTCAGGATCGAGCCGACGGCCGTCCGCGCCTCCCAGGCAACGGGCATGCCGTCCGGGCCCAGCGCCGCCTTGAAGCGGATCGCCGCCTGCGGCCGGTATCGGTCGTGCCGCATGTCCTCCTCGCGCGTCCAGATCAGCTTGACCGGTTTGCCGACCGCCTTGGAGGCCGCGATCGCCTGGAGCATCTCGTCATTGACCGCGCGACGGCCGAACCCGCCGCCGAGGAAGCAATTGTGGACATAGACATTTTCCGGCGCGACGCCGGCCGCCTTGGCAGCCATCCGGGCGGTCATGTCCGCCGCCTGCGTGCCCATCCAGAGTTCGACCTTCTCCGGCTGGACATGGGCGGTGCAGTTGAGCGGCTCCATGGTGGCGTGCGCGACGTGCGGCACCTCATAGACCGCCTCGATCGGCTTGCCGCCGCTCATCGCGGTCGCCGTGTCGCCGACGGTCTTGGCGACCAGCGCCGGGCCGTCGAGGGCGGTCAGGTAATCCTTGCGGAACTGGGCGCTGTCGGTGCCCGCGCCGGCGCCGTAATCCCATTCGACCGGCAGCGCGGCCACAGCCTCCTTGGCCCGCCAGAAGCGATCGGCGACCACCGCGACTCCATGCGGGACCGGCACCACCGCCTTGACGCCGCGGCGACCCAGCACGGCTTTCTCGTCATATTTCTTGAGAGATCCGCCCGGCACCGGGCAAGCGACAACTGCGGCGTAGAGCATTCCCGGCAGTCGCACATCGATCCCGAATACCGCCTTGCCGGTGACTTTGACCGGCGTATCGAGGCGCGCCATCGGCTTGCCCATCAGCGTGTACTGATCGGGCGTCTTGATGGCCGGCTCGGCGTCGAGCTTTACCTTTGCCGCGTCCGCAGCGAGCGCCCCGTAACCGAGACTGCGCCCGCTGGCTGAATGCGTGACCTTGCCGTCGCCGGCCTGGCAATCTTGGGCCGCGACGCTCCAGCGCTTCGCCGCCGCCGCGACGAGTCGCGCGCGGGCGCTGGCCCCGGCCTGCTGTAGATAGGGCCGCGAGCCCCGCACCGCGGCGCTGCCGCCGGTGATCATCAGCTTATAGACGCCGTTCTCGCGGATGTTGCGGTTGGCGGAGGCATATTCGGCCCGCACCTTGCTCCAATCGCAGGCGAGCTCTTCGGCAACGATCATCGGCAGCGCGGTCAAGATCCCCTCGCCCATCTCTGACTTCGCGACCCGAATGATGACCGAATCATCAGGCTCGATCACGATCCAGGCATTGACCTCGGCGCCGCCGGTTGCGGCCTTGTCCCAGGGCTCGGGCGCCATCGGCGGCAGCGCCGCGAAGCCCGGAATCGCAACCCCGATCGCCAGTCCGCCGGCCGCGCTTGCCGAAGCCCGGATGAAAGCCCGTCGGCCGATGCCGACTCGTTCGATATGGCCCATGGTCGCCTCCTTCGGACTCGATCAGCCGTTCGTCAGCGCGGCGGCGCGATGGATCGCCGCCCGCAGCCTGGGATAGGTCCCGCAGCGGCAGATATTGGTGATCTCTTCGTCGATCTGCGCGTCCGTCGGCTTGGGGTTCTTTTGGAGCAAAGCTACCGCGGCCATGATCTGGCCGGACTGGCAATACCCGCACTGCGGCACATCCTCGGCGATCCATGCCTTCTGCACCGGATGACTGCCGTCCTCCGACAGGCCTTCGATCGTCGTGATTTTCGCACCGTTGGCGTCGCTGACGGCGACCTGGCAGGACCTTACGGCATCGCCGTTCAAATGAACCGTGCAGGCGCCGCACTGAGCGATGCCGCAGCCATATTTCGTGCCGGTGAGGCCGATCTCGTCCCGCAGCGCCCAGAGCAAGGGGGTTTCGGGCTCGACATCCAGCTCATGCCGCTTCCCGTTCACCGTTAGAACGATCATCCGCGAATCTCCCGATGGCGGCCGTGAGCCCGGATCGTCGGAGGACGCCAGGAGCCGGCGCAAGCTTGATCTAGGGCAATCTAGCACGACGTCCAGCGCCCGGCGAACCCTCCTCATCCGGGAGCATTATCACGGCCGTTTACCCTTTCTGCATTTCTGCAACGCAAGCTAAGAGTCGCGAGTTTTTTCAACCGAATGGGTTCTTTGTTCGGATGTCGGA
This sequence comes from Alphaproteobacteria bacterium, assembly GCA_035293565.1. GTDB lineage: Bacteria > Pseudomonadota > Alphaproteobacteria > BOG-932 > Roseiterribacteraceae > DATGMP01. The sequence continues at coordinate 111,728 of DATGMP010000160.1, read as the reverse complement.
TGGGTCTTCTCCCCCGCGGGAGTTCCGTCAGAGCTTCGCGCTGATCGACAGCGACGGAAAGCTCGTCGACTGGGATTCCGGGCTCGAGATCGAATGGGCGGCCGCGCGCGATCTCATTCGGCGCGGGTCGTCCTATGCCGATATTGTGCGCCGCCTCTGCGCCGGCCCGCAGATCGAGCCCTTCATCAAGGCGAATTTCGGGTCGATCGACTTCGCCAGCCATATCGAGGAGCGGATTTCCGGCCTCGGAAGCGACCGGTCGCACGAATACAGGACCTCCGACGGGCGCACGATCCGGGTGCAAGAGCGTCCGACCCGAAATGGAGGCGTCCAAAGAAGCGCGCGGGACATTACCGAAGAACTCGAAGCCCAGGAGCAGCTCGCCCATGCGCAAAATTTCGACGCGGAGAGCGTCGGCGCCGTTACCGAGGTCCGCCGGGAGCCCAATGGCAACTACGTCTTTCCGCGAGCGACGGAAGAGCTGTGCCGGGTGATGAACCTGCCGCCGGAATTCATCGGCGCCGACCCGATGGCCATCCATGCGCGCATGGCGGTGACGCCCGAAGAGACGGCGCGCATGGGCGCGATGTTCGAACAGAGCGCGCGAACGCTCGCCAGCATCCGCTTCGATTTTCGCGCGCGCGACGGCCAAGACAAGCTCAAATGGTTCCGCGAATCGCTGATCCCGCGGCGCGAGCCCGACGGAACGGTCATCTTCAGCGGCGTGATCCGCGACGTCACCCGCGAAAAGCGGGCGGAGGACCAGCTCGAGCTGCTGCGAAACGTCGTCGTCCGGTCGTCGGATTCGATCATCGTCATGGAAACCGAGCCCGCGCCGACCGGAAAGACCAAGATCATCTATGTCAATCCTCAGTTCATCGAGCTGTTCGGCGGCAGCTTAGAGACGCTGATCGGCAAGGATGCCGAGATCCTTCAGACCGACGAGGCCAGCCGCGCGAGCGCCCGCGCTCTTGCCGCAGCGCTTCAGAAGGGTGACGGCCAGCCGATCGAGTTCCGCGCCCGCAATCGCCTAGGTCTTTCGATCTGGATCGAGGCGCGCGTCTATCCGGCACAAAAGCTGGACGACGGATCTCATCGCTGGGTGATCATTTCACGCGACGTATCGGACCGCAGGCGCGCCGAGGCCGAGCTGTTGCAGATGAAGGAGGAGGCTGAGGCTGCGAGCCGCGCGAAGGGACAGTTCCTTGCCAATATGAGCCATGAGCTCCGCACGCCGCTCAACGCCATTATCGGCTTCTCCGAGCTGATCGAGCAAGGCGTCGAGCGGGATGGCTGGCAGCAAGGCTACAGCGAGTATCTCCACGACATCAGCGCCAGCGGTCGGCATCTGCTCACCCTCATCAATACGATTCTCGACCTGTCCAAGATCGAGGCCGGCATGGTGACCCTCGATCTCGGGGCGGTCGATGTGGATGAGCTTCTGGTCACCTCGGTCGCGCTCGTGAGCGGCCTGGCCACGACGGCCGGCGTCGATCTCAAGCTCATCCGCCCCTCGGAGCAGCTGGAGGTCGACGGCGATTATGTGAAGCTCAAGCAGGTCATGCTGAACGTGCTGTCGAACGCGATCAAATTCACGCCGACCGGCGGCTCGGTGAGCGCTTTCACGAGCATTACCGAAAACGGCATCGGCATCACCGTCGCCGACACGGGTTGCGGTATTTCCCAGGCCGATCTGGCGCGGATCGCGCAGCCTTTCGTCCAGGTCGAAAGCTCCCTGTCGCGCAAGCATGATGGGACAGGTCTGGGCCTGTCGATCGCGAAAAAGCTTTGCGAGCTGCATGGCGGCGAGCTCGTCATCACCAGCACCGAGGGCAAAGGGACGACGGTCGAGATCGTGCTGCCCCGCCTGATCGGGCGCATCGAGGCCGCCGTCAGCGCCGTTCAGGAGCGACGCGCCCTGCCGGTTCAATAGGGCGCGCCTCGGCGCAGGATTGGCCGCCGCTCCACGTGCGAGAAGTCGGGCGATGCTGAGCCCGAATGACCTCGATCGGAGCGATCATGTTCAAGCTTGCGCCGGCAAAAATCATAGCTGCGCTTTCCTTCGCGACCGCGCTCGGCGGTTCGCTCGTCGTCCTGCCGCTGGTAATGGATGGACAGGCCTTTGCATTCGACGCAAAAGGCGGCGGCGCGGATGACGGACAGGCGGAGCGACATCATCTCCTGCCCAGCGAGCTCGTCGAGCCGCGCTTGGCCTTTCTCAAGACGGCGCTCAAGATCACCGATGCGCAATCCAAGCCGTGGAACGCCTTCGCCGACGTGATGCGCAAGCAAGCCAAGGAAAAGGATGCGATGGTGACGGCGCTGCGGGCCTACAAGGACGCCAACCTCACCATGATCGACAGGATGGAGCAGCGGCAGAAGATGCTGTCGACGGCGGCCGCGAACCTGTCGGACCTGATCGCCGTCGCCCAGCCGCTCTACGCATCCTTTTCGGATGAGCAGAAGCGGCTGGCGAACGAGTTTCTAACGCCGCATTTCAGCCACCATTTCGGCCATGGCGGGTTCGGCGAGCGCTTCCGCGACGATCGCTGATCGCTGCGGCAGCCTCATCGAACCAGGTGCTCGGCGATCTGGACCGCGTTGAGCGCGGCTCCCTTTAGGAGCTGATCACCAGCAACGAACATCGCGATCGAGCGGCCCGACGGGTCGCTCATATCCTGCCGGATTCGGCCGACCAGAATGTCGTCCTGGCCGGAGGCGTCCTTGGGCATCGGGAAGTAGTTGCGATCGATGTCGTCGACGATCTGCACGCCCGGCGCATCGGACAGGATGCTGCGCACCTCGGCCGGCGTGATCGGCCGCTCGCATTCGAAATCGAGCGCCTCTGAATGGGCGCGCAACACCGGAACCCGGACGCAGGTCGCGGTGACGCGGATCGAATCGTCGGCGAAAATCTTGCGCGTCTCCTTCATCATCTTCGTCTCTTCCTCATTATAGCCGGTCGCCGGATCGACCTTCGCGTTGTGGCTGAAGAGGTTGAAGGCATAGGGGTGCGGCAGGACGGTAGGGGCGAAGTCGCGTCCCTCGAGATGCGCGCGGGTGGATTCACGAAGCTCCTCCATCGCCGCGGCGCCGGCGCCGGATGCCGCCTGATAGGTGGCGGCGATCAGGCGGCGGATCGGGTTGCGTCGGTGGATCGGCCAGAGCGGCGTGATGGCGATGATGGTCGAGCAATTCGGGTTCGCGATGATTCCCTTGTGAGACGCGATCGCGCCGGGATTGATCTCCGGGATGACGAGCGGGACCTCCGGATCCATTCGGAAGGCCGATGAATTATCGACCACGACCGCACCCGCCTTGACCGCGATCGGCCCATAGCGCTTGGAGATCGAGCCTCCGGCTGAGAACAGGGCGATATCCACCCCGGCGAAGCTTGCTTCCGTCAGCTCCTCGATCGTGAGGTCGGCATCGGCGAAGCGCATCGTCTTGCCGGCCGACCGGGCCGAGGCCAGGAGCCGCAGACGACCGACCGGAAACTTCCGGGCTTCCAGACAACGCAGAAACTCGACGCCGACGGCGCCGGTCGCGCCCACGATCGCCACCACCGGGCGGGACAGGCTGGTCTTGCTCATCATCGTCTCCATCGACCGCCGGAGACGGGCCCCAAACAAAAGGCCCCGTCCGTGGCGGGGCCTTCCAGGGTTCTATCCGACCGAAATCAGCATGCGAACACCTCGAACGCCCCCGTGAAGGGCCGCGTCTTGAGAGCCGTGCGCTTTTCGGTCTTCCATCGCATGCGGCCCGTTTATCCCAGCGACCCGCGCGAGTAAAGCCCGACCCTGTTCGACTTAAGCGCGATTAACGGATAATTGCGATATTCCGACGAAATTGAGCGCGCGTACTGCGGAAGGCTTCTTCACTATGAATGCGCCTATCGTCGGAGGATCTCCGAGCCCGTCCGACCGTCCACGCCCTTCGCCCCGCCAAGCCGGTCACGAAAGGCTGGCGACCGAAGCCGCCATCGCCAAGCTCAAAGCAGAGCGTGATCGATATGTGGCGCTGGCCTTCGCGGCCGGCGACCTGTTGCTCGAAATCGGCAATGACCGTCGGATTCGCATGGTCTCGGGCGCCTGCCAGGCGCTTTGCGGCCGGCAGCCGGCCGAGATTCTGAACGGCGACATCCGCAGCTTGGCCACCGAAGCCGATCGCGGCTTTCTCGATCGCGTGCTGGACTGCCTGACGATCATGGGCCGCCTCGACCCCGTCCCGCTTCGCCTGGCGGGCAGGAACGGGATCGAATCACGCGTGCTGATGGGCGCCTGCCAGGTGCCGAGCGTGCCCGACTGCATCTTCGTCACCATGACGTTGCTGCCGACGAGCGAAGCGACATCTCAGGCGCGAGATGACGAAACCGGCCTGCTGGCAAAGGATGATCTGCTGAAGATCGCCCAGAGTTCCGCCACGCAAGCGGGCGGCAACGGTCCGCGCGAGCTCGCATTGGTGCGCCTGCACGGTCTCGGCAGCGCCAGCCGCGGGCTGCCGCGCGAGCGCTCCAGGCTTCTCATGCAGGAAATTGGCGCCGTTATCCGCGCGGCGTCGCTGGGGGGCGATTCAGCCGGACGGCTCGGCGAGGAGGAGTTCGGCCTTCTGCGGGGCCGCGCGCAAAGCATCGATCACCTGCCGAGCGCAGTCGGCAAGCTGGCGGCCGAATCGGGGCTGCCGCCCGATGCGATCAGCACCAGCGTCGCCAAGATCGATCTCGATCTGGGCGAGCTCTCGGAAGCCGAGGCAGCACGGGCGCTCGCCTATGTGGTCAAGAATTTCTCCGAGACCAACGGCGCGGAATTCACCCTGACCACGCTCGCTGACGGCCTAGGGGCCGCGATGGAGCGCGCCGTCGCGCGCTACAGCAGTCTCAACAAATTGATCGATAAAGAGGAATTGCAGCTCGTATTTCAACCGATCGTGTCGCTCGCGACTCGTCATGTGCATCATTACGAGGTTCTGTCCCGCTTCCCGGACGGCCAAAGCGCGCATGAGGCGATCTCTTTCAGCGAGGAAGTCGGCCTGATCGAGGAGCTCGACCTGTCGGTCTGCCGCAAGGCAGTGGCCGAACTGGAGCTGGCGCCCGATGTCGCGCTCGCGGTCAATATCTCCGGCCGGTCGATCCAGAACGCTCAGTTTCGCGATTCGCTCAAAAGCTTCCTCGAAACCAAGCCGGCCGTGACGCCGCGGCTCATTTTCGAGCTGACGGAGTCCGCCAATGTCCAGAAGGTGACCGACGCTGTGCAGTTCCTGGACTGGCTGCGCGCTCGCGGCCACAAGGTCTGTCTGGACGATTTCGGCGCCGGCTCGACCGCCTACAATTATTTGCGCCATTTCGACGTCGACTTCGTGAAGATCGACGGCCCTTTTCTCAAGGCTGCGATAAAGAATCGACGAGAGCATGCATTGGTGAGCTCGATCGCCAAGCTTTGCGGCGAGCTCGGCTGCGGCACGATCGCCGAGATGATCGAAACCGAAGCCGAGGCGATGGCGTCGATCGATCTCGGGATCGGCTACGGCCAGGGCTGGCTTTACGGCCGTCCCGAATCATCGTCATCGGCGGGAATCAAGAAAGCCGGGAACGGCCCCGGCTGGGCTCCGGTGAAGCGTACGAGACGCGCGATCCGCTGATCTCTATCGCGCGAATCCGCGCGGCATAAGCTCGTAAGGCCCGGCCCAGCCGGGAAGCGAGCCGATCCGGGCCGTCCAGGCGTTGATGTTGGGGAACTGGGCGCGATCGATTCCGGTCTCTTCCGGATGGAAGAGATAGCCCACCATCGATATGTCGGCGATGGTCGGGCGATTGGCGACCATGAAGTCCTGCTTGCCGAGATGCTTCTCGACGATACCGAAGGCGCCGAGCGCCCGCGCGCGGAGGAATTCCGTCACCGGGGTTTCGCCGACCTTCTGAATGCCGACCAGGAAACGCAAAGTCGCGAAATAGCTGGTGAATTTGTGATTGTCGAACAGGATCCAGCGCCAGATCTCGAGCTGCTCAGCCTCGTCCCGGCCCGCGAATTTCCCGGTCCGGTCGGCGAGGTATTTCAGAATCGCCCCGCTCTGCGATAGGAGCCGGCCTGCATGTTCGAGAACTGGGACCTCGCCCATTTCATTGACGGTCTCGCGATACGCGCTCATGCGCGTCTCGTCATGGAAATAGTCGACGAAGCGGCATTCCCAATCGAGACCGCATAAATTCAGCATCAGCGCCGCCTTGTAAGCGTTGCCGGATTCTCCCACGCCATAGAGTCTATACTCGGCCACGTCTTAGCCTCTATTTGGATGGTTTCTCTACTGACTTCGGCTCAGCCTCTCGATAACATCATCCAGTTGATCGAGCGTCTTATAGGCGATGTTGAGCGACCCGCCCGCGCCGCGGCTTTCGATCAACACGACGAGTCCGAGGCGTTCGGACAGATCGCGCTCGAGCGCCATCAGATCGGCGTTCTTTTTTCCGCCGGAGGGTGCCGTCCTGCCGCTCGGCTTCTGCGGCGCCGCCTTGGCGAGATTCGCCAGCCGCTCGGTCGCCCGCACGGATAGGCCGCGCAGGACGACGCTCTTCGCAAGCGCCTCCGGGTCGGGCGCGGTCAACAGCGCGCGGGCGTGGCCCGCGGTGAGCTCGCCCGATTGCAGCATCGTCTTGACCTGATTCGGCAGCGCCAGCAGCCGCAGCATGTTGGCGACATGGCTGCGGCTCTTGCCGACCAGCTTCCCGAGCTCGTCGTGGGAGTGCTTGAACTCGTCAATCAGGCGCTCATAGCCCTCCGCCTCCTCGAGCGCGGTCAGATCCCGCCGATGGAGGTTCTCGATAAGGGCGATTTCCAGTGCCTGACTGTCGGACAGAGCCTGGATAATGACAGGAACTTCATGTCTCTCGGCCCGCTGGGCCGCGCGCCAGCGTCGCTCTCCCGCGACAATTTCGTAAGCATCTTTCTCGCCCTCGATCGGCCGCACGAGGATCGGCTGCAAGAGGCCGTGGACGCGGATCGAGCCCGCAAGCTCGTCCAGCGCGGCCTCGTCGAAATGTCGCCGCGGCTGAAATCGGCCGGGCCGCAAAAACTCGATGGGCAACACGTTGGCCGGAGCGATGGACGCTTCCGGCGTTTCGGTCGTCCGATAGGCCGCTTCGGCCTCGCCGAAGAGATGCGAAAGCCCGCGCCCAAGTCCTTTCTTTCGGTTCGTCTCAGCCACGCGCCGCCACCCCGCCAAATTTCTTCAGGAACTCCGCGGCGAGCTGGATATATGCCTGCGCGCCGACGCAGCGATGATCGTAAACCAGGACCGGCAGCCCATGCGAGGGGGCTTCCGATACGCGGACGTTCCGGGGGACCACCGTCTCGAAGACCCGGCCGGCGAAATGCGCCCGAACGTCGCTTGCAACCGCTTCCGATAATGTGTTCCGCCGGTCGAACATGGTGAGAATAATGCCTGCCAGTTCGAGCCTCGGATTGAAGCTTCGCTTGATTCGCTCGACTGTCTGGACGAGATAGCTCAGCCCTTCGAGGGCGTAGAACTCGGTCTGAAGCGGCACCAAAAGCGCGTCAGCAGCCACAAGAGCGTTGAGAGTCAACATGTTGAGCGACGGCGGACAATCGATCAAGACCTGATCGAACTTGTCCATGACCTGGGACAGCGCATCGGCGAGGCGAAATTCCCGCCGCTCCATGGTCACGAGCTCGATCTCGGCACCGGCCAGATTGACCGAGGACGGCAGGATCGAGAGCCGCGGAATCGATGTCTCGACCACGGCGTCCATCGCCGGCAACCCCTCGAGAAGAACCTCATAGGTCCCCCTCGCCCGCCGCGCCCGCTCGATGCCGAGGCCCGTCGAGGCATTGCCCTGCGGGTCGAGGTCGACGATCAGGACCCGTCGACCCATGGCGGCCAGGCCGGTGCCCAGATTGATTGCCGTCGTCGTCTTGCCGACCCCGCCCTTTTGGTTGGCCAGCGCGATCGTCCGGTAGGAATTCATGCCCGTGCCTCGACGATGCCCGAAAGCCGGAAAATGGTCGATTCCGGGTCCGTCAGGCTGGGAAAGCGCTCGACCTTGGCCCGCCAGCGCCGCCGAGCCTCGGTCAGCTCTTCCTCGGCGCGACGGCCCTTTGGAAAGATTGCGACCGCCGTCTCGTCGCGAAGGAATCGGCGCCCGAGCCCCACCAGCTCCACGAGCGGTCGAAAGGCCCGAGCCGTCACCGCGCCCGCCGCGAAGGGCTTCACGCTTTCGATTTTCATCGCGTGGAGGGTGACCTCGAGCCCGAGGGCCGCGATGACCGTCCGCAGGAAGCCGACCTTGCGCATATTGTGCTCGACGAGATGGAGGTGGGGCAGCCCCATAATGGCAAGAATCACCCCCGGGAAGCCAGCCCCGGTTCCCATGTCGATGACGGGTCTCGCGGGCTCCGGAATGAGCCGAACGAGCTGGGCGGAATCGAGGAAATGGCGGCTCCAGATCATGTCCAGCGTCGAGTCCGCCACAAGGCTAAGGCGCTGATTCCATTCCCGGAGCAGCGCCTCATATTGCTCCAGCTGCGACTCCGTTTCACGTGAAACGGGAAACGCGGCGAGGAAGGCGGCGCGGTGCTCAGCCGGCGTGAGCGGCACGGTCGGCCGGCCGCGGCTCGCGACGCTTGACGTATCGAAGCAGGGCGGCCAGGGCCGCCGGCGTGACTCCCGGAATCCGGGACGCGGCGCCGAGTGTCTGAGGACGAGCCCGCGTCAGCGCCTGGCGAACCTCCGTCGACAGACCGCCGATCGCCGCGTAGTCGATATCCGGCAGCAAATCGAGCGACTCATCTCGCCGAAAGGCACGGATATCCGCCTCCTGTCGATAAAGATAACCTGCATATTTGGCATCGATTTCAATCTGTTCCGCGATCTGACGAGGCAATGCCCCCAGCTCAGGCCAGATCTGCGCCAGACGCGCCAGATCGACCTCCGGATACCGAAGGAGATCGCCAGCGCTGCGCCGGACGCCATCGGCATTCACACGCAACCCCCGCCGCGCGAGCTCGGACGGCGTCGCGCCAAGATCGGCCACCAAGGCTCGCGCCGCTGTCAGCGCGCTCATCTTGGCCTCGAACGCCTTCGCCCGTCGCGAGCCGACGACGCCCAGCGCGATACCGCGCCCCGTCAGCCGTTGATCCGCATTGTCCGCGCGAAGGGTCAAGCGGTACTCGGCCCGAGAGGTGAACATCCGATAGGGTTCCGGCGCGCCGCGCGTCACCAGATCGTCCACCATGACCCCTATATATGAGGAGTCGCGGCCAAGAACCGCGCACTCCCCGCCCGACGCGACGCGGGCCGCATTGATGCCGGCCAGGATGCCCTGCCCTGCGGCTTCCTCATAGCCGGTCGTCCCGTTGATCTGGCCCGCGAAGAAGAGTCGTGGGATGCGCCGCGTCTCGAGCGTGGGTTCGAGTTCCCGCGGGTCCACAAAATCATATTCGATGGCGTAGCCGGGCCGGAACATCTCCGCCCGCTCGAGCCCCGGAATGGTTTTCAGCAGCGCCCGCTGGATTTCCTCGGGCAGCGACGTCGAAATTCCATTAGGGTAAATGGTTGGATCATCCAGACCTTCCGGTTCCAGGAAAATCTGGTGCTGAGCCTTGTCGGCGAAACGCACCACCTTGTCTTCGATCGACGGGCAGTAGCGTGGCCCGGTCGACGAGATCTGCCCCGAATACATCGGCGCTCGATGAAGATTCGCGCGAATCAGCTCATGTCCAGCCGCGCTCGTCCAAGTGATGTGGCAGCAGATCTGCGGCGTCTCGATCCGGCCGGTCATCGCGGAGAAAGGCTCCGGCGGATCGTCGCCCGGCTGAATCTCGAGTCCCTCCCAGTCGATGGTGCGGCCGTCGAGCCTCGGCGGCGTGCCGGTCTTCAGCCTTCCGAGCGCAAAACCCGCCTGAAGGAGACGATCGGACAGGCCGATCGCCGGAGCTTCTCCTATACGGCCCGCCGGGATTTTGATTTCCCCCATGTGAATCAAGCCGTTGAGGAAAGTGCCGGTGGTCAGGATCACCGCCCCCGCCTGGAGCGAACGTCCATCGGCAAGCACCACGCCCGCCGCGCGCCCGGCGTCGTCGAGGACCAGATCACCGACAGCGCCCTCGACGATGTCGAGATTCGGCTGGTCCGCCAGAAGCGCCTGCACAGCCTGCCTGTAGAGCTTGCGGTCGGCTTGCGCCCTGGGGCCGCGCACAGCCGGCCCCTTTGAGCGATTGAGAACCCGGAATTGGATGCCGCCCAGGTCCGCGGCGCGCGCCATAACGCCGTCGAGCGCGTCGATTTCGCGAACCAGATGTCCCTTGCCCAGCCCCCCGATCGCGGGATTGCAGGACATAACGCCCACCGTGTCCCTCTTATGGGTCACGAGGGCGGTTCTCGCGCCCATGCGCGCCGCCGCGGCGGCCGCCTCGGTCCCCGCATGGCCGCCGCCCACGACGATGACGTCCCAGCGATTCGCAAAGAGTGCTTCCATCGGGCCCGGAATGTACGGAGGCGGCCTGTCCGCGTCAAAGCGTTCTCCTGTGCCCGCCTCGGGAACCGTATCCCGTGGATACCGATTTCGCATTTTCCTTGAAATTCAAGGAACTTCGCGATAAGCGGCGCGTTGCCGTCGACGAGCAACAATCATGGTACGGGACCAGGACTGGACGACATTCCGCCGCCCGGCCGTTGTTCGCGGGAGGGATGCCGTGCGCACTGTCAGTGTTCTCGTAGCCGGTTTCGCCGCGCTCGCGGCCATGTCCACCCGGGCGGAAGTCGCCCCGAGCATCTCCCGCACCGTAGAGCTCCGACAAACCGTCGATATGGACTGCATCGCCTCGGCGACTCTCGGCATTCCAGGGGTCGCGAGCGTCACGCGGCCGGCCCCGTCGGAGCCCTATGTGGCCTCGCCCGACGAGATCAAGACCGACAAATTCGTCTATGTCGCACCGGGCTTCGGCGGCACGCTGAGCTTTGCTCCCGGCTTCCTCGGCGACAGCATCTATTTCCGCCACACCGTCGACTTTCCCGACGGCAAGCCGACGCCGGAACAGGTGACAACGGTCCGCAGCTTCATGTCGATGGTCGACCGCACCCTGTCCCGCCGCTGCAATATCGAGGGGCTCGACGCCGCGGAAGAAGAGTGCGCCGCGATCTCCTGCCCGAAGGCCCGCTGAAAAACCGGGCACCCCGAATCTGTTTCACGTGAAACAAGATACCGTGCGACGCAAGCAGCCACGCCCCAATATATTGGGGTTCTATGCCCCGCTCACTTCCCGATGCAAAAGTCCCGGAACACCGAGTCCAGCATCTCCTCGATATCGATCCGGCCCGTGATGCGGCCCAAAGCGTCGGCGGCATGGCGGAGATCCTCCGCGGCAAGCTCCGGCTCCGGCATGGTGCCCGCCGCGGTGAGAGCGGCGACGCACCGAGCCAGGGCGTCGCGGTGCCGAGCACGGGTCGGCGGAGGCGCGCCGGCGTCCGCCAGCAATGCGCTCACCCGCGCGGTCAGCGCTTCAATCAGCTGATCAATCCCGAAGCCCGTCTTCGCCGATAGAGGCAGAGCCTCGAAACCGTCCTGCGGGCTTGCCAGATCGGACTTGCTGCGAACCCGGATCGCCCGGCCGTCCAGCATGGCGCGCGTCGTCGGATCCGGCGGGCACGTGGCGTCGAAGAGCGCCAACACCAGATCCGCAGCCTCGGCGCGAGCGCGAGCGCGGGCAATGCCTTCGGCCTCGACGGCACCTTCGGCCAGCCGAAGACCGGCGGTATCCACCAGAATGACCGGATAGCCGCCGAGATCGAGATGCGCCTCGATCACGTCGCGGGTCGTGCCGGCCTCGGACGAGACGATTGCCACGTCCCGTCGAGCCAACAGGTTGACCAGGCTCGACTTTCCAGCATTCGGGGCGCCGACGACCGCTATCGTAACGCCTTCGCGGAGTCGCTCCCCGCGGCGGCCGTCGGCGAGGTAGCGGGCGATCTCCTCGCGAAGAGCCGCGATTTCTGAAGACAAGCCCGCCAGCGGATCGCCGACATCTTCATCCGGAAACTCGATCGCCGCCTCCAGATGGGCCCGCAGCCGGATCAATCGCTCGCGCCAGCCCTCATAAACATCCCTCAGCCCGCCTTCGGCCTGGCGGAGCGCCTGGCGGCGCTGAGCCTCCGTCTCGGCCATGGCGAGATCCGCGATCGCCTCCGCAGCGGTCAGATCGAGCTTGCCGTTGAAGAAGGCCCTGCGGGAGAACTCCCCCGGCTCGGCCAACCTCAAACCCGGAAGCGCGCCCAAGGCCGAAATCATCGCGTCGGCCACCGCCTTGCCGCCATGGGTCTGAATTTCTGCCGAATCCTCGCCGGTGAAGCTCGCGGGTCCCGGAAGCCATAGAACCATTGCCCGATCGAGCGGCTCGCCGGTTTCGGGATTTCTGATTGTCCTGAGGGAGGCATGCCGAGGGCGCGGCAGTCCCCGCCCGGTCAGCGCACGAACCGCATCCGCCGTAGCGGGGCCGGAAAGCCGCCAAACCGCGATTGCCGCGCGACCCGGCGCGCTCGCGAGCGCGAAAACGGTGTCGGTCACATCGTGTCGAAACGCCTCATTCGGCGGCCGAGGCCATCCGCTGCTCGGGCCGCAGCTCGTCCTTCTGATCGGGGGTCATGATGAGGCGCTCGACGCGCCCCCCCTTGATCAGATGGGTTTGGATGATCTCGTCCAGGTCGGCGCGGGTGTCATAATGATACCAGACGCCCTCGGGATAGATCACCATCGTGCAGCCGAGCTCGCAGCGGTCGAGGCAGCCCGAGGCATTCACACGGACATCGGCGAGGCCGGCGGCGCGCGCCTGCGCTTTCATATAATCGCGCAGCTTTTCCGAGCCGCGGCGGGCACAGGACGGGCGCTTGGCGCCCTCGCCGCGATCGTTCGTGCAGCAGAAGACATGGGCCTCGTAATAGGGCGCGGGATCGCTCGGCCGCCTGCGGTCAGTCACTCGGATTCTCCTTCAGATTCAACGCTTGTCCTTATCAGTGCCCTTCGAAGGGGTCGACTCGGCGACGGCACTCCAGAACATCTTCTGCAGCTGCTCCAGCCCCTGCAGCGAGGCGGGCAGCCAGGTCTTGAGCAGTGTGTCGGGATCGACGGCCCTCATGGCGGCGAGCGTCCGGTCCTCGACCTCCTTCATCAGCGTGGCCTGCATCGGGCCCACATCCGGCAGGCCGAAAAAGGCGCGCGCCTCCTCGGGCGTACAGTCGATGTCGACGTGAACCTTCATCTCGGCTGGGGGTTGCCCTAAAATTGCGGCGCGCAGCGACACTAGCCAATGGATGGCCGCCGCGCAACGCGGGCGCGCCGCGCCCGGACCTCATCCTTTAAAGGATCGCATGAGCGAACCCACGCCCGCCGGGAACCGTCTCGCTCAGGCGAGCAGTCCTTACCTGCTCCAGCACGCGTCCAATCCTGTCGATTGGGTGGAGTGGAGCCCCGAAGCCTTCGCCCGCGCGAAGGCTGAGAACAAGCCGGTTCTCCTCTCTGTCGGCTACGCCGCCTGCCACTGGTGCCACGTCATGGCCCATGAGAGCTTCGAAGATCCGGAGATCGCGGCGCTGCAGAACCAGCTCTTCGTCTCGATCAAGGTAGACCGCGAGGAGCGGCCGGATATCGACGTCGTCTACCAGAATGCGCTGGCCTTGACCGGTCAGCAGGGCGGTTGGCCCTTGACCATGTTCCTGACATCCGAAGGCGAGCCCTTCTGGGGCGGAACTTACTTCCCGCCAACCTCCCGCTGGGGCCGGCCGGGATTCCCGGACGTGCTGCGCGCTATCGCCGATACCTATCATCGCGAAGGCGAGAAGGTGACGCAGAATGTGGCGGCGCTTCGCGACGGCCTCTGTCGGATCGCGGAAACCACCGCCGGCGGACCTGTGCCGCTCGAATTGCTGGACGCGGTCGCGAGCCGCTTGGTGCGAGAGTTCGATCCCTACCAGGGCGGCATCGGTCAGGCCCCCAAATTTCCGCACTGTCCGGTATTCGAGCTCGTCCTTCGCGGTTGGCTGCGCACGGGTGACGAGGCCTGCCGCGACGCCGTCGTGACGACCCTCGACCATATCTGCCAAGGCGGGATCTATGATCATGTCGGTGGCGGCTTCGCCCGCTACTCCACCGATGCGGCTTGGTTGGTGCCGCATTTCGAGAAGATGCTCTACGACAACGCCCAGCTTATCGGGCTCCTTACGCTCGCCTGGCAGGCGACGGGCCTGCCGCTCTATCGGCAGCGTATCGCCGAGACCGTCGACTGGGTCTTCCGGGAAATGCTGGCGGAGGATGGCGGCTTCGCCTCCTCGCTCGATGCCGACAGCGAAGGCGAGGAAGGCAAGTTCTATGTCTGGGACAAGGCCGAAATCGATGCGCTGCTCGGCGATCGGGCGCCCTTGCTCGAGCGCGTCTATGACGTGACGGTCGAGGGAAATTGGGAAGGCAAGTCGATCCTCCACCGCAACCACCCCGCCGCGGGCGCCTCGCAGGCCGAAGAGGAGCAGCTCGTGGAGGATCGCGGCACCTTGCTGGCCGCGCGGGCCAAGCGCGTGCGGCCGGGCTGGGACGACAAGGTGCTGACGGATTGGAACGGACTCATGATCCAGGCTCTGGCGGAAGCGGGCTTCGTCTTCCGCAAGCCAGACTGGATCGGAGCCGCCGAGCGCGCCTTTCGCGCGGTGACGAAGCACGAAGCCGACGGGCACCTCCCCCACTCCTGGCGCCAGGGGCGGGTCTCCGCTCAGGGACTGCTGGAGGACTACGCACAGATGGCTTCGGCAGCGCTGAAGCTACACGAAGTGACCGGTAATCCTGCTTACCTCGCCGCCGCCGAGCGGTGGGTCGCCGTCCTGGACGGCCATTTCTGGGACGACAAGGCCGGCGGCTATTGGCAGCGGCCCGAGGAGGGCGAAAGGCTGATCGTCCGCGCCAAGAGCGCCGCCGATCATGCGGTCCCCGCCGGCAATGGCACCATGGTGGGCGTCCTGGAACGGCTGGCGCTCGCCACCGGCGACGGCGACTATGACGAGAGGTCTGAGGCGCTCGTGACAACTTTTTCCGGCGCCGTCGAGCGGAACTTCTTCTCGCTGGCTACGCTTCTGAACGGAGCCGAATTTGCCCTGCGCGCAACCGAGATCGTCATCATTGGCGACCGCGAGGCGCCCGACACCGAGGCCCTGCTGGACGTGATCCGCCGCACACCCCTCCCCGATCGCTGGTTGACCATCCTCCAACCCGGCCACACCCTCCCCGAAGGTCATCCGGCCGAGGGTAAGGGTCAGCAGAGCGGCGCCGCCACCGCCTATGTTTGCCGCGCGCGGGTCTGTTCAGCACCGGTCACCAGACCCGAAGAACTCGAGAGAGTAATTGGCGAATGATCAGTCGCGCCTATTGTACGCTGATGGCCGAGTATGGGCGCTGGCAGAACGAACAGCTGCTGGCGGCCTGCGCCGGGATCGATGATTCCCTGCGGAAGCGGGCCGACAATTCCTTCTTCGGCTCGATTCACGGGACGCTCAATCACTTGATCTTCGGCGATATCGGCTGGATGACGCGGTTTGAGACCGGTGAAACCGCTCCGTTCGGGCCGCGCGAGGAGCTCTATGCGGACTTCGATGCGCTCCGCGACGCACGGCGTGCCCTCGACGCCCGGATCCTCGGCTGGGCCGAAAAATTGAACGATACTTGGCTCGCGGCACCCTTCCGTTACGTTTCACGGATCAGCGGCCAGAGCTACGAGCGCCCCGCCTGGCAACTCGTGGTCCATATGTTCAACCACCAGACTCACCATCGCGGCCAACTGACCGATCAGCTCGCGCGTCTGGGGGTCGATTACGGCATCACCGACCTGCCCGCGATGCCGGCAAGATGACCCCAATGCGCACGCGACTGATCCGCATTCACGAGACCGGCGGCCCCGAGGTCATGCGGCTGGAGGAGGCCGAGATCGGCGACCCCGGACCGGGCCAGGTGCGGCTGAAGCAAACCGCAATCGGCGTCAATTTCACCGATATCTACAATCGCAGCGGCCTCTACGGGAACAGGCTCCCGATCACGCTCGGCTTCGAAGCCGCCGGAATGGTCGAAGCCGTCGGCGAGCGGGTCGAAGGCTTCAAGGTCGGAGACCGGGTCGCCTATAGCGGGCCGCCGATCGGCGCCTATGCCGAGGCGCGGCTCTATCCAGCGGATCGGCTCGTCCCTCTACCCAGCTGGATCGAGGACGCGACCGCCGCTTCGCTCCTCCTGCGCGGCATGACGGCCGAATATCTTCTGCGGCGCGCCTATCCGGTCAAGAAAGGCGACACGATTCTGGTGCATGCCGCCGCGGGCGGCCTCGGCCTGATCATGTGCCAATGGGCGCGATTTCTCGGCGCTCACGTGATCGGCGCCGTCGGCAGCGCCGACAAGCTTCCGATCGCCCAGGCCAATGGCGCCGAGCACGTATTTCTCACCGGCGATCCGGCCTGGCCCGCCAAGGTGCGCGAGGTCACCGACGGGCTGGGCGTGCCGGTCGTTTACGACACGATCGGCAAGGAGACCTTCACCGGCTCGCTCGACTCGTTGGCCCGGCGCGGGCTCCTGGTATCCTGCGGTAATGCGTCGGGCAGGCCGCCGCCGATCGAGCTCTCGGCCCTCAACGACCGAGGATCGCTCTTCGTAACCCGCGCGGCACTCTGGGATTACATCGCGACACGTCGGGAGCTGATGGAGAGCGCAGCCTCACTTTTCGACGTCATCCATCGCGGCGTCGTGAAGCCCACGATCGCCGGGCGCTTCCCGCTCGCCGACGCAGCCGCGGCGCATCGCGTGCTCGAAAGCCGGAAAGCAATCGGGTCGCTGATCCTCATCCCTTGAGGATCGATCAGCGCGGCTTGCGCGCGGGATGCCCGACGTAAAAGCCAGGCGCCAGATAATAGCGCGGCGGCTGATAATGATTCTCCGGATCGAAGGGTTGGGCGAACTTGCCTTCGGCCAAATCCTCGCGGACGAAGAAGGCATTGACCCCCGCGATCGAACAGCCGACCAGGGCATAGCCACGGCCGGCCATCATCTCATGCAGGGCTGCGAGCGAAGCGCCGGATTGATCGCTCTCGTCCCAAACGTGCCGATCGTCGCGGGGCATCACCCATTTGACCGGCGGCGGAAACTTCGCATTGTATTCGACGACGACGGCCCGCGGCCGCACGATCTCGATGCGATCGAGCACGTGATGGTCGTTGCCGTCGATATCAACCGAAAGCAGGTCGATCTCGCCCTTGAACCCGGCTGACGCAATCAGCGAATCGATATTGTCCGGCGTGACAAGCGCCTGGCGGACGCTGAGCTTGCCGGCGGTGATCTCCTGCGCACGCGCGGATCTGATCGTCTCCACACGCTGGGGATCGCCCTCGATCCAAAGGCCTGACCAACCCTGAAGCAGGAGAAAGGCCGTGCAATTCTCGAAACCGTCGCCTGCCCCGAACTCGACGAAGGTCCGCGCGGTCTCGCCGATCCGGCGGAAGATCTCGGCAATGATCCCGTCTTCATCGAACTGCGAATAGACGCGATAGCCCGAGCGCTCGAGTCTCAAAGGATCGGCGTGCCTGGGCTCAGCCAGAACGGCCCGGATCTCCGCCCTGGCCGCTAGAATCGTGTCGAACCTGAAGACGCCCGGAGGGCGTATCCAACCGAGGATCGCCTGCCGGAGCGCCGCTATCTGTTTTGCCACCATGCCCGATTATAGGGCCATGAAGGCTATTGGTTCATCGATTGGAAGAAATCGGAGTTGTTTTTCGTGTGCTTCAGCTTGTCGAGCACGAACTCGATCGCATCCCCCGTGCCCATCGGATTGAGGATGCGTCGCAGCACCCACATCTTGCTGAGCGTTGCGCGGTCGACCAGCAATTCCTCTTTGCGCGTGCCCGACTTGGAGATGTCGATGGCTGGGAAAGTGCGCTTGTCGGAAAGCTTGCGGTCGAGCACGATTTCCGAATTGCCGGTGCCTTTGAACTCTTCGAAGATCACTTCATCCATGCGGCTGCCGGTGTCGATCAGCGCCGTCGCGATAATCGTGAGGCTTCCGCCCTGCTCGATGTTTCGTGCCGCGCCGAAGAAGCGTTTCGGCCGCTGCAGCGCGTTGGCGTCGACACCGCCGGTCAACACCTTGCCGGATGACGGCACGACCGTGTTGTAGGCCCGCGCCAGACGGGTGATCGAATCCAGCAGAATGACCACGTCGCGCTTGTGCTCGACGAGGCGCTTGGCTTTCTCGATCACCATCTC
The DNA here is from genome assembly GCA_035293565.1 of Alphaproteobacteria bacterium. GTDB lineage: Bacteria > Pseudomonadota > Alphaproteobacteria > BOG-932 > Roseiterribacteraceae > DATGMP01. The sequence goes on along the minus strand of DATGMP010000160.1, from coordinate 93,445 downwards.
GGCGACCTGGACGTGGCGTGACGCCGGCTCATCGAACGTCGAGGAGACAACCTCGCCCTTCACTGAGCGAGCCATGTCCGTCACCTCTTCCGGCCGCTCGTCGATCAGCAGCACGATCAGATAGATGTCCGGGTGGTTGGCCGCGACCGCGGCGGCGATGTTCTGCAGCATCACCGTCTTGCCGGTGCGGGGCTGGGCGACGATCAAGGCGCGCTGCCCCATCCCCAAGGGCGAGACAAGATCGATGACGCGAAGCGTCATGTCTTTGTTTTTAGTGGGATCGCCCTCGATCTCGAGGGTGATCTTCCGGTCGGGGTACAGCGGCGTCAGATTGTCGAAATTGATCCGGTGGCGGACATTCTCCGGATCCTGGAAATTGATCGTATTGACCTTGAGCAACGCGAAATAGCGCTCTCCATCCTTCGGCGCCCGGATCTGGCCTTCAACCGTATCGCCTGTGCGAAGACCGAAGCGGCGCACCTGGCTCGGCGAAACATAGATGTCGTCCGGCCCCGCAAGATAGTTCTCTTCGGGCGACCTCAGAAAGCCGAAGCCGTCTTGCAGGACCTCGAGCACGCCCGATCCGAAGATCGCGACGTCATTTTCCGCCAACGTCTTCAGGATGGCGAACAGCATGTCTTGTTTGCGCAGCGAGCCTACATTCTCAATCTGCAACTCCTCCGCGAACGCCAGTAGCTCGGCGGGAGATTTCTTCTTTAATTCAGCGAGATCCATCGGTGCCTTAAATCGGGTGGGTACGGTCGCCTTTTCTTGATACGGGCGACAACGTGGGGAGGGAGGGAGGAAAATTGCGCCGACCCGTTTGGGGGCGCCGCGCACACGTCCGTTTTCTACAGAATCCGTCGACGGTCCGCTCTAGCCCCCATAGTTAGGGCGGGCGTGACATATTGTCAATGACACCATTCCGCCACAATTCGTTCTGTCGCGACGAAATACGGGCGGCTTGCCGTCTGAAAGATTGCCCCGCCGTCTAGCGGCGGGGCAGGCAACTGGAAGGGGGATGTTTCCTTCCACCCTCTCAACGGGCAGCCAGTCCATTCCCTGCGGGTCTGGTTGTGACTTTCGCGCGCTCAAAATGGACGCACGATGACCATGATCACGATGACGATCACGGTGACCGTCGGCACCTCGTTCGCGATCCTGAAAAATCGCTCCGACCGTCGGTTGCGGTCCTGCTCAAAAGCCCTGCGCCAGCCGATCATGGCATGATGCATTCCGAACAATATCGCCACGAACAGCAGCTTCACGATCAGCCAGCCCTGCTGAAGCAGCGCCGGGTTCATCGCCAGCATCGCGAGGCCGAAAAGCAAAGTTGCGATCATCGCCGGGTTCATGATGGCGCGCATCAGTCTGCGCTCCATCACCTTGAGCATCTCGCTCGCTTCCGAGCCCGGCGCCACTTGCGTATGGTAAACGAAGAGCCGCGGCAGATAGAACATCGCGGCCATCCAGGCAATCACCGAGATCACGTGCAGTGCCTTGATCCACGTATATAAGCCGCTCATCAACCCGTCCCCGCCGCTGACTTCAGAAGACAAGCCTTGCAACTTGCCGGACAAATCCGGCTGTCCGAGCCGGAGAAAATCTTCGCCTGAGCACCGAGAGCCGCCCTCACCAGCCTCGCGAGCGCCGCTATGAAGCGGGGATCGGCGCCGACCGCGGGAACGCGCGTGAAGTAGGGCACGCCGGCGTCGGCCGCTTGCTTGCGATACTCGATCTCGATCTCGAACAGGGTCTCGGAATGCTCCGAGACAAAGGCGATCGGCGCGATCACGACCGGCACCCGGTCGCCGCCGGCCCTCGCCACCTCGCTGTCGGTCGAAGGCCCGATCCATTTCATCGGCCCGACACGGCTTTGATAGCAGAGGACCCAGTCCAGCTCCGGGCGACCCAAAGCTTTTACGATCGCAGCCGCGGTCAGCGTGCATTGGAAACGATAGGGATCGCCGGCGGCCACCACGCGCTCCGGCAGGCCGTGCGCCGACAATAAGAGCCGAGGCCTTCCATGCCGTTCCGCCTCGTCCAGCTCGCGTGCGATGCCGGCGGCCATGGCCGATATGAAACCCGGCTCCTCCGGGTAACAGCAGACGCTCGACGTCGGGACGGCGAATCTCAAAAACCAAGCCGCTCGCTCCCACTCCGCCAGACTCGAGGCGGTCGTCGTGGTTGAAAATTGCGGGTAGAGCGGCAGCAGGACCACTTCGTCGGCGCCCCAATCCTGAACCTGGCGCACGGTCTCGATCGTAAAAGGATGCCAATAGCGCATCGCGACGAACACCCGAACATCCCGGTCTCCGGCAAGCTCAGCTTCCACCGCCCGGGCTTGCGCCTCGGTATTGGTAAGCAGCGGTGAGCTCCCGCCGATCGCGCGGTAGATCTCGACCGCGACCTTCGTGCGCCGTTTTGCGACCAAAGCGGCCAGCAAGCTCCGAAAAGGCTGCGGCAACCGAAAGATCGCCGGGTCGCTGAACAGGTTGAAAAGAAAGGGCCGCACCGTCTCAAGCGATTCCGGACCGCCCAGATTCATCAAAACGACGGCAAGCTTCTTCGCCATTCAGGCGCGGACCAGCCGAACCAGCTCGGCCACATGCTCCGGTGGCGTGGTCATAGGCACCCCATGGCCGAGATTGAACACGAAAGGGCGGCCCTGCATCGCGTCCAAGATCGCGCGGGTTCGGTCGCGAAGCACCGGCCCGCCGGTCACCAGCGCGACCGGATCGAGATTGCCTTGCAGCGGCATTGACCGGGGCACCTGGGAAATCGCCCAGTCGAGCGGCGCCTGCGTGTCCAGCCCGACGACGGTCACGCCCGCCTCCCGCGCATAGGGGCCCAGCATGCCCCCGGCGCCTCGCGGGAAGCCGATGATCCGGATTCCAGGATATCTTTTTTGTAGTCGGTCGACGATGCTTCGCGTCGGCTGGATCACCCAGCGGCGGAACTCCGCCTCGCCCAGAACGCCCGCCCAGCTGTCGAAGAGCTGAACCGCTTCTGCACCAGCCGCAATCTGCGCGCCCAAATGCGTCACCGTCGCATCGACCAACGCGGCGATCAGCCGACCGAATCCATCAGGATCGGCCATTGCCCAGCCTTTCGCCTGCGCGAAATCGCGGCTGCCGTTCCCCTCGACCATATAGGCCGCGACGGTCCATGGCGCCCCGGCAAATCCGATTAAGGCCGTGCCTTTCGGCAAGAGCTGCGCGACGCCGGCAACCGTGTCGTACACCGGCTGAAGCTTCCCAGGCACATCCTCATGCCGCAGCCGGTCCAAATCGGCAGGAGTCCGCAACGGCTCGAGCTTCGGCCCCTCACCCTCGACGAATGCGACCTTCTGCCCAAGCGCCCAAGGCACGGTCAGAATGTCGGAAAACAAAATCGCCGCGTCCAAACCGTAGCGACGGATCGGCTGAACCGTCGCCTCGATCGCGAGCTCGGGCGTAAAGCAGAAATCGAGAAAGTCCCGCGCCTTCTCTCTGAGCGCCCGATATTCCGGCAGGTATCGGCCTGCCTGCCGCATCAGCCAGATCGGCGCCGGTCTAATATTCTTGCCGCCGAGCGCCGCGAGAAAGGGCTTATTGGCCGCGTTCATAACGCTCATTCTTGGATTGACCTCAAACAAAGATTCTTGGTTTTAGAATCGTTGGAGGAAGATGGATATGGGTGGATCTTGGGGATTATCCGTTTTGCGTTGTTCATCCACCGATTTTTGCCCAGATGGACGGCGCATCCGAAGAGCGGACGATTAGTCTGATAAGGCTGGTGAAACCGAGAAATCCCGACCTTCCGAAAGATCTGAATCCTGGGGATGGATTGCCTGAGGATCGTTCATTCACCCGACTCGGGTGGGGCGCGCGAAATCCTTTAGCCGGTGCAGACATCGTTGCCTAAACTCGTGCGAACGTGCATGGCTTTCCCATGTTTTAGGGATGGAAAGGTTTCGTCCACAGAATCATCCCGAACACTTGGATCGGACCCAGGAGCAGGGGCATCAGTTGCGCGAATTTCATATGCATCTCGTCTCGGATGCGACCGGCGAGACTGTGATCAGCGCGGCGCGCGCTTGCGCTGCCCAATTCGACGGCGTCCGGCCGCTGGAGCATTTCTGGAATCTGGTTCGTACCCAGCGCCAGCTCGCGCTCGCGCTCGAAGGCATCCGCGACCATCCCGGAATCGTGCTGTTCACGTTGGTCGACAAGGATCTACGCTCGACGCTCGAAAATGCGTGCCGAGGAATGCAGCTGCCCTGTATCCCGATCCTCGATCCGATCTTGATCGGCCTTGCCGCCTATCTGGGCCTCGAAAGCAAGGCTCAGCCCGGTCGGCAACACACGATGAACGCCGAGTATTTCAGCCGGCTCGACGCCATGGACTATGCGCTGGCGCAGGATGACGGCCAATCGCCCTGGAAGCTGGACGCGGCCGACGTGATCCTGGTCGGTGTCTCGCGCACGTCGAAGACCCCGACCTGCATCTATTTGGCGAATCGGGGCATCAAGGCCGCGAACGTGCCGTATGTGCCGAATGCGCCGCTGCCGGAAATCCTGACCTCCCCGGCCGCGCCGCTGATCGTCGGGCTGACCGAGGACCCGGAGCGGCTGGCTTCGATTCGCCGCAATCGCCTCCGATCCCTGAACCAGCCGGAGGTGACGAAATATGCAGACCTCGAGGAAGTTCGGGCCGAAGTCGCCGAAGCCCGCCGCTTCTACACCAAGATGGGGTGGCCGGTCATCGACGTGACCCGCCGCTCGATCGAGGAGACGGCGGCCGAGGTCATCAAGATCCTGGCGCGCCGGAACGAGGTTGTCGACGGCGGCGTCGCGAAACCGTGAGCGGCCTCACGCTAGAGTTTGTGGTCCTGGCCTCCGGCAGCGCTTCCCGCCGCGCCATGTTCGAAGCCGCTGGAATCAACGCCATTCTCGACAAGCCCGATGTCGACGAGGACTCGCTGAAGCGCGACTCCGCCGGTCTTTCCGCTGAAAGGACTGCTGCTAGGCTTGCTCGGGCGAAGGTTGACGCGGTGGCGCCTCGGCATCGCGGGCGGATCGTCATTGGTGGCGACCAGATGCTCGAATGCGACGGCGAATGGTTCGACAAGCCGGTCGCTCGTGCCGGCGCGGCCGAACATCTTCGTCGCCTGTCGGGGCGGACTCACAGGCTGATCTCGGCCGCGGTCGCGGTGCGCGACGGGCAGATACTCTGGGAAGGCATCGATACGGCGGAGCTGACGATGCGTTCGCTTTCGGCCGACTTCATCGACGCCTATCTCGACGCCGCCGGCGACCGGGTGCTCTCGTCGGTTGGCGCCTACCAGGTCGAAGGGCTTGGGATTCAGCTTTTCAGTGAAATTCGCGGTGATCATTTCACCATTCTGGGACTGCCGCTTCTACCGCTTCTGGACGTGTTGAGGCGCGAGGGGGTGCTCAGATCGTGACGCTGCGCGCCGGCGTGATCGGCTGGCCGATCGCCCATTCTTTATCGCCTCGCATTCATGGCCATTGGCTCAGGCGCTACGGCATCGACGGCGCTTATGAAGCGGTAGCGGTGCAGCCAGAGGAGCTGGAGGCGGCGATCACCCGCTTTCGCGCCGAGGGCTGGCGTGGCTTCAACGTCACCGTGCCGCACAAGGAGACGATCATTCCGCTCCTCGATCGGCTGGACCCCGTCGCCGCCCGGATCGGCGCCGTCAATACGGTCGTCAGGCTGGAGGATGGCAGGTTCGAAGGGCGGAATTCCGATGCGCCTGGATTCATCGCGAGCCTTTATGCGGAGCAAGTCATCGAGTCCGGCAAACCGGCGGTGTTGCTCGGTGCCGGCGGTGCCGCTCGGGCGATTCTCGCGGCGCTTTCCGATTTCGGCTTCAGCCCGATCCGGATCGCCAATCGCAACCGGCAACGGGCGGAGACGTTGGCGGCGCAGTTTCCCGCCATCGTCCATGATTGGCAGGATCGCGCGGCGATGCTCGATGGCGCCGCGCTTCTGGTCAACGCAACCTCGCTCGGCATGCAGGGACAGCCGCCGCTCGACATCGCATTGGACCATTTACCCGGCGATGCCATCGTTACCGATATCGTCTATCGCCCGCTCGAAACATCGCTTCTTGCCGCGGCGCGTGCGCGCGGCAATCCGGTCGTCGACGGTCTCGGCATGCTGCTGCATCAGGCGGTCGAAGGCTTCCGGGCTTGGTTCGGCGTCGAGTCGAAAGTCGATCAAGCGGTACGCGATGATGTGTTGACGGCGATTGGGGGCGGCAATTGATCGTCCTCGGCCTTACCGGCTCGATCGGCATGGGCAAATCGACGGCCGCCGATATGTTGCGGCGTATGGGCGTGCCGGTGCACGACGCCGATGCCGCGGTGCATCAGCTGCTCGGCCCCGGCGGCCGCGCGGTGAAGCCGGTTGCGGCGCTCTTTCCGGAAGCGCTGGCCGGCGATCGGATCGATCGCAAACGTCTCGGCGATCGAGTCTTCGGCGATACGGCGGCGCTGAAAAAACTCGAATCGGTGCTGCATCCGTTGGTGCGGCGGTCGAGTCAGGAATTTCTGGCATGGGCCGCGCGGCGACGTGCGCCGATTGTCGTGTTGGACATCCCGCTCCTCTTCGAGAGCGGGATCGAGCACACGGTGGATGGCGTAATCGTGGTGTCCGCGCCGCCGACCGTCCAGCGCCAGAGGGTCATGCGCCGCCCCGGCATGACCGAAGCGAAGCTCCGCGACATTCTCGCGCGCCAGGTGCCGGATACGATCAAACGCCGCCGCGCCACCTGGGTCGTACAGTCGGGTCTTGGCAGACTCCGAACTTGGCGTCAGCTCGCACATGTGCTGCGCGATGCGCGCAAGGCCCATATCTCTGGTATCCGGCGCGGGGTCGGTTAGAATCGCGCGAGAGGTGATTCGCGCATGCTGTCCAGCTCCAAAATCAGTGCTCCGCGCGAGGTGGTGCTCGATACCGAGACCACGGGTTTGGATCAGCGCCAGGGGCACAGGATCATCGAGATCGGCTGCATCGAACTCGTGAATCACGTGCCGACGGGTCGTGTCTTTCACAAATATCTGAACCCCGATCGCGAGATCGAAGCCGACGCGGTCGCGGTGCATGGCCTCACGACCGATAAACTTTCCGCAGCGCCGCGCTTCGCGGAGATCGCCGGCGACCTGCTCGATTTCCTCGATGGCGCACAGCTCGTCATCCATAATGCGGAGTTCGATGTCGGCTTTCTCAACGCCGAATTCGAGCCGCTGGGCTTCTCGCCCATTCCGATGGAGCGCGCCACCTGCACCGTCAAGCTGGCGCGGCGGCGCTTTCCGGGCGCGCCGGCCAATCTCGACGCGCTGTGCCGTCGCTTCAACGTCGACAATTCCGGCCGCACCTTTCACGGCGCGCTTCTCGATGCGCAGCTTTTGGCCGAATGCTATATCGAGCTGCTGGGCGGCCGGCAGCCGGGCTTGGCGTTGGCGGTCGAATCCTCAATCGGCATGGGCGTGATCTCGGCCGGCGCCATCATGCGGCGCGAACCGAGGCCGCATGCGCCGAGCGCCGAGGAGCTGGCGGCGCACCTCGCGATGCTCAGCGAGCTCAAATCGCCGCTTTGGCTTGCGGAGGCGTGATGGGAATTCTCGACGGCAAGGTCGCAATCGTCACCGGCGCCGCGCGTGGGCTAGGGCGCGAATATGCAAAAGTGCTGGGTGGCGCCGGCGCCAAGATCGTCGCTGCGGACTTGAACGACTGCGCCGCGACCGCGGCGGAATCCGGTCCTGGTGCGATCGGGGTCAAAGTCGACATCGGCGACATGGCGTCGGTTCAGGCGATGGCCGACAAGGCGGTCGAGGCCTTCGGCCGCATCGACATCCTGGTCAACAACGCCGCGCTCTTTGCCGGCCTGAAAGGCGGGAAGTTCGACACGCTCGATCCCGACGAGTGGGACCGCACCATGACCATCAACGTCAAGGGCTCGTGGCACGGCTGCAAGGCGGTGGTGCCGGCGATGCGCAAGGTCGGCGGGGGCTCGATCGTCAATATCGCGTCCGCCGCGGCGCTCTACGGGATGCCGCTCTTCTTGCATTACGCGGCCTCAAAGGGCGCGGTGATCGCCATGACCCGCAGTCTCGCGCGCGAGCTTGGGCGCGACAATATCCGGGTCAACGCGATCGCGCCCTCGGCCGTCACGACGGAGGGCGCGAAGGAGTTCTTTGGCGACCGGCTCGATCATTCTATGGGCGTCATTGCCGGCAGCCAGGTGATCAAGCGCAACCTGGCGCCGAGCGACGTCAGCGGCACGGTGCTGTGGCTGGCCTCCGATCAGGCAGCCTTCATTACCGGCCAGACCATTGCCGTCGACGGCGGGACGGTCTTCCTCTAATTATCCATATTAGCTGGCGTCATCGGCACACCTTGGCCCTGACGCTCTGCGAGCTTGCGGCGATAGAGATCGACGAAATCGATCGGCTGCAGCATCAGCGGGGTGAAGCCCCCATCGCGCGTCAGATCGGCGATGATCGCGCGACAGAAGGGGAACAGCAGCCTGGGGGCCTCAATGAAGAGAAGCGGCTCGACTTGGTCCTGCGGAATGCCCGACAGGCGGAAGATTCCGGCATAGGCCAGCTCGACGATGAAGGCCGTCATTCCGTCGCGCTTCGCCTCGGCGCGCGCCGTCAGGGTGACTTCGAAGGCATCCGGCCCGACGCCATTGGCCGCCACGCCGAGATTGAAATTGACCTCGGGCGTGCCGCCGGTCTGCGACATGATCTTGATGACGTTCGGATTCTCGAACGAGAGATCCTTGATGTACTGCGCGCCGACGCTGAATGACGGGCCGATGTCGGCCCCGGTTGCTCCGCCGTTGCTGGCGCCGTTTCCCGGCAGATCGGTCATAGATCAGGTCCTCCGTAATCGCGGGCGGTGGCCTATCACGGCCTGCGCCCACGCACAACGGCTCTAGCGGTCCAGGCGGCGGAACTCGCCCTCGATGATTTCGTGAGAAGCCGTTTTGTCGGATTTGCCGGGCCCTAGCCAGCCGGCGATCGTTTTCCGAACGCCTGGAATTAACACCGCAAGCGCCGCAAGGTCGGTCAGAAAGCCCGGAATCAGAAGAAGGAGACCCGCCAACATCCGGGTTCCGCCTTCGGCCAGGATCTTGCCCGGCGCCTCGCGGCCGCGCTCGAGCCTCAGCGCCGTCATCAGGCCGGCTTCGCGCAGGAGCGTCATGCCGACCACGGACGAGACCACGACCAGGGCCAGCGTGGCCGCGACGCCGATCGCCTTCCCGACCACGATGAAGGTCGCGATCTCGGCCAGGGGATAAAGGAGGAACAAGCGTGGATTCATCTCTTTAGGGTTGAGTTGCGGCGATTTTTTCTTGCGAGCGCGCCGCCCCGGTCCCATCTCTAGGGCCAGGGTTTAGAACCATTTCGCGGCCGGCGATTTGCCGGGCCCGCTCATGTGACATAGGATGGGTCGGCCGGCCGTGCCAGGGTCGGACGCATCCGAACGGCCAGGTATGCGATGGGCGAAAGCGGATCAGTCTTCGACATTCTCATCTTTGCGGTGATCGCGATCGTCCTGTTGTTCAGGCTGCGGGCGGTGCTGGGGCGCCGCACGGGCGAAGAGCAGGAGCGGTCAAACCCCTTCGACCGTCCGACCGTCGTGCCCTTCCGCGCAGGGGTGGCGGGCGCTACCAGCCCCGGCTTCGCAGGCGGGACGGTGATAGAGCACGATCCGAACCTTCCGCTATCGCTCGACGCCCGCGTCGCGCGCGTCCATGCGGTCGATCCCACCTTTGACGAGAAGCATTTCCTGAACGGCGCCAAGAGCGCGTTTCGCATGGTCGTGCAGGCCTTTGCCGCCGGCGATCTGGCGACGCTGCGCTCGCTTTTGAACTCACAGCTTTACGGCGAATTCGGCCGCGCCATATCCGAGCGGCGCGAGCACGGCCAATTGGGCTCAGTGGAGTTCGAGGGGCCGATCGAGGCCGAAATCGTCGATGCCCGCGCCTCGGCGCATGAGGTGCAGATCCAGGTTCGCTTTGGCAGCCGGCAGCTTCATGACGGCGAGACCGTCGCGCCCGAGGCTGAAACGATCGATCTTTGGACCTTCGCACGCGACCCGAGCTCGCGCGACCCGAACTGGCAGCTCGTCGAGACAGCCTCGCACTGATCCCGCCATGCCGAAACGCAGCGCCACCGAGGCCGAGCGGGCGCTGTGGCGCACGGCCATGCGCGACGTTCGGCGCTATCGGGCCGAGAACGTTCCGCCTGCACCAACGGTCGAGGGTCCCGCCCAGCCGGTCGAGATCGTGAATCCCGTGGCCACGGCCAGGCGTTCAACGCCCGGCGGTCTCGACCGTGCGACCGAAGAGCGCCTAAGGCGCGGTCGAATTGCGATCGATGGACGCATCGATCTGCACGGCATGACCCAATCAGAGGCCTTTGGCGCCCTCTTGGGCTTCGTCGAGAGCTCGGCGCGCGCTGGTCGGCGAGCGCTTCTCGTAATCACCGGCAAGGGCGCCGTCGGCCAAGGCGGCGGCGTGCTTCGACGCAGCCTGCCGGGCTGGCTTGCCTCCTCGCCGCTCGCGCGCCGCATCCTGACCGTGACGCCCGCCCATGCCCGCCATGGCGGCGACGGCGCCTATTATGTGCTTCTGCGCCGGGAGCGTCGCTCCACCGGTTAGGCCGTCAGGCTTTGACCGGGCCAGCGAGCTCGATCCGCACCCCGTTGGGATCGGTGCAGAACAGGATCTCGATTCCCTTGCCGGGCGGTCCGAGCTTGGTGTGGCTTTTCTCGACGACCGTGCCGCCATTCTTCTTCACGATAGCCGCCACTCGGCCGACATCGTCGACCCTGAGCGCGAGATGGGTGAGGCCCAGCTGATTCATCGACCGCCTCTCCGCCTTGCCCTTGGGCGGCGGGTTCAGGAAATGGATCAGCTCGATGACCGTCCCGTTCCGCCGCACGAAGCGGACTTCGAGCTTCATGTCGTCGCCGGCCTCGAGAGCGTGGCCCAAGGGCGCCGGAATCGGATGGATGTCGCTCGCTTCGAAACCAAGCGCTTCGTAGAAGGCGGTCGATTTGTCCAGGTCGCTGACGCAGATGCCGAAATTGGCGAGACGGATGCCGGAATCGTCGAGGTCGGTCGGCGGCCCGAAATCGGCCGCTTCCGCCGCAGTTGCCAGGCCCGCGAGGGCGGCGCCGCTCATCAGCGCGCCGCCGGCGGCGCGCCGGAACAGCGACCGCCTTCCGAAGCGGTTCACAAAGTCGAAGATTTTTCCGCCCATCCTTCCCTCGCCCTTGTTTTCTTGAATTCTCGAGGCTGTGTACACGAGCCGGTTCGGCGGGTCGATGCCTCAATGGCTGTCGCGGCGTGGCGCAAGCCAGGTGACGAGATCCCAGGCGTTGCGGATAATCACCAGAAGCAGCGCCATCAGACAGATCGCAACGAACGAAACTGCGTGCGGAAAGCCCGCCAAGGCCAGGCTGGCCGCGGCGGCCAGCGCCAGATAGACGACGCTCGGCGCGACACCGTAGTACCAGCTGTCGGACCAATGGGTCGGTTCGGCAATCCCGCGGAGTCCGACGAAACGCCCGATCGCATAGATCAAGCCGAGCAAAGCCCAGACCAACATGGCCGCCGCCCGGATTCCGTCGTCGCCGTCGGGGGCCAGCGCCAACGCGCTGATCACCAGAACGGAAACCAGATGAAACAAGGTCGGCGTGGTGAAGAGCCTCATGCCGCTCGTGACACCCGAGCTCGGCCGGCTCGACGTCAGGGTGATGACGATGAACAGCAGCCCGATCAGCGTTGCCGCAACCTCGCCCGTCATCTGGTAGAAGGGTTCCCAGGGACCGAACATTCAGATCTCTCCGGCGCTCTGGGATGAAGACTAATGAAATTGATTGCGGTGGGAAGCTTCCCATGCATCCGGACCGCCCCATTGCCCGGCCCTCGCCTTTCGCGCAGTATCCGCCGCGGCGGGCGCCCTCCGGCGCAGAACGGAAAGCGAGAATGAAACGGCATCTAACGGCTTTGGCGGGGATCCTGCTTCTTGCGGGATGTTCGAGTTCGGTCGACCTGGTCTCTTCCGACCAAGTGTCGAAATTCACGCCCGGCAAGACCAACGAGACCGAGGTCGCGGGCGAGCTCGGCAAGCCGCTCGAGACGATCACCGAGGCGGACGGCACCAAGATCGAGCAATATGCGTTCAGCGGCGGCGCCACTGGCGGCTCGATCGTGCCGGAGTGGCTCGGCGGCTCCAGCGCGTCGAGTTATCATATGGTGAGCTTCGTCTATGGCGCGGGCGGCGTGCTGAAGGAGATCAGGGGCGCCGGCGAGGTCGCCTCCAAGTAGGAGGAGCGAGCCCTAAAGGATAAACTTCGATAGGTCGGCGTTCTTGGCGAGCACACCGACCTGGTCGCGAACCATCGCAGCATCGATCATGACGGTCGCGCCGGCCTTATCGGTCGCGTCGAAGCTGATCTCCTCGAGGAGCCGCTCCAGCACCGTATGCAGGCGCCGCGCGCCGATATTCTCGACCGTGGCGTTGATCTCAGCCGACAGGCGGGCGATCTCGTCGATCGCATCATCGGCGAACTCGAGTGTGACGTTCTCGGTAGCCAACAGCGCCTTGTACTGCTTGATCAGGCTCGCTTCCGGCTCCAGCAGGATGCGCCTGAAGTCAGACTGATCGAGCGGCCGCAGCTCGACCCGGATCGGCAATCGGCCCTGCAGCTCGGGGAGCAGGTCCGAGGGCTTCGCCAGATGAAAGGCGCCGGAAGCGATGAACAGGATGTGGTCGGTCTTGACCGGCCCGTGCTTGGTGTTGACGACGGTGCCTTCGATCAGCGGCAGCAGATCGCGCTGCACGCCCTCGCGGCTCACATCCGCGCCGCCCCGGAACTCCGAGCGGCCGGCGATCTTGTCGATCTCGTCCAGGAAGACGATCCCGTTCTGCTCGACGAGCTCGACCGCCTCGCGCGTGACGCGATCCTGGTCCAAAAGCTTCTCGGCTTCCTCCTGCGTCAGCGCCGTCTGCGCATCCTTGACGCTCATCCGCCTGGGTTTGGTGCGATTGCCCAGGGCCTTCCCCAGCATATCGCTCAGATTGATGACGCCCATCGAACCGCCGGGCATGCCGGGAATGTCGAAGGTCGGCACCTGCGGCTGACCTTCCAGCATCTCAATCTCGATCTCGCGGTCGTCGAGCTCGCCGTTGCGCAACCTCGTGCGAAAGGTGGCGCGTGTTCCGTCGGCCGCCGTCTTGCCGACCAGGGCGTCCAGCACCCGCTCCTCGGCCGCCAGCTCCGCCTTGGCGTTGACCTCCCTGCGCATCTTCTCCCGGACCATGGTGAGCGCGGTTTCGACCAGATCGCGGACGATCGAATCGACATCGCGTCCGACATAGCCGACCTCGGTGAATTTCGTCGCCTCGATCTTGATGAAGGGCGCCTGCGCCAGCTTGGCGAGGCGCCGCGCGATCTCGGTCTTGCCGACGCCGGTCGGTCCGATCATCAGAATGTTCTTCGGCAGCACTTCTTCGCGCATGGCGGCGTCGAGCTCGCCAACGGTTGCGGAGCGCCACCGCGACAGCGCGCTTGGCGTCCTTCTGGCCGACAATGAAGCGATCGAGCTCCGAGACGATCTCGCGGGGACTGAAATTGGTCATGCTCAGGCTTTCTCGGAGGCCGCCGAAGGAGTCGGAAGGCTTTCGAGGGTGATGTTGGTGTTGGTGTAGACGCAGATATCGGCCGCGATCTGCATCGCCCGCCGGGCGATCGCCTCGGCATCGAGGCCGTCGATGTCAATCAGCGCCCGGGCGGCGGCCAACGCATAGACGCCGCCGGAGCCGATGCCGATGATGCCGCGCTCGGGCTCGAGCACGTCGCCGGTGCCGGTCAGAACCAGCGAGACCTGGGAATCGGCGACGGCCATCATGGCCTCGAGCCGGCGCAGATAACGATCGGTTCGCCAATCCTTGGCGAGCTCGACGCAGGCGCGGGTGAGCTGCCCCTGATGCTTCTCGAGCTTGCCCTCCAGCCGCTCGAAGAGGGTGAAGGCGTCGGCAGTGGCGCCGGCGAAGCCGGCGATCACACGGCCGCCCTCGCCCAACCGGCGGACCTTCTTGGCGTTTGCTTTCATCACCGTCTGGCCCATCGTCACCTGGCCGTCACCGGCCACGACGACTTGGCCGCCCTTGCGCACGGAAAGGATAGTCGTCCCGTGCCAGGGCGAGGAATTCACAGTGTCGGATGTCATGGTCCGGATCATGTGGGCTTTCTCGTGCCCCGATCAAGGCGAGGGGCGCCGGCGGTCTTGCGAAGATCCTTTGGGACGACTTCCAACTGCAGTATAAGATAGAGTCGTCGACGACTTCTTCGCGCCAAAGGGGGACGGGCATGCCACAGAAGCTCGCGGCTGAATTCATAGGAACGCTCTGGCTCGTGCTCGGCGGCTGCGGCAGCGCCGTCCTGGCTGCCGCCTTTCCCAATCTGGGTATCGGGTTCGTCGGGGTTGCGTTCGCCTTCGGCTTAACGGTTTTGACCATGGCCTACGCGATCGGCCATGTCTCCGGATGCCACCTCAATCCCGCCGTTTCGGTCGGCTTGTGGGCCGGCGGGCGGTTCCCGAAATCCGATCTGATTCCTTATGTCGGCGCCCAGGTGCTGGGTGGGATCGCGGGCGCCGCGATTCTCTACGCGATCGCCAGCGGCAATGCGAGTTTCGACGTGTCGGCGGGCTTCGCAGCCAATGGCTATGGCGAGCACTCACCCGGCCATTATTCGATGGCCGCCGCGATCGTCTCGGAGTTCACGATGACCTTCGCCTTTCTGTTCGTGATTATGGGCTCGACGCATGGAAAGGCTCCGCAAGGCTTCGCGCCGATCGCCATCGGGCTTTGCCTGACGCTGATCCACCTGATCTCGATCCCGGTGACCAACACGTCGGTCAATCCGGCGAGGAGCACCGGGCCGGCGCTCTTCGTCGGCGGCTGGGCGCTCGAGCAGCTCTGGCTGTTCTGGGTCGTCCCGCTGGCCGGCGCCGCGGCGGCCGGGCTGGTCTATCGCTGGGTCGGCGGCGCCAATCCGGTTCCC
This sequence comes from Alphaproteobacteria bacterium, assembly GCA_035293565.1. Classification (GTDB taxonomy): domain Bacteria; phylum Pseudomonadota; class Alphaproteobacteria; order BOG-932; family Roseiterribacteraceae; genus DATGMP01. The sequence continues at coordinate 78,349 of DATGMP010000160.1, read as the reverse complement.
CTGCCGATCACGGGCACGGACCGGGCCTAACTCCTACACCCGCCGTTTGGGCTTTTGGCGCTGCCTCTGCTAGAAGGCGCGTCATGGCATCGAAGACCCCAGCGCGGCGCGCCAGCATCGAGCGCGCGACGACCGAGACCCGGATCGCGGCGACGATCGACCTGGACGGCACCGGCAAATATGCGGTCGAGACCGGGATCGGTTTCCTCGACCATATGCTGCAGCAGCTTGCCCGCCACAGCCTGATGGATTTGACGCTGAAGGCCGAGGGCGACCTCCATATCGACTTCCACCACACCACCGAGGATACCGGCATCGTGGTCGGGGAAGCGGTGTCGCGGGCGCTCGGCGAGCGGAAGGGCATCGTTCGATATGGCCACGCCTATATTCCGATGGACGAGACGCTGACGCGCGTGGCGCTCGATTTCTCGAACCGCCCGTACCTCATCTGGAAGGTGAAGTTCGTGCGCGACAAGCTGGGTCAGATGGATACCGAGCTGTTCAAGGAGTGGTTCCAGGCTTTCGCTCAGGCGGCCGGCTGCACGCTCCATATCGAAACTCTCTATGGCGAGAACAGCCACCACATCGTCGAGACCTGCTTCAAGGGCTTAGCCAGGGCGCTCAAGGCCGCGATCGCGATCGACCCGCGCCAGTTGGACGCGGTGCCCTCGACGAAAGGCATGCTGTAAAGCGCTCTGCCCATGGAGAAAGTCGTCATCGTCGATTGTGGATCGGGCAATCTGCGCTCGGCCGCCAAGGCATTCGAGCGCGCTGCCGCGGACGGTAAGCGCTCGGTCTCCGTCGAGGTGACAAATAGCCCGGACGCTGTACGCCGGGCCGACCGCGTCGCCCTCCCGGGGCAGGGCGCCTTCGCTGCAGTCCTTGCGGGGGTGGCCGACGTGCCGGGATTGCGCGAGGCTCTCCGAGAGGTGGCGATCACCCGCGCCCGGCCCTTTCTCGGCATCTGCGTCGGCATGCAGCTGATGGCCGATCGCGGGCTGGAGCATGGTTCCCACAAAGGATTTGGCTGGATTGCGGGTGACGTCGTGCCGCTCGCCCCGGCAGATACGTCGCTGAAAGTGCCGCATATGGGCTGGAACGACCTGACGCTCGATCGGCCGGACCATCCGGTGCTTGCGGGAATCGCAACCGGCGATCACGCCTACTTCGTCCATTCCTATCGCTTCGATTGCGCCGATCCCGCCGACCGCTTGGCGCATGCCGATTATGGCGGACAGGTCACCGCGATCGTCGGTCGCGATAATCTGGTCGGGACCCAATTTCACCCGGAGAAGAGCCAGAGCCTGGGTCTCTCGCTGATCGCCTCATTCCTGGAATGGCGCCCGTGAGCGAGGGCCAGACCATGCCCCCGCCGCGGCTGTCGGTCGAGGCCGCCGAAAAACTCAAAGGCGGCGATATCGTCGACCTTTGCGATGCGGCGGAGCTGGCGATCAAGGCAGAGGGCGGGTTCGGCTGGTTGAAGCCGCCGCCGCGCGACGTCATGGAGCGTTATTGGCGCGGCGTGCTGGCGGTTCCCGAGCGCACGCTATTCGTCGCTCGCCTGGACGGCGTCGTCGCCGGCTCGATCCAACTCGTCCGGCCGCCGCGCAACAATGAGGCGCAGGCGCGCGGCGTTCATTTCAATACCGCCTTCATGGCGCCTTGGGCCCGCGGCCACGGCTTGGCCCGCATGCTGCTCGAGGCCGCGGAAAATCTGGCGCGCGACGAAGGATTCCTGGTCGCGAACATGGATTTGCGCGAGACTCAAACCAAGGGAATCGAGCTGTTGGAAAGCTCGGGCTATACGCGTTGGGGCACCCATCCGCGCTATGCGCGGGTAGACGACCGGTATGTCCGAGGACATTTCTTCTTCAAGGAACTGACGGAAACACCGTAACGAAATGATTTTGTATCCGGCGATCGACCTCAAAGACGGGGCTTGCGTACGCTTGTTACGCGGGGATATGGCCGCTGTGACGGTCTACAACGACGATCCGGCCGCCCAGGCGAAACGCTTCGCCGATGCCGGCTTCTCCTGGCTGCACCTGGTCGATCTGAACGGCGCGGTGGAGGGCAAGCCGGTCAATGTCGCGGCCGTGGCGTCGATCATCGCCGCCACCGCTCTCCCGGTGCAGCTCGGCGGCGGCATTCGCAGCCTCGCAACTGTCGAGGACTGGCTCTCGCACGGTGTCACGCGCGTCGTGCTCGGCACCGCCGCCGTCCGTGATCCCAAGCTCGTCAGCGAGGCCTGCGCCAAATTCCCGGGGCGGATCGCGGTCTCGATCGACAGTCGTGATGGGCTGGTGGCGGTCGAGGGCTGGCGCGAGACCTCGTCCGTCAGGACCCTCGATCTCGCGCTCCGGATGGAAGAATGCGGCGTGGCCGCGATCGTCTTCACCGATATCAACCGCGACGGCGCGATGGGCGGAATCAATCTGGACGCCACGGTCGACCTCGCTTTTGCGCTGACGACGCCGGTGATCGCGTCCGGCGGCGTCTCGAGCCTCGAGGACCTCACCGCCTTGAAGCGCGAGGAAAAGTCCGGTATCGGCGGGGTCATCTGCGGCCGGGCGCTCTACGACGGACGCATCGATCCGGCCGCGGCTCTCGCCGTGGTCAACGGAAGCTGACTCCATGTTGAAGATTCGCGTCATTCCCTGCCTGGATGTGAAGGATGGGCGGGTGGTCAAGGGCGTGAATTTCGTCGATCTCGTTGATGCGGGCGACCCGGTCGAGCAGGCGCGGGTCTATGACCGCGCCGGCGCCGACGAACTGACCTTCCTCGACATCACCGCCTCGGCCGAGGACCGCTCGCCGCTCTACGATGCCGTCAACCGAACGGCCGAGCAGGTGTTCATGCCGCTCACCGTGGGCGGCGGTGTCCGCACGGTCGAGGACATACGCTCGCTCCTCCTGGCCGGCGCCGACAAAGTGTCGATCAACACGGCCGCGGTCTCGCGGCCGGAATTCGTGGCCGAGGCCGCGTCCCGTTTCGGCAGCCAATGCATCGTCGTCGCGATCGACGCCAAATCGGTCGGCCGCGGCCGCTGGGAAGTGTTCACGCATGGCGGCCGCAACGCGACCGGCATCGATGCCATCCAGTGGGCCGAGCGGATGGCGGCTGCGGGGGCCGGCGAGATTCTGTTGACCTCGATGGATCGCGACGGCACGAAGATCGGTTTCGATCTGCCTCTCACGCGCAAGGTGGCGGACGCCGTATCGGTTCCGGTGATCGCGTCGGGCGGCGTCGGCGCTCTGGATCATCTGGTCGAGGGAGTCGTTGAAGGCCATGCGAGCGCTGTGCTGGCCGCGTCGATCTTCCATTTCGGAACCTTCACCGTCGCCGAAGCCAAGGCGCAGCTTGCCGCGGCGGGAATCCCCGTCCGTCCCGCCAACGCCGCCTCGCGTATGGCTGGAGTCGCGGCATGAAGGCCAAGCGCAGCCTCAAGACCAAGCCCGGTCCCGATCCGATCGACCGGCTTTACGAGGCGATTCTGAAGCGCCGTGGCTCGGATCCCGCGAAGTCGTACACCGCCAAGCTGTTCCTGCGCGGCCGGGGCAAGATCGCGCAGAAGCTCGGCGAGGAAGCGGTCGAGGTGGTGATCGACGCGATCCGCGACGACCGCGCGGCGGTGGCCGAGGAATCGGCCGACCTGCTTTACCACCTGCTCGTGCTGTGGGCGGATATGGGCCTTTCGCCGGCCGACGTTCATAAGGTGCTGGCAAGCCGCGAGGGCGTCAGCGGGATTATCGAAAAGGCGAACCGGAAGAAGGAATAGCGCGAAAGCCCCAAGGAGGAGGCGATATGAGCTACGACGACAATAACATCTTCGCCCGGATCCTGAGGGGCGAGATCCCCTCCACCAAAGTCTATGAGGACGACCATGTCCTCGCGATCAACGACATTCATCCGCAGGCGCCGGTGCATATCCTGGTGATGCCGAAGGGAAAGTACGTGTCCTTCGACGATTTCAGCGCCAAGGCCAGCGATGCCGAGATCGCCGCCTTCAATCGCGCGGTCGGGCAAATCGCGCGCCAAGCGGGCGTCGACAAGACGGGCTACCGGCTGATTTTCAATCACGGGCCCGACAGCCTGTCGGAAGTGCCGCACCTCCATGCTCACATATTGGGCGGGAAGGTAATGGGGGTGCTCGTCTCCCGAAGCTAGACTCGGCTTTCCTTGTTGAACCGCCCGCCGGGCCGGAACCGGTCGAGATAGGTCGGCAGGATTACCTCGGGAGCCGTTGCCCGGATTCCAAGATCGCTCAACCCGGGCGCCTGTCCAGAGACGATGTTGTCCCGCTTCAGAAGCTCGACCTGGTCGCGCGTGAGCGGCGGCGCGCCCGGAGCCCATTCGGCGATTGAAGCCAGAAGGTGGGCGAGGCCCCAGGGGACCGGCACCAAGAGGCGATGCCGGCCGGTCTCCGCCATGATCTTTTCCATGAGCTGGCGGAAGGTCAGAACCGTGGGCCCGCCGAGCTCATAGGTGCGGCCCGGCGCATCCGCCCGCTCGAGCGCCGCCATGATCGCATCCGCGACATCACCGACATAAACCGGCTGGAAGCGCGTCGCTCCGCCCCCGATGAGCGGCAGGGCCGGGCTCAAGAGGCTCATCGACGCAAAGCGGTTGAAGAAATCGTCCTCGGGCCCGAAGACCGTCGACGGCCGAAGAATCGTGGCCTCGGGAAAGAAGGCGCGCACCGCGGTTTCGCCGGCCGCTTTCGTCCGTGCATATTTTGCCCGGCTGTCGGCGGACGCCCCCAGCGCCGACACATGCACCAGGCGCTCGACGCCGAGGTCGGCCGCCAGCCGAGCGATCCGTCCGGGCAGCTCCTCATGGACTTTGACGAAGCTGTCTCGGCGCGTTTCGTAGAGGATTCCGATCAGATTGACGACCATGTCGGCGCCTTGGATCGCCGCAGCGAGCTCGGCATCGTCGAACACATCGATCATCTCGGGCACCACTTGGCCGACCACGCCGGCAGTGCGCACCACCTTGACGCGCGCCGCATGACGCGTCGGCACGCGGATCACCGCGCCGGTCCGCGCCAGGCGCCGCACCAGATGGCGGCCGATGAAGCCACCGCCGCCGAAAACCGTCGCCGTCTTATCGCCGATCGCCATCTATCCTGCCCTGATCGCCAGTCGCGCCGCGAAGGCGGTTCATATCGGGTTTCGCAATTCAGAACCAGACTTGCGCGCAAGCGCGGCCGCCTCAAGTTGACAAACTTCCGGCCCTGGCGATATGAGACGCGTCCGCGCTGCCCAGGTGGCGGAATTGGTAGACGCGCTGGTTTCAGGTACCAGTGGCCGAAAGGCCTTGGAAGTTCGAGTCTTCTCCTGGGCACCAGTCGCGAACCGGGCATAGTGTCCCGACAGTCGCGCAGTTGCGGACAGGCGGCCCAATGGCGAACGAACCCCCTCCCCCGATACTCCATGTCGGCGACCTGCCGGCCGATCTCGAACTCGGCGCCATCGTCGCGATCGACACCGAGACCATGGGCCTCAACCCGGTGCGCGACCGGCTTTGTCTGGTGCAGCTCTGCTCGGGCGACGGGCAGGCGCATCTGGTCCAATTCAAGAAGGTTTACGACGCGCCCAACCTCAAGGCCCTGCTGACGGATCCCAAGCGCCTCAAGCTCTTCCATTTCGCGCGTTTCGATATCGCGGCGCTGCAGGCCTATCTGGACGTCGTGACGCGGCCCGTCTATTGCACCAAGATCGCATCCAAGCTCGTCCGGACCTTCACCGATCGGCACGGCCTCAAGGATTTGGTCCGCGACCTTGTCGGCGTGGAAATCAGCAAACAGATGCAATCCTCCGACTGGGGCGCCGAGTCGCTGACCCAGGAGCAGCTCAAATATGCCGCGAGCGACGTTCTTTATCTGCACGCGATGAAGGCTCGCCTCGACGAGATGCTGCTGCGCGAGGGACGGACGGAATTGGCCCAGGCCTGCTTCGATTTCCTGCCGGTTCGCGCCGCGCTCGATCTCGGCGGCTGGGGTGAACTCGACATTTTCGCGCATTAGGCCTGGCCACGGCCGGCCGCGGGGAAGAGAATCGGCACGATGTCCGCGAATCACTCTGACGAGTCTCGGCCGCGGCCGCCCTTGGAAGGGCTGAGCGGCCGGCCGCCCGAGAGGCTGAGCTATCTTGCCGCGGCTCCGCGTCAAGCGGCTTACGCGCCGGCCTATTCGCGCCTGGTGCGGCGTTTGCGCGTGGTGCTGCCGATCGTCGGCCTGCTGAGTGTCGCCGTTATTCTGCTCTGGCCGCGCATCCAGGCCCTGTTCAATCACCCGACGCATCCGACTGAGCTCGATCGCCGCGCCCGGATGTCCAAGGGCCGTTTCGTCGGCACCGACTCGCATGGCCGGCCATACACGGTGACTTACGACACGGCCGCTCAGCCGCCCCGCGGCGGGCCGGTTGATATGGCCAACCCGCTGGCCGAAATCACGCTCGACAACGGGCATTGGGTCGCGATCCGGGCCGAAACAGGGCGCTACGATCAGGCCGCCGGGACGATCGACCTGTCGGGCCATGTCGAGCTGTTCCACGACGACGGATATCGTTTCACGACCGAGCGCGCCCATGTCGAATTCAACAAAAATCTGATCTGGGGAGACCGCGCGGTGGAAGGCCACGGCCCCAAGGGGTCCGTGATCGGCCGTGGCTTCCGGGTCGCCGACAAGGGTGAGACCATCACCTTCACCGGCCCCGCGAGTCTCCGGCTGCGCCCCAATGCCGCGCAGCTTCCGGATGCCGGGGAACAGGCTCCGTGACCCTTCGGCGCGGCATGCGGGCGTTGGTTCTGCTGGCGGCGATCCAGGCATCGCCGCTTCTGGCCGCCGACGGCCCGACCGTGCCCGGCGCCGATGCGAACCAGGCACATGATAGCGGCCCGCTCGACATCACCGCCGACCGCGATCTCGAATGGCTGCAGCAGGATAAGGCCTATGTCGCGCGTGGAAACGCCGTAGCCAAGCGAGGGACCGTGACGCTCACCGGGGACCTGCTGATCGCCTTCTATCGGCCCAAGGCAGCGCCGGACGCGCCGGCGCCGCAGCCTGCTGCGGCGGAAGCGCCAGCCAAAAAGCCGGGGCAGGAAGGCTTCGACACCGGCAACACGGATATCTGGCGGGTCGTCGCCGAAGGCCGGGTCCATATCAGCTCGCAAGGCAAGGAGGCCTGGGGCGATCGGATGGATTATGACAAGGACCAGGATGTCGTTGTGCTGACCGGTAAAGCACTCAAAGGCAAGACGGAAAACGAAACGGTCACCGCGCGCGACAGCCTCGAATATTGGCAGTCGCGGAATATGGGCGTGGCGCGCGGCGACGCTGTCGTCACAAAGGCGAACGGGCAATCGCTTGCCGCGGACGTCATCGGCGCCCATTTCGAGAAGGATTCGACCGGCCATCAATCCCTGAAGACCATTCAGGCGATCGGCCATGTAGTTATCACCACGGCTTCCGACATCGTCCACGGCGACGAGGGGACTTACGACCTCGATACAAAGCGGACGGTGGTCTTCGGTCATGTGCGGGTGACGCGCGGGCAGAGCGAACTCGAAGGGGAGAGTGCCGACGTGAACATGGACACGGGAATCAGTCAGGTCTTCCCGGGCAAGGGCAAGCGCGTGCGAGCCCTGTTCGTCCACGAGAAGGCAGCCGCCGCTCCGCCCGCGACCTCGGGCGCCCGTCCTTGAGCGGGCTCAACGGCGCCGCGCAGCGCGACGGCGTGTTCGGACCTCGGCTGGTCCGGACAAATCCCGGTCTGGTCGCGTCTCATCTTGGCAAGAGCTTCAAGCGCCGCCCGGTCCTGCGCGATGTCAGCGTCTCGGTCCAGCGCGGCGAGGCCGTCGGGCTTCTGGGCCCGAACGGCGCCGGCAAAACGACCTGCTTCTACATCATTACCGGCCTGATCGCCGCCGACACCGGCGCGATCCAGCTCGATGGGACCGATATCACCCATCTGCCGATGTACCGCCGGTCCCGGATGGGGATCGGCTATCTGCCGCAGGAGGCCTCCATCTTCAGGGGCCTCACGGTCGAGGAGAATATCCGGGCTGTGCTCGAGGTGGTTGAGCCCGAGCGGGACATGCGCGAGGCGATGCTCGACGATCTGTTGGCCGAGTTCTCGATTTCCCATCTGAGACGGACCCCGGCGCTGGCCCTTTCGGGCGGCGAGCGGCGGCGCGTCGAAATCGCACGGGCGCTCGCCTCCAGGCCCCAATTCATGCTTCTGGACGAGCCGCTGGCGGGTATCGATCCGATCGCAATCGGCGAGATTCGCGAGCTGATCTCCCACCTCCGCCGGCGTGGAATCGGCGTCTTGATCACCGACCACAATGTTCGCGAAACGCTCGACATCGTCGATCGGGCATACATTTTGCATGACGGGTCGGTCCTGATGGATGGACGACCATCAGAAATCGTGGCACATCAAGACGTACGCCGCGTTTATCTCGGTGAAAGGTTCAGCCTATAGCGTAGCGGCGTTTGCTGGTTTCGGCCTCCGGGCCGAACCTGCCAGAGTGGCGAGCAGGAGCAACCCGCTATGCGTTTTTGTCCGAGGACCCGATGCCGCGCCGGCTAAGCTCGAGGCCGGTCCTTCCGGTTGCGCGCGCACGAATGCTGCTCCACCGCAAGGGGTAGGCAATGGCCCTCGTCCAAAGACTGGACCTGAGGCAGTCGCAGACCCTCGTCATGACGCCGCAGCTTCAGCAGGCGATCAAGCTGCTGCAGCTTTCCAATCTCGAGATCGGCGAGTTCGTGGCGCAGGAGCTGCAGCAGAATCCGCTGCTCGAGGAGGGCGGTCCCGATCTCGACCAGGCCGGGCCGCGCGGTGAGGGCGAGCCGGCTGAGGCGGCGGCCGGCGGCGACGATCGTGCCGCAGCCGCGGACGCCCAGGCCGAGCAGATCGAATCCGGCGTCATCGCCGAAGCGATCGTGGATGGCCCCGACGGCGGGGATGGCGGCCTCGATGAACGCGTCGGAACGACGAGCTACGGCATGGGTGGTCGCGAGTTCGACGGAGAGGCTTCGGACGCCGCGGACCGGCTCTCGCGCGATCCGTCGCTGCGCGATCATCTTTTCGAGCAGCTCAACACAGACATCACGGACAGCGCGGCGCGGCTGATCGGCGCCCTGCTGATCGAGGCGGTCGAGCCCTCGGGCTATCTGGCTGAGGGAGACGAGGCGGTCCACAGCGTGGCCGCGACTTTGGGCGTCGATCGCCGTGACGTCGAGGCCGTGCTGGCGCGCATGCAGCGCTTCGATCCGCCCGGCGTGCTGGCGCGCAATCTGAGCGAATGCCTGGCGCTGCAGCTCGCCGATCGCAACCGCTACGACCCGGCGATGGCGGCGCTCTGCGCCAATCTGCACCTGTTGGCGGAGCGCCGGTTCTCAGAGCTGTGCCGCATTTGCGGGGTCGATCAATCCGATCTCGCCGACATGATTGCGGAGATCAAGGCGCTCGACCCCAAGCCGGGCGAGCGCTTCGAGTCCAATACCGCCGCCGTCGTCGTGCCCGACATATTGATGCGCTCGGCGCCCGCCGGCGGATGGATCGTCGAGCTCAATCCTGACACGCTGCCCCGGTTGCTGGTCAATCGGCGCTATTACGCCGAGATCAACCAGAGCTGCCGTACCGCCAAGGAGCGGGAATATTTGAGTGAACGCCTCAACGCCGCCAACTGGCTGGTCAGATCGCTCGACCAGCGCGCGAATACGATCCTCAAGGTGGCGAGCGAAATCGTGCAGCAGCAGACGGAATTCTTCCAGCATGGCGTGACCCGTTTGCGGCCGCTGGTGCTCCGCAACATTGCCGAGGTGATCGGCATGCATGAGAGCACGGTCAGCCGCGTCACCAACAACAAATACATCGCGACGCCCCGCGGTCTGTTCGAGCTGAAATACTTTTTCTCCGCCGCGATCCAGGGCGCCGACGGCGGAGCCTCTTTCGCGGCCGAATCCATTCGTCATCGGATCAAGGCTGTCATCGACGCGGAAAGTCCGCGCGAAATTTTGTCCGACGACGCGATCGTCGACATGCTGCAAGGCGACGGCATAGACATCGCCCGGCGGACGGTAGCAAAATATCGCGAGCAGCTGGGAATTGCTTCGTCGGTTCAGCGTCGACGCGAAAAGAATTTGCGCAGAGTGTAAGCGCACAAGCAAGCAGAGACTCGCGCGTAAGTAGCATGAATCGCAACCCTGCGGCGCTTTTTTCATTAGAGGCCCAAATTCCGCCCCTTTTTCAGTGTGACATCAGGTGAGTTTCGAGTAGGGTCCAGCGCCCTTTTCCCGATGAGGAGACGAGAATGAAGGTGATACGGACAGCGGTGGTGGCTGCGGCGGCGTTGATGGCGGTTTCGTCCATGGCTCAGGCGAGGGAATGCGGCGCGCGTCCCGCCAAGCCGGCAATCCCGGACGGCAAGACCGCCTCCGACGAGGCGATGAAGGAGGCGCAGGGCAAGGTCACGAATTACATCAAAGGTATGAACGCGTACCTGCAATGCGTGTCGGGCGAAATCGCGAGCGCCAAGGAAGAGGCGACGACGGTCAGCGAGGATTGGAAGAAGCAGAGCGACGTCTTCGTTCACACCCCGAAGGCGCAGTAAGCTCCAAGCCTTTGCCGGACGAGCGGTCGGCTCGGCTCAGCCGAGCCGCTCCAGCTCGTCTATGAAGCCGGCGATGATGCCGAGCCCCTTCTGCCAGAAGCCGGGGTCGGAAGCATCGAGCCCGAAGGGTGCCAGAAGCTCGCGGTGAGTCTTCGTGCCTCCGGCGGCCAGCATCTCCAAATAGCGCTCGGCAAATCCCGCGTCGGCCTGCCGATAGGCGGCGTATAGCGCGTTCACCAGGCAATCGCCGAACGCATAGGCGTACACGTAGAAGGGCGTGTGAATGAAGTGCGGGATGTACGCCCAGAAATTCCGATAGTTTTCGTCGAAGCGTAGCGCGGGTCCCAGGCTCTCGGTCTGCACCGCGATCCAGATTTCGCCCAGCTGGTCAGGCGTCAACTCCCCTTCTCGCCGCGCCGCATGGACGCGCGTCTCGAAATCGAAGAAGGCGATCTGCCGAACCACCGTATTCAGCATGTCCTCGACCTTCGCCGCCAGCAGGAAGCGCCGTTCCGCCGGATCGCCGGTTCGGGCGAGCAGCGCCTGAAAGGTCAGCATCTCGCCGAACACGCTGGCCGTCTCGGCCAACGTCAGCGGCGTCTGCGAATTGAAGTGCCCCTGCGCTCCGGCCAAGACTTGATGGACGCCGTGGCCGAGCTCATGCGCCAGCGTCATCACATCCCGCGAGCGGCCGTGATAGTTGAGCAGCAGATACGGATGGGCGCTCGGCACCGTCGGGTGCGCAAAGGCGCCCGACTGCTTGCCGGGCCTCACCGGCGCGTCGATCCAGGGCCGCTCGAAGAACCGACGCCCGATCTCCCCCAGCCGCGGCGAGAAGCGACCATAGGCTTCGAGCACCAGCTCCCGCGCGTCGCTCCATGCGAAGACCCGGTCCGGATCACCGGGGAGTGGCGCGTTGCGGTCGAAATAATCGAGCTTCGGATCCGGCTCGGCCGGATTCAGCCATTTCGCTTTCAGCCGGTAATAGCGATGGGCGAGATTCGGATAGGCACCCTTGACCGCGCTGGCGAGCGCGTCGACGACCTCGTCCTCGACCTGGTTGGAGAGGTTCCGGTAGGAGACCGGGCGCGAATAGTTGCGCCAAGTGTCGTCCAGCTGCTTGTCCTTGGCCAGGGTCGAGGTGATGAGCGCGAAGGTGCGGATCTGCCGCTCGAAGCCGGCGCCGACCGCTTCCGCCGCCGCCTTGCGCTTGGCGCGATCGTGATCGCTCATGAGATTCAGCGCATCGCTGATCGCGAGCTGTTCGCCTTGAACCTCGAAGCGCATGCCGGCCAGCGTCTGGTCAAACAGCCGTGACCAGGCGCCCGCCCCGACCACATGCCGCTCATGCAGCAACCGCTCAAGCTCGTCCGACAGCTGGTGCGCCCGGAACAGCCGCACGGTGCGCAGCCATGGCCGCCATTTTGCAAGCGCCGGATCGGCCAGTTTGGACGCCATCTCGGCATCTTCGATCCGATTGATCTCCAGCCCGAAGAAGATCAGCTCTGCCGAGATCTGGGTAACCCGCTCGGTGACCCCTTGGTAGAAGCGGCCGATCGCCGAATCCTCATTGTCGCCGGCATAGACCAGCCCGGCATAGGAGCTGGCCTTCGACAGCAGCTCGTCGATCGCCTCGTAGCGCTGAATGGCCTCTGCCAGCTGCGCCGCGGACAGCGCCGCTACCTTTCCCCGGTACTTGCCTGCGAATGCTTTGGAATCGACGTCCGACTTGTCCAGATCGCCATTGAGCTCCGGTGAATCCGGCGCCGGATAAAGGTCGGACAAATCCCAATTGGGTAGGCGGTCGATATCCTGCGCCGCTGCAGTGCTTCCGGTGCTCATGCGCGCTCCTCAGGCCGGGTGCTCTGCAGCGATATAGGGTCGAGCGGCGGGCGAGGATAGAGGCGCCGGGCGCTCGCTCGCCCACAGACTGGCGTTATTGCCGCGCCTGCGGTGGAATGGTGCCGAAACCCAGATTTGAACTGGGGACCTACCGATTACGAATCGGTTGCTCTACCGCTGAGCTATTTCGGCGCCGTGCTTAGGTGGAAGCGGGCCGCACCATACTGAAAACAGCGGCGAAGGCGCAAGCGCCTCACCAGGACTTGTCCAGCCGCGTCCCAGGGCCGCCTTGCCGCGGGTATGAGCGCCGAGGCATAAGGCCCGTCGTGAGCGCCTATCCACCCCCCGATCCCTCGCCCCAAATTCAGCCGCCGCCTAGACCCCGTGAGCCCATGCTGCGGGTCCCGCCCGCGACCGGTTGGCTGATCGCGATCAATATCGCCGTCCATCTCGCGCGGATTTTCCTGCCGCCGGAGCAGGACGATATCGTCGTGAGCTGGCTCGGCTTCGACCCGGCCTCGCTTCGCGGGCCGATCGACTGGCTGCCGGTGGTCTCGTTGATCACCTACCAGTTCCTCCATGGAAGCTGGGCCCATCTCGGCATCAATATGGTCACGCTGCTCGCCTTCGGGCCGGGCGTGGAGCGGCCGCTTGGGGCCGCGCGATTCCTCGTCATCTACCTTCTGTCGGGGATCGCGGGGGCGCTCTTGGAGGGCGCCCTCGACGGGGGCGAAAGCGGCGATCTGCTGATCGGCGCGTCGGCCGCGATCAGCGGGACATTCGGCGCGCTCCTGGTGATTTGGGGCGTCTATCGGCGCGGACGTCGGCCGATGGGGCTGGCGCCGATGGCGTTGCTGTGGATCGGGCTGATGGCGGTGACCGGGATTCTGGGCGTCGGCGCCCAGGGAACGCCGGTGGCGTGGATTGCCCATATCGGCGGCTTCCTGGCCGGTATGGCGCTGGGCGGCCTGCTCCGCCCCCGGAGCCTTCCCTAGGCCCGCGCCGGTTCGAGCGACAGCGGGGCGGCCAGGCCGGGATCGGGCGGGGCCGCCAGCGATTTCTCGAACCAGGACCGGGCTCCCGCCGCGTTGCCGGACGCGCTTTCCAGATAGGCCATCAGCCGGAAATAGCGCCGCGTCGTCTGGTTGCCGACTTGCGCCAGATGCTGCCGCGCCTCGGCCCAGCGTCCGGCCGCGAGCTCGGCCTCGGCCAGCGCGAGCCGGCCTTCGGGATTGTCGCGGTCCAGCGCATGGAGCCGCTCGGCCTGACGAAGTTGCGCCTGTGGATCGCCGGATGGCGCCAAAGCCAGCCAGGCGCGCGCGATTGCCGAATCGGCGCCGGCCATCCAGGATTCCGTCAAGATGCGCTCTGCCGCCGGCGTCCGGCCGGCCCGCACAAGAAGGCGCGCGGCGGTCACCGCGGCATCGGCTAGCGCCGGATCCAGCTCATGGGCCCGGGTCGCGTCCGCCAGCGCCTCGGCCTCGTTGCCGGCCGTTTCGGCCGTCGAGGCGCGGGCGAGGATGAGGCGCGCCAGAAGCCGATCGGATTCCGCCGCCGGCACGGCCTTGATCCTGGTCGCATCGGCGAGCGTCCGCTCGGCCTCGGCGAAGGCGCCGGTCAACGATTCCAGCTCGAACAACCGGCGGGCCGCCCAGGGACTCTTCGGCGCCAGCCGCCGCGCCTCGCGCGCAAATTCGGTCGCCTTGGCGAGGTCGCCGCGCCGCTCGGCCAGGCCGATGAGGCCGCGCAGTCCGATGAGCGCGGTCTCGGGCCGCTCGCGGAGGCGGCCATATTCCGTCTCGGCGCGCTCCGTGTCGCCCGCCAGCTCGGCCGCCTCGGCCGCGGCCAGATGCGCCAGCGCCGGCTCAGCGATCTCGTTCGCGTCGCGGACATGCCGAAGCGCCGCCGCGCCCTCCTCCGACGCGATCGCCGACAGGGATCGGACGAGCGCCGCATTCCCGCGGGCCCGCCGCCGATTGCGGCGATAGCGATTGATCGCGTGCGGCGTTGCCGTGACGCCGCGCCAGAGCCGCCAAAGAACGATCAGGACCAGCGCCAGCACGACGACGAATGCGACCAGCATCCCGGCCGAAGTCTCAACGAGCCAGCCGTGCCACTCGATGGAAGCCGAGCCCGGCTGCTCGGCCAGCAGGACTGCGATTACGACCAGAACGGCCAACTGGGCGAAAAACCAGAGGCCGCGAATCATCGCGATTGCTCTGCGGGATGATCGGGCGCCGGTGTGGGATCCGAGGTCTGCGGCGGCGCCTGGGCCGGTGCAGTGTTTGGCGTCGGAACCGACCCCTGGGAAGCGGTCCTATCGGGTCCCGCGGCGACACGGTCGATGGCGAGGCGGCTCAATTCCGCTTCGCCCGCATCGACCTGGATTCTCTGCTCCGCGTCATGAAGCCAGGCCGCGGCCACCTGGGCGGGCAGACCGGCCAACGCGTGGAGCGTATCGACGGCGCTCTTGAGATCGTCCTCGTCGAGCTTCGCCTCGGCACGGGCGACAATGGCGTCCGTCTTGTCGCCGGGCACGGCCTGGCCGACGCGCCGGATCGAGACGACGGATTCGACCCGGTAAAGCATTTGGCGCCACCAGCTAGATCCGTCCCCGACCACCGAGCTGCGCACGATCTCAGGCGCCAGCCGGCCGAACTCGGTTCTGAGATCATCCTCGTTCGGCACGCCCGACTCCGCCATCGGCTGAAGCTGGTCCAGAAGCGCGCCCATCTCCTTGTCGTCGGCGGTGATGGCGCGAACCGAGGCGATCTCGCGCGCGAATGGCTTCGATGTATGGAGGGCGGCCCGCAACTGTCCGATGGCCAGAACCACGGCCTCTGCGCGCAATGCCTGCTGGCGCCGCTCGGAAAGCACGGCGTCGACCTGATCGAGCCTTTGGCCGACCGCCTTCAGCGCGTTGTCGAGCCGCTCGACCTCGCCTTGGGTGGCGGCCGTCGAGGATTGGATGTCGCGGATCGACTGCGCGAGCAGCTCGCGGCCGCCGGCGACGATTTGCAGGTCGGAGAGCCGCTTCGTGAGCTCCTGCGTCTGGGCGGCGCCGGACTTGATGTCCGCGACCTGCTGCTCGAGAGCGGCCAGCCTGTCCCCATTCGCCGGCGCTGCCTCATTGCCCTGGGCGCTCGGCTGGGAGCCGGCGGCGACCGGCGGCTTTTGGGCAATCTCGGCCTCCAGCACATCAAGGCGCCGGACCAGATTGCTGCCGGGCTCCAGCGTCGCGACGCGGCTCTCCAGGCTTGCAACCCGCTGCTCCATTGGCTGAACATAAAGAACCCAGCCCGCCGCACCCGCTCCGAGCGTGATCAGGAGCGCCAAGCCAGCCACGGCCAAAGCAACAGAACCGCCGCGGTTCTGTGAGGCCGAGCCCAACCGATCGAGCCCCGGTGGGCGCGCCTCCAATTTCGAATTGGCGCCGCCGGGATCGGTCTGCTCCAGCTCGTCGGGATCGATCGCGATCGTCTCGCGCGCCGCGGCCGCCAGAATATCGGGATGACGAGCCGCCGGGATCGCCCCGCGCTTCTTCCAGCCTTGGACAGTCGTGACAGGCATATCGAGCTTCGCCGCCATCGGCCGAATTCCGCCGAAGGCCTCGACGATCTTTTCGGTCAGCGCGGCCGCCTTCCCTTCGGGGCTGGTCGCGTTATCCATTGTTCCTCCCGATTGGCGGCGGCGCCGGCAGAAGCGACAAGAGCGCGTCCTCGGTCGGCTCGGGCGCGACCGCGATCCGCGCCCAGGGCAGCGCCGCGGCCTTATCGGCGACCCTTTGGCTAAGGCACAGGGCCGCCATTGAGCAGCATCTTTCTGTCACAGCCATTTGACCGGCCACAATTCCAAATGTCTCAGCCGTACGCCCTGAAAAGAAGAGTACGACCCTCACAGTACACGCGTACAGCGCCGTCACAAAGGCCGGTGAGAAACGCATCGACGGTACGGCCTCATAAAGCGCCAGCCGATCAACCTGAATTCCTGCGTGAGCCAACGACCCGGCTATGTCCCGGGCGATGGTGGTCCCGCTCAGATGGAGAAAGCGGGTCCCGGCCGGCTGCTCCCGCGCGATCAGAGCCGCAAGCCCGTCCGCTTCGCCGGGGCCGGTTCTGACGTCCTGAAACCCGAGACCGTGAAGGGCCGTCGCCGTGGCCGCCCCGACCGCGTAACTGGGGAGCCGCCGCGTCGGCGATAGCTTTGCAAAAGCCCGTGCTCCGTTGGCGCTGGTGAAGACGAGCCCCGTATAAAGTTCAAGCGGCGGCAGCTCGACGGCGCGCGGAACGATGTCCAACAGGGGTTCGACCAGGGTGTCGTAGCCGAGGGCGCCGAGACGGCGGGCCAATTCCTCGCTTTCCTCCCGCGGCCGGGTGACGAGAACCAGCGGCCGCGCCGCCTCAGGCATGGCTGAGTCCGGCCGCCGCGAAGAAGTCGGCCGGCATGTCGGCGCGGATCGCGCGGCCGAGCTCGGCGCCGAGCGCAGCGGCATCGGCCCTAGGGCCTTCTCCGGAGCGGCGGATCAGCGCGCTGCCGTCCGGCCGGACCACGAGCGCCTCCAGCCGCACCGACGCCTCCGAGACCCGCGCGAGCGCCCCCACCGGGGTGCGGCACGATCCGTCGATCACCGCAAGGAAGGCTCGCTCGGCAGCCAGCTCCGTCTCGGCGTCGCTGTCGCCGATCGCGGCGCAGATCGTGCGCGTCGGTTGGTCGTCCTCCCGCGTTTCGAGCCCGATCGCGCCCTGACCGCCGGAGGGCAGCATCTCGGAGGGTTCGAGCGGGTGATGCTCGACCGACAGGCGGAGCCGCGCAAGGCCCGCCACCGCGAGCAAGGTCGCATCCGCCGCGCCCGCACGCAGCTTCGCGAGCCTGGTCTCGACGTTTCCGCGCAGGTCCACGATCTGAAGGTCCGGCCGGGTGTGGAGCAGGATCGCTCGGCGGCGCGGACCCGAGGTTCCGACCCGAGCGCCATGCGGCAGGCCGCCAATGGTGCGGGCAACCGGCGACAGCAAGGCATCGCGGGGATCCTCGCGCGGCAAGACCGCCGCGACCATGAGCCCGTCCGGGAGCCGGGCGGGCAGATCTTTGAGCGAATGGACCGCGAGGTCGATGCGCCGGTCGAGCAGCGCCTCCTCGATCTCTTTGACGAAGAGGCCCTTGCCGCCGATATCCGCCAGGCTGCGATCCTGAATCCGATCGCCGCTGGTCTTGATGATCACGGTCTCGATCGCAGCTGGGTCGACCTTGCCCGTTGCGACCAGACGTTCCCGCACGATCGCGGCTTGAGCGAGGGCGAGCGGGCTGCCCCTCGTGCCGATCCTCAATGCTGTACCCATTTCCCTTGTTTAGGCCCTCGACCCTGCCCGGCGAAAGGCCCTAAACAGAGCGGATGCCGAAGGACATGCTGGTACTGGGGATCGAGACGAGCTGCGACGAGACAGGCGCCGCCATCGTCGGCGGCGATCGGCGAATCCTGGCCAATCTTGTCCACAGCCAGATCACCGATCACCGGCCCTATGGCGGCGTCGTGCCGGAGATCGCCGCGCGATCTCACTTGGATCATCTGGACGCGCTGGTTCGGCGCGCCGTCGCCGATGCCGGTCTCACGCTGGACCGGCTGGATGCGATCGCCGCGACCGGCGGTCCAGGCTTGATCGGCGGCGTGATCGTCGGCGTGATGACGGCCAAGGCGCTGGCGGCGGCGCTCGGCAAGCCCTTCGTCGCCGTCAATCACCTCGAGGCGCACGCGCTGACCGCCCGGCTGACGGCGCCGGAAGAACAGGAGATCGACTTTCCCTATCTCCTGCTCCTGGTATCGGGCGGGCATTGCCAGCTCCTGATCGTCGAGGGAGTGGGCCGCTACCGCAAGCTGGGCTCGACGATCGATGACGCGGCCGGCGAGGCCTTCGACAAGGCCGCGGCCATGCTGGGGCTAGGCTTCCCAGGCGGGCCGGCGGTCGAGGCCGGCGCGGCTAACGGAGATCCGAAACGCTTTTCCCTGCCGCGGCCGATGCTCGGGCGTCCGGGCGCCGATTTCTCGTTCTCCGGCTTGAAGACCGCGCTTAGACAAATGGTTGCAAGCCTTCCGTCGCCCATCGATCCGCAGGCCAAAGCCGATCTCGCGGCCGGCCTGCAGGCTGCGATCGTCGAAGTGCTGGTCGATCGCACGGACCACGCGATCGATCTGTTCGCCCGGCACCACGGGCAGGCTGGAACCCTGGTCGTCGCCGGTGGCGTCGCGGCCAATCGCGCGATCCGGACCGCGCTCGAGGATCTGGCCGTGCGGCGGGGCATGCGCCTCGCTGTGCCGCCGGCTGCACTTTGTACGGACAATGCCGCGATGGTCGCGTGGGCCGGGCTCGAGCGGTATCGTCTTGGGCTTGTCGACGGAATGGATTTCGCGCCCCGGCCCCGCTGGCCGCTGGACGAAGCCGCCGCGTCGGCCGGCGCGAAAGCATGAAGAAGATCGCGATCGCCGGCGCCGGCGCCTGGGGTCTGGCGCTCGCGGGAGCGGTGCAGCGTGCCGGCGCTCAGCCCTTGGTCTGGAGCCGCCGCGCAGAGGCCGCGGCGCTTACGACCAGCGGCGTCACGGTGACCGGCGACGATGCGCGGGTCGCGGGCCATGACGTCCTGCTGCTGGCCGTTCCCGCCCAGGAGATCGAGGCGGTCAGCAGCCGCTTGGCCCGCCAGATTGCGCCGACATTGCCGCTTGTGATCTGCGCCAAGGGCGTTGCGCGGCGCGGTCATCTGCTGCTCACGGACGTGCTGGAAACAACCCTGCCGGGACGTCCCTTGGCCGTGCTCTCCGGTCCTACTTTCGCGGAAGAAGTGGCGCGCGGCTTGCCGACCGCGGTCACCATCGCCAGCCGCGACCCGGCAGTCGCGGATAAGCTCGCGAAGGCGATCGGCAGCGCGACCTTCCGCCCCTACATCTCGACCGACCCGGTGGGCGTGCAGCTCGGCGGCGCCGTGAAGAATGTGATCGCCATCGCCTGCGGGATCGTCACCGGCCGACGGCTGGGCGAAAATGCGCGGGCCGCGCTGATGACCCGAGGGCTGGCGGAGATGGTCCGCCTCGGCCGCGCGCTCGGCGCCGATCCAGAGACGTTCCTGGGCCTCGCGGGGCTGGGCGATCTCTCGCTGACGGCGACCAGCCTGACTTCGCGCAATTTCCGCTTCGGGACCTTGCTCGGCGAAGGGCTCGCGGCCGATGAGGCGCGGGCCGCGATCGCCGGAGTCGTCGAAGGCGCCGCCACCGCCGAGGCCGTGGTCGAGCTCGCGGCCGCTCATAATATCGAAATGCCGATCTCCGCCGCTGTCGCCGCCATCGTCGAACGCGGCGCCGGCATCGCCGAGACCATGACCGAGCTGCTGTCGCGTCCATTCAAGCCGGAGACGGCATGAGGCTCTCGCCCGGCCGTCTCCGGCTGGCAGACCGTCCCGCGCTGGTGCTGGGCTTGCTTGCTGTCGCGCTGCACGCCTGGGTTAATGGGCGGTACGGATACTTTCGCGACGAGCTCTATTTCATCGTTTGCGGCCGACATGCCGATTGGGGTTATGTTGATCAGCCGCCGCTCGTCCCTTGGCTTGCCGCAGCGGCGGACTATTTGGCGCCGGGATCGCTCCGGGCGCTCCGGGCCATTCCCGCGCTAATGTCGGCCGCGACGATTGCCGCGACCGTGTTCCTGGTGCGGCGGTTCGAGGGACGCGCTTTCGCGCAATGGACTGCCGGCCTGT
Organism: Alphaproteobacteria bacterium; assembly: GCA_035293565.1. GTDB lineage: Bacteria > Pseudomonadota > Alphaproteobacteria > BOG-932 > Roseiterribacteraceae > DATGMP01. The sequence goes on along the minus strand of DATGMP010000160.1, from coordinate 58,146 downwards.
GCGTGTTGCTGGCTCCGGTCGATCTTGCGCTCGGCACCCTTTTCACGACAGACGCCTTCCTTCCTTTCGCCTGGACCGTTTGCGCGGTGCTCATCGCGCGGATTCTGCGTACCGGCGATCAGCGCGCGTGGCTCTGGATAGGCGTCGTGGCGGGTCTCGCGCTCTGGAGCAAATATCTGATCCTGCTGAACTTCGCGGCGCTTGCGATCGTCGTGCCGATCACGCCGCTCCGCCGTGGGCTGGCGACCTCGCGGCCCTATCTGGGCGCATTGATCGCAATCGTCATCATCTCGCCCAACCTGGTCTGGCAGTGGCGCCATGGCTGGCCGTTCCTCGAGCTCGCGCATAACGGGTCGGTCTACAAGAATGTCGCTCTGGGGCCGATCGCCTATCTGGGTCGGCAGATCGTTCTCCTGAGTCCCCTGGCGGCGCCCGTTTGGATCGCGGGCTTGGCGGCGCTCGCGATCTCGCGGCGCTGGCGCCGCTATCGGGTATTCGCGCTCCAATATGTCGCGCTGGTCGCGATCGCGGTCCTGCTCCACGGAAAGGACTACTATGTTGAAAGCATATATCCGCCTCTTTTCGCTGTTGGGGCCACGGCGCTCGAGGGCTGGTTGACGACATCGGCGCTGCGCACGGCGCTTGCCGTCGGCATCGTCGCGTCCGGCGCTTTGGCGGCGCCCATGGCGATTCCGCTGCTGCCGATCGATATTTTCATAGCCTATGAGCGCACGATCGGCTTTAAGCCGGCCTTCGGTGAGAAGGCGGCTTTGGGCGTGCTGCCTCAAACCTTCGCCGACATGTTCGGCTGGCGCGACATGGCCGCGAAGGTCAGCGCCGCTTATTGGGCGCTCCCGCCAGAGGATCGGGCGAAGGCCGCCTTTTATGCTGCAAACTACGGCGAAGCGGCCGCCGTCGATATGTTCGGCGACCGGTTGCCGCCCGCGATCAGCGGACACAACAATTATTTCCTCTGGGGACCACACGGCATTGACGGGTCCGTGCTGATCGGGCTGGCTCGCGATCTGGGGCAAGCGCGGCGGTACTGCAACGAGGTGGATCCGGTGGACCGGATCGAATCCCCGTATGCCATGCCCTATGAGACCGGCCTTTTCGTGATCGTCTGCCGCGGGTGGAAGGGATCGCTGATCAACGATTGGGCCACGCTGAAAAACTACTATTGAAGCCGTCGATCCGATCGTTGCCCACGCCATCCAGGTCGGTCATTCTCCGATCGGTTCACGCGGGAGGGACTGGAATGAAACATTGGCTCGTGAAATCGGAACCGTCGGTCTGGTCTTGGGATGATCAGGTGAAGAAGGGGACGACCAACTGGGACGGTGTCCGCAACTTCATGGCGACCAACAATCTGAAGGCGATGAAGAAGGGCGATCGGGTCTTCTTCTATCATTCGAACGAGGGAAAGGAGATCGTCGGCGTCGCCGAAGTCGTACGCGAATTCTATCCTGACCCGAAGGACAAGACAGGCAAGTTCGGCATGGTCGATCTGAAAGCGGTCGAGAAGTTGCCGCGGCCGGTGACGTTGGCCGACGTCAAAGCCGATCCGAAACTCGCGAGCCTGATGCTCGTCACCCACTCGCGACTTTCGGTCATGCCGGTGTCGGACGAGCATTGGCGCCACATCGCGAAGCTCGCGGGGCTGAAGGGCGACGCCGCGTCATGAAGCGGATCGGCGCCGCCCTCCTGATACTTCTTCTCGTCGGCGCGCCGGCGCTCGCCGATCAGCCGACGGCGGCCGGCAACGAGGATCAGGCGCTCGATCGCGCCTTCGATCGCCTCATCGACGCGCTGAAGCAGTCGAAGGAGTTCGTCGAGCGCCATCCCTTTTATGCCGACAAGGAGAACCGGGCGTCGGGCATGGCCTTCATCTCGAGCATGCTGATCCGCACGCTTGAGGAGGATGTCGTCCTCGACCCCGATTTCCCCTTCTTCCGCATTCTGGATTTCCGCATCCGCGAAGGCGGGGACAATCCCGACCAGCGTTATCTGTTCGCTCGAATTCGCGGTGGGGAGACCTATCGGGTCTGGGGACAGCTCGGAAAGCAGCGGCGGCTCGATTTCCAGATCTATGCCGGCGATCCGTATGTAAAGGGCGGCGGCCGAGTGGTGTCGAATCTGTCGATGGAGCAGGTCAAATTCGGCCCGGACGGCAGCTTCGAAGTCTTTTTGTCGGCGAAGCCGATGCCGGGCAATTGGATGGAGAATGCGCCCGATTCGACCAAGCTGATGGTCCGGCAGATCTTCAGCGACTGGAAGAACGAGACGCCGGGCGAAGTCCATATCGACCGCGTGGGCTATGAGGGGAAGCTCAAGCCGCGCGCGACCGAAGCAGGCATGGCGGCCAAGCTCGACCAGGCCGCCGCCGACATTCTCATGATCGTCAAGGTCTGGCCGGATTTCGTGCTTCATCGCTACATGGAAGCGATCCCGCCCAACACGCTTCCGCCTCCGTCCGATCCATCCGCTCTGGGCGGAGTCAAAGGGCGCTGGATGACCGAGGGCCAATTCGCTCTCAAGCCCGACGAAGCGCTGATCGTCACGACCTGGCCCTCCAGTGCGAACTACCAGGGCGTCCAGCTGGCCGACCCGTGGTTCTCGTCGCTGGAATATGCCAACCGGCAGACGAGCCTGACGGCCGACCAGGCTTATCTGAGCAAGGACGGCGCCTTTCATTTCGTGATCGCGGGCAGCGACCCGGGCGTGCAAAACTGGCTCGATACGACAGGTCTGCCGCGCGGCGTGATCCTGCTTCGCTATGACGGGGCCAAGGAGGCGGCATTCCCGAAGGATAAATATCCCACCACGCAGAAAGTGAAGCTGTCGGAACTGCGCAAATATCTGCCGGCCGACACGCCCTCCTTTACGCCGGAGATGCGGGCCGAGGCCATCGCGATACGGAGGCGCCATGTCCAGATCCGTTTTGGGGACTGAGACCGCGGCGGTGCGGCTGCCGCTCACCGGCGGCTGCCAATGCGGGCGGATCCGCTATGAGGTGACGCAAGAGCCCCTAACCCTCTATTGCTGTCATTGCCGCGAATGCCAGAAGCAGGCTTCGAGCGCCTTCGGCATGTCGCTGCCGCTGAAGAAGGAGGCGGTCCGCGTCACAGCGGGCACGCCGCGCCACTGGCAACGCGAGGCGCTGAGCGGCGCCAATGTGGATTGCGTCTTCTGCGGCGATTGCGGGACGCGCCTGTTTCACGAGAGCGAGCGCAATCCTGGTGTGCTGGTGGTGAAACCCGGCACGCTCGACGACACGAGTTGGCTCAAGCCCATCGGCCACATCTGGACCTCCAGCGCCCAGCCCTGGATGCGCGCGGCGCTCAATGGCGTCGTGCATGAGGGCCAGCCGGCTACCGGCATCGCCGAACTGAGGGCCGCCTGGTTGAAGCAGACAAAGAGCTGAGCGATGATCGCCCGACTCCAGCGCAACATTCTGGCCGGGATTTTCATCGTCATCCCGATTTGGGTGACGGTGAAGGTGATCGTTTTCCTGATCAATCTGTTGGTCGAATTCGGCAGCCCGGCGGTGCCGACGGTCGCGGCCTGGATGGAGCCCAGTTTTCCGGGTCTTGCGTCCATGTTCGAGGCGGTTTGGTTCCAGGATGCGCTGGCGATCCTCATGGTGCTCGCGGGGCTGCTGGTCTTGGGCGCCATCGGTCGGGCGGTGATCGGGGCGCGTCTGCTCGCGGCCTTCGACGCGCTGATGGCGCGCATCCCCCTGGTGCAATCCATCTATGGCGCGTCGCGCAAGCTGGTGCAGACGATCCAAGCGAAGCCGGAGGGGCACCAAAGGGTGGTTCTGATCACTTTTCCGACGCCCGGCATGCGCGCGGTCGGCTTGGTGACGCGGACCTTCAGCGATCCGGAAACGGGCCAGGAGATCGCCGCGGTCTATGTGCCGACGACGCCCAATCCAAGCTCCGGGTATGTGGAGCTGGTGCCGGCGAGCGAGCTGGTGCCGCTCGATTGGACCGTAAACGAAGCGCTAACCTTCATTATCTCGGGCGGCGCGGTCGCGCCCGAGCATCTGGCCTTTTCCGAACCGGTATCCAACGCGACGCCGGTGCGGAGCGTCTAACTTCGTGCAAACCGGCGTGGAGTGAGGCTTGGAAGCCTACAATCAGGAAGCCGCGCGCTGGTGGCTTTGATGCTCGGCGGCCGCGCGGCGGGCAAGGGCGGCGCTGTCGCCCAGCGCCTCGGTCGCGGCGGAGACATGCTCCGCGACGGCGACGATGCGGCGGGCCGCGACCGGGTGGTCATTGTCGTGCAGCAGTCGGATCGCGGCTTCGAGCGACGTCAGGCTCGTATGCCGGCTCATCTCGGCCAGTTTGAAGGCGATCTGGGATTCTCCCCTCACCTGTTCCGCTTCACGCATCGCGCATTCCTCGAAATTCTTTTCGACCGGCAGATTGCCCGCGAGACGTTAATCATGGCTTAGCGTCGCGAAATTCCGCCGTGCGGCTTGTACCGCTCCGGCGGGGGTCATAGTCTGGCGTCAAAAGCGGTCCGAAACGCATGGGGATCCAAGCATGTCGGAGACGAACAAGATTTTTCCGGTGCCCAAGGGCTTTGCGGCCAAGGCGCTCATCGACGAGGCGGGATATCGCCGGATGTACCGGGAATCGATCGCGGACCCGGACAAATTCTGGCGCGAACACGGCAAGCGCGTCGACTGGATCGAACCGTTTACCAAGGTCAAAAACACCTCCTACCAGCTTCCGGTCAGCATACGCTGGTTCGAGGATGGCGTTCTCAACGCCGCCCAGAATTGTCTTGACCGCCATCTCGCGAAGCGCGGCGATAAGCGCGCGATCATCTGGGAGGCCGATGATCCGGCGGAGCCGTCCCGCACTCTCACCTATCGTGAGCTGCATGAAGCTGTGTGCCGCCTTTCGAACGCGCTCAAGGCGAAGGGCGTCAACAAGGGCGACCGGGTCACGATCTATATGCCGATGATCCCGGAGGCGGCGGTGGCGCTGCTCGCCTGCGCGCGGATCGGCGCCGTGCATTCGGTCGTGTTCGGCGGATTCTCCCCCGACGCGCTTCGCGATCGCATCCAGGACTGCCAGTCGCGGATCGTCATCACCGCCGACGAGGGGCTGCGCGGCGGTCGCAAGGTGCCGCTCAAAGCCAATGCCGATGCGGCGGCCGCGCAATGTCCGTTCGTCGACACCATGATCGTGGTGAAGCGGACCGGCGGCCAAATTCAATGGAAGGAAGGCCGGGACCATTGGTATGAGGACGTGATCCGGGCGGCTTCACCCGATTGTCCCGCCGAGCCGATGGACGCGGAAGATCCGCTTTTCATCCTCTACACCTCGGGCTCGACCGGAAAACCCAAGGGCGTGCTGCACACGACCGGCGGGTATCTAGTTTGGGCCTCGATGACTCACGAATATGTTTTCGACTGCCACGAGGACGACATTTATTGGTGCACGGCCGATGTCGGCTGGGTTACCGGGCATTCCTATGTCGTCTACGGCCCGCTCGCGAACGGCGCGACATCGCTGATGTTCGAAGGCGTGCCCAATTATCCCGACAGCAGCCGCTTCTGGCAGGTCTGCGACAAGCACAAGGCGACGATCTTCTACACCGCGCCGACCGCGCTGCGCGCCCTGATGCGCGAGGGCGAGGGGCCGGTCAAATCATCGAGCCGCGCGAGCCTCCGAGTCCTGGGTACGGTCGGCGAGCCGATCAATCCCGAGGCTTGGCTCTGGTACTACAATGTCGTGGGCGAAGGCCGGCGCCCGATCGTCGATACATGGTGGCAGACGGAAACCGGCGGCATCATGATCACGCCGCTGCCCGGCGCGATCGCCTGCAAACCCGGCTCCGCCACGCTGCCCTTTTTCGGCGTCAAACCGGAGATCGTCGACGGCGAGGGGAAGGTGTTGCAAGGCGTTGCCGAGGGCAATCTCTGCATCGCGGACAGCTGGCCCGGCCAGGCGCGCACCCTTTATGGCGATCATGATCGATTCGGCCAGACCTATTTCTCTACGTTCAAGGGAAAATACTTCACGGGCGACGGCGCAAAGCGCGATGAGGACGGCTATTACTGGATCACCGGCCGGGTCGACGATGTCATCAACGTCGCCGGTCATCGCCTCGGCACCGCCGAGATCGAAAGCGCGCTGGTCGCCCATCCCAAGGTCGCCGAGGCGGCTGTCGTGGGCTATCCGCACGACATCAAGGGCACCGGCATCTATGCCTATGTGACCCTCAATGTCGGCGAGCAGCCGTCGGACGTGCTGCGCAAGGAGCTCGTCCAGTGGGTGCGCAACGAGATCAGCCCGATCGCCGCTCCCGACCTGCTGCAATGGGCGCCGGCGCTGCCCAAAACGCGCTCCGGCAAGATCATGCGTCGCATCCTGCGCAAGATCGCCGCCAATGAGCACGACCAGCTGGGCGACACGTCGACGCTCGCCGATCCGGCGGTGGTGGCGGATCTGGTGCATGAGCGGATGAATAGGCCTTAGAGCGGAGTGGGATCAGGCTGAATCGAGCCGTCCTTGCGAGGAGCGTCAGCGGCGACGCAATAAACTTCGGTGCGCGCTGCCTCGTAGGTTGCGTCGCGAAGCCCGTCCTCGGGATCGCCTCCGGCGATAGCCGAGGTCGCAAGGACGTATTTGGGAAGTTCGCGTTCAGAGCCGCGCGAATCTGAGCCTCAGCGCATTGGCGATCACCGACACCGAACTCAGACTCATCGCGGCGGCGGCGACGATCGGGCTCAGCAGCAGGCCGAAGGCGGGGTACAACACGCCCGCCGCGAGCGGGATGCCCAGCGTGTTGTAGACGAAGGCGAGCAGCAGATTCTGCCGGATATTGCGCATGGTCGCGCGTGACAACGCGCGCGCGCGGGCGATGCCCGCGAGGTCGCCTTTGACCAGCGTGACGCCGGCGCTCTGCATCGCGACATCAGTCCCGGTGCCCATCGCCACGCCCACATCGGCTTCGGCCAAAGCCGGCGCATCGTTGACGCCGTCCCCGGCCATGGCGACGGCGCGGCCTTCGCTCCTGAGGCGCCGCACGATCGCGTTCTTCTGCTCGGGCAAGACCTCCGCTTCGATCTCCGTAATGCCCAGCTTTGACGCAACCGCCTGCGCCGTCGTCCGGTTGTCGCCCGTCAGCATCACGATGCGGACCTTGTCGGCGCGCAAGCTGGCGAGCGCCGCGAGCGTCGTCGCCTTGATCGGATCAGCGACGGCAATGATCCCGGCCGGCTTGCCGTCGATCGCGACGAACATAGCCGTGGCGCCGTCCTTACGGAATTCGTCGGCATGCTTTTCAAGATCCCCGGCGGCCACGCCGATGTCCGTGAGGAGCGTCGAATTACCAACCGCCACCCGCCGACCTTCGATGCGCCCCGTAACGCCCTTTCCCGTGACGGAGCCGAATTCGGTGACATCCCGCATCGCGAGGCCGCGCTCCTTCGCCGACGCGACGATCGCAGCTGCGAGCGGGTGCTCGCTCGATCGCTCAAGGCTGGCGCCGAGTGAGAGCACGGACGTCTCGTCGAAGCCGTTAGCCGGGACGACGGCAACGACTTTCGGCTTCCCTTCCGTCAAGGTCCCGGTCTTGTCGACCACGAGCGTGTCGATCTTCTCGAAGCGCTCCAGCGCCTCGGCGTTCTTGATCAGGACACCCGCGGTGGCACCCTTGCCGACGCCCACCATGATCGACATCGGCGTCGCCAGCCCGAGCGCGCAGGGGCAGGCGATGATGACGACCGAGACTGCCGCCACCAGCGCATACGCGACGGCCGGTGGCGGTCCCCAGATCATCCAGGCGACGAACGACAAAACGGCAACCAGGATCACGGCAGGGACGAACCAGGCGGAGACCGTGTCCGCGAGCCGCTGAATCGGCGCGCGCGAACGCTGCGCCTCGGCGACCATATGAACGATGCGCGCGAGCATCGTTTCGGAGCCGACCTTCTCGGCGCGCATCACGAGGCCGCCGGTGCCGTTGATCGTGCCGCCGATCAGCTTGGCGCCCTGCCCCTTTTCGACCGGCATCGATTCGCCGGTCACCATGGATTCGTCGACCGCGCTTCTGCCTTCGAGCACAACTCCATCGACCGGCACGCCGTCGCCCGGGCGGACCCGGAGACGGTCGCCGATCTGGATCTGCTCCTGCCGCACCTCCTCGTCGCTGCCGTCCGCGCGAATGCGCCGCGCGGTCTTGGGCGCGAGGTTCAGCAGGGCGCGGATCGCGCTGCCGGTCTTCTCGCGGGCTCGCAGCTCCAGGACCTGCCCGAGAAGAACGAGGACCGTGATGACGGCGGCGGCCTCGTAATAGACGGGGATCACACCTTCCCGGCGCAGCGCTTCCGGGAAAAGCCCGGGCGCGAAGGTGGCGACCAGGCTGTACAGGTATGCTGCGCCCACGCCGAGCGCAATCAGGCTGAACATGTTGAGGGATCTGTTGCGTACCGAAGCCCAGCCGCGTTCGAAGAACGGCCATCCGGCCCAGAGCACGACCGGCGAGCCGATCACGAGCTGAATCCATACGGAGATCTGAGCCGACACGTAATGATGAAGATTCAACCCGGGAAAATGCGCCCCCATCTCCAAGATCAGCATCGGAACCGCGAGCGCGGCGCCGACCCGGAGGCGGCGTGTCATGTCGATCAGCTCGGGGTTCGGTCCGGCCTCGCCGCCGGCATCCATCGGCTCCAGCGCCATGCCGCAGATCGGGCAGCTTCCGGGCGCATCCCGAATGATCTGCGGATGCATCGGGCAGGTCCATCGCATCTTGCCTGCCGACGGTGGCGGAACCGGCGGTTGGTGGTGATCACGGTGCAGATAGGCGTGCGGATCAGCCCGGAATTTCTCCAGACAGCGCGCGCTGCAGAAGAAGTAATCCCGCCCCTCGTGGCTCAAGCGATGCTTGGCCGTCGCCGGATCGACCGACATCCCGCAGACCGGGTCGTGCGCTTCTGCAGCCGCCGGTTTATGGCCCGAGCAGCAGGCATGAGGCTCCGCCTCGTGATGGGTGTGCGCATGGTCGTGCAGAGTCATGGGATACCTTGGAATTCGTGCCGATCTTCGCAGCTGAAGACCTCTTGAAGCTGAAGATGGAGCTTCCCATTGTGGGAAGGTCAAGAGGAGCCGGAGGAAAGACATGCAGATCGGAGAAGCGGCCGCGGCCTCGGGCGTAACGGCGAAGATGATTCGGCATTATGAGAGCATCGGATTGATCGAGCCGGCGGACCGCACGGAGGGCGGCTACCGTTCCTATGGCTGCGAAGATGTGAACGTGCTCCGCTTCGTCAAGCGCGCTCGGACTCTCGGTTTCTCCATCGAAGAGATCCGCGCTCTTCTGGCGCTTTGGCGCGATCGCGGCCGGTCGAGTGCCGAGGTCAAGCGCGTTGCGCTCGCGCGCATCGCCGAGCTCGACGCGAAGCTGGAAGAGCTTCAGACCATGCGGGACGCGCTGGACCATCTCGTACGCCATTGCCGCGGGGACAACCGGCCGACCTGCCCCATTCTCGACGATCTCGCATCTTAATCCGCAGGCCGTGAAATGGCGCCCGCCAAAGAGCCCGGAAGCGATTTTGGGCTCCTTCTACTCCGCGGCCTTTTCCCTTGATTGCCTGTTATCCAGCGGCACGCGGATCGTACAGCGCAGCCCTTGAGGCAGGAATTCACGATTCACGGTCGCGCCGGGAATTCCATGGTCGATCAGCGAGGTTCCGAGCCCCGACTGCGTCGGCGCCTCTACGGCCGGGCCGCCTTGCTCGCGCCATACGAACTCCAGCATGCGACGGCTTTTCTTCGGCGCGATCGCCCAGCTGAGCTCCACCTTGCCCTCCGGGACGGACAGGCTGCCATATTTTGTCGCGTTGGTCGCGAGCTCATGGATTACCAAACCGAACGGAGTGAGCAGCTCCGATGAAAGAATGATGGCGTCTCCGTGGATGCGCACACGCTCCTTCCGCTGCCCGACGTAAGGCTCGAGCTGCTCCTGTGCGAGTTTGGTCAGATCGGCGCCGTTCCAGCCCGACTGCACGAGAAGATCGTGGGAGCGCGCCAGCGCGGTCAGCCGGCCGTCGAAACGTTCCGCAAACTCTTTCGGCGACGGCGTCGCGCGAAGGGTCTGATGGGCGATCGCCATCACGACCGTCAGCGTGTTCTTGACGCGGTGCGTAAGCTCGCCAAGCAGCGTGCGCTGGCGTTCCTCCCAATTCTTGTGCTCGGTGATGTTGAGCGTGCTTTCCAGCACCAGGCGCCGGTCGCCGAACGATTCGAGCTGCATCCGGCTTTCGACGATTACCTGCCGCCCGTCTTTCGTCCTCTGGCGGATTTCGCCGTTCCAGCTCCCGCTTTCTAGGAGCTTGGCCTCGAGCTCGTCGAACGGCGGCTCGGTTCGGCCGAAGAGCTGCTCCTTCGTTTTGCCCAGCGCCTCGGCGCGCGAAAAGCCATATAGCTCCTCGCTTCCGCGGTTCCATTCGACGACGCCGCCATCGAAGTCCCAGACGAAAATCGGCGTCGGGGAGAGCTCGAGCAGGCGCTTCTGCTGCTGCAACTGCCGCTCGCTGTCGCGAAGCGCGGTCTCGACCTGCCGGCGGTCCGTCACGTCGACGAAGGTGATCACGACACCGTCGATCTTGTCGTCCACCGTCCGAGGACGCATCCTGACATCGTACCAGCGGTCATGCCGGCTGCGGATTTCGCGCCGCACGGGCGCCAAGTCGGCCAGCACGCCGCGCGCATCCTTGCCCAGCTCGTCATATTCGAGCCGGTGGGCGAAATCCGTGATCGGACGCCCCTCGTCGCTGGGCGTGATCGAGAACAGCTCGGTCACCTGATCGGTGAAGCGCTTGATGCGAAGCCCCGAATCGAGGAAGAGCGTCCCATAGTCGCTTGCCGCGACCAGATTTTGCAGGTCGCTATGCGCACGCGAGATCGCCTCCAGTTTGAGCTTCAGCTCGCTGTTGACGGTTTGCAGCTCCTCGTTGATCGATTGCAGCTCTTCCTTGCTGGTCTCGAGCTCTTCGGACGTCGAACGATATTCCTCGTTGATCGACTGCAGCTCTTCGTTGGCGGCGCGCAACTCCTCGTTGGCGGCCTCTGATTCCTCCCGCACGGTGCGCAGCCGCGCCTGCGTCAGCTCGAGCTCCTGGGTCAGCCGGCGAACTGTCTCGTCAGTGACCCGCTGCTCGGTGCGCCCCAGAGTCTCTTCGACGGGTTCTCCCTCGATAAACATGACGACCGCCTTGGATATTTCGGTCGCATCATCTTTCGGCGCCGGCGCGACCAGCATATGGACGCGATGCGGCGAGCCGTTGAAGCGTACGGGAATCGGCAGACTCAATGTGGTCTTGCGCTGCTCGAACGCCCGGTGCAGCGCCGACCTGAGTTCGAAGCGCAGCTCGGGCCGCACGAGATCGACCACGTCCCCGCTCAGGGGTCCGCCTGAGGGCGCGACGAAGCGCCCCGCATTTTCGGAGAGATGCATCACGCGGTGGGTTTCGTCGACCAGCACGCTCGGCGGCGCCATCCGCTCGATCGCCCGCCGATGCGCGGCGGCTTCGTTGAGCGCGGCGGTCGGTGTCACCGGCCGCGCGAACTGGATCGATTGCTCGCGGATGCCGATCGGGCCGAACAGGCGCTGCAGCAGCCTCGGCTTGTCGCCTGGATGGGCCGTCGATTGATAGATGCGCGTATTGCGGTCCATCATGCGAAACAGCCCTGGCGGGTTGTCGGCGGTCTCCGACGAGCCCAGCAGGAGGAAGCCCCCAGGATTGAGCGCGTAATGGAACGTGCCGCAGACCTGCTCCTGCAGCTCGCGGTCGAGATAGATCAGCACGTTGCGGCAGGAGATGAGATCGACGCGGGAGAAGGGTGGATCCTTCAGCAGATCATGGATCGCGAACAGCACGATGTCGCGCAGCTCCTGCCGTACGCGATACGCATCCCCCTCGCGGTTGAAGAATCGCCGCAGCCGCTCCTCGCTGACATCGGCCTCTATCGAAGCCGGATAGCGCCCTTCCCGTGCCGTCGCGAGGGCGCGCGCGTCGAGATCGGAGCCGAAAACCTGGATCTGCGGCCGGCTTTCATGGCGGGACGCTTCGTCCAGCAGCAACATGGCGATCGAGTAGGCCTCTTCGCCGGTGGCGCAGCCCGACACCCATACGCGAATCGGCTCCGTCGCATCGCGATCTTCGAACAGGCGGGGCACAACCTGGGTCCTCAGCGCATCGAAGGCCTCGCTGTCCCGGAAGAAGGTCGTCACCGAAATCAGTAGGTCGCTGAGGAGCGCCTGCGCTTCGTCGGCCTTCTCGCGCAAATGATCGTGATATTCGCTGAGGTCGTTGGTTCGGGTTATCTGCATGCGCCGCGCAATGCGCCGCAGCACCGTTGAGCGTTTATATTTCGAGAAATCGTGGCCCGTCCGGACACGGAGATAAGCGAGAATCCGGCGCACCAGCTCCTCGTCCAGATCCGGCGTGTCGGGGATCGGCGCGATCTGCTTGCTCGCGATCAGTTCGCCCAGCCGATGCGCAAGCTGGGTGACGGGCAGGATGAAATCCGCCACCCCCGTCTCGATGGCGCTGCGCGGCATCGATGAATATTCGGCTTCGGAGGGATCCTGCACGAGGATGATGCCGCCGGCCTCCTTGATGGCCTTCACACCCAGCGCCCCGTCGGATCCCGCGCCGCTCAGGATCACGGCGAAGCCGTCGCCCAAGCGGCGCGCGACCGAGCGGAAGAGAAGATCGATCGGCGCGCGCTGGCCGCGGGGCTCGTCGAATCGTAATGCGAAAATCTCGTGATCGCGAACCTCCAGCCGCCGGTCGGGCGGAATGACGTAGACATGGTCGGCGACCAGCTTTGCGGTCGTATCGACCTGAACGACAGTCATTTTCGTGTGGGTGCCGAGGATTCGCGCGAGGTCGCTGCGATGCTGCGGATCGAGATGCACGACGACCACGTAAGCGGCGGCCGTGTCGGACGGAAGTTCTTCGAACAAAGTCTGCAGCGCGCTGAGTCCGCCGGCCGATGCGCCGATCAGGACTAAAGCCGGCTCCGACGGTCCCTGCGCGTGCCCACCAGCCGTATCCTTTTCGGCCATGACCATGGTCCCCATGCTTGGATTTGCGATCTTAAGATCTTTGCCGCTGGAAGCCACCCATTCCTGCGGGAAGTGGAGGATGACGATATCGTGCGCTATCGCTGCCATGTCGGCCACGCCTACACCGAGGAGCGGAACAGCCTCGTGTCGCGGGGGTTGAACAGGCCAATGATGCGCATTGAGGTCATCATTGCGGCGATGTTGGTCTGGGCTGCTTCGGCGCAAGCCCAGAACGGCCCGCTCGATCAGCCGAACGCGCCGACCACCGAGAAAGGCCAGCTGGTAGCGCCCAATGGAGCGCCGCAGCCGGTCGTACCGCCGGGTGTTCCGGCCAGCGTCCCGACGGGCTCTATCGCCGCCGAAACGAACGGCCCCGGAAGCGCCGGAACGAGCTCCAACCCGCTGGAGCAAGGGCAGGCAGGCACCGCCAGGAATGGCGTCAATCCGGCCAACGGCGTCTACAGCGCGACTGGGGAAAAGAACCGGAAACAGCCGCCCCGCTAAGCGCCGGGACGGCCCAGCGTCCTATGGCGCAAAAGGTGGTCGGCCAGCACGATCGCCATCATCGCCTCGCCGACCGGTACCGCGCGGATGCCGACGCACGGATCGTGACGGCCCTTGGTCGCGATTTCGCGCTCCTGGCCATGAGTATCGACGGTACGACGCGGCGTGAGAATCGAGCTTGTCGGCTTGACCGCGAAGCGGACGACGATGTCCTGGCCGGTCGAGATGCCACCCTGGACGCCGCCGGCATGGTTGGACAGGAAGGCTACCTTTCCGTCCTTCATCCGCATCTCGTCGGCATTCTCGTCGCCCGACAGCAAGGCCGCGGCGAATCCGTCGCCGATCTCCACGCCTTTCACTGCGTTGATGCCGATCATCGCCGCGGCGAGGTCGGCGTCGAGCTTCCCGTAGATGGGCTCGCCTAGGCCCGCGGGGACACCCGAGGCCGTGACCTCGATGATGGCGCCCAGCGACGATCCCGCCTTGCGGGTTTCATCCAGCAGGGTCGACCAGGTTTCGACAATTCCGGCGTCGGGCGAAAAGAACGGGTTGCGCTCGGTCTCGGCCCAGTCCCAGCGGTTCCGGTCGATCGGGTGCCGCCCGATCTGGACCAACGCGCCGCGGATGGCGACGCCTTCACCCAACACCTTGCGCGCGATCGCGCCGGCCGCCACCCGGCTCGCGGTCTCGCGGGCGGAGGAGCGGCCGCCGCCGCGATAGTCGCGGATGCCGTATTTGGCCCAATAGGCGTAGTCGGCATGACCGGGGCGAAACGTGTCCTTGATGTCCCCGTAATCCTTCGACCGCTGGTCCACATTGTCGATCTGAAGGCTGATCGGGGTGCCGGTGGTCTTCCCCTCGAACACGCCCGACAGGATCTTCACCTGGTCGGGCTCGCGGCGCTGCGTCACGAACCGCGAACCGCCGGGGGCCCGCTTGTCGAGGAAGGGCTGGATATCCGCTTCCGAAAGCGCGATCAGCGGCGGCACCCCATCGACCACGCAACCGATGGCGGGCCCATGACTTTCGCCCCAGCTCGTGAAGCGGAAGGCGGTTCCAAAGCTGTTCCCGGCCATTCTGTCGCCCTAGACCCTACTGCGAAGCACGTTGTGCAGGCCTCATATTCCGTCATTCCCGGAGGAAGCGGGAATCCATGGAAACGCCGGCGCAAACGGATGAATGGATTCCCGCTTTCGCGGTAATGACGAATGCAAAAAGCGTTGGATCGAGAATTTTTCAGCTATCTCCGCCCGGCACCACGCCCCGATCGACCAGACCCTGCAACAGGGTCGCGGCGCCGCCTGCCGCATCGACGGCCACCATGCCGACTGTGTGATAGCCGCAATCGACGTGCTGAATCTCGCCCGTGACGCCGGCGCCGAGGTCGCTCAGCAAATAGAGTGCTGCGTTGCCTACATCCTCGATCGTCACGTTGCGCTTCAAAGGCGCGTTGAGCTCGTTCCAGCGCAGGATGACGCGGAAATCTCCGATCCCGCTGGCCGCCAGCGTCTTGACCGGCCCGGCGGAGATGCCGTTGACCCGGATGCCGATGGGACCGAGATCCGTCGCGAGATAGCGCACCGAGGCTTCGAGGGCGGCCTTCGCAACGCCCATCACATTGTAGTGCGGCATCACCCGCTCGGCGCCGAGATAGGAGAGGGTGAGCAGGCTGCCGCCCTTCTTCATCAAGGGTGCCGCGCGCTGCGCGACGGCCGTGAAGGAGTAGGCTGAGATATCGAGCGCCAGGTGGAAGTTCGCCCTGCTGGTCTTCACATAGCCGCCCTTGAGATCGTCCTTGTCCGCGAAGCCGATGGCGTGGACAACGAAATCGAGCCCGCCCCACTGCTCGGCGATTTTCGCGAACAGCGCGTCCAGGCTGGCGTCGTCGCCAACGTCGCAGGGCTCGACGAAGCTCGAGCCGACCGATTCGGCCAATGGTTTGACGCGTTTGCCCAGCGCCTCGCCCTGATAGGAGAAGGCAAGGGCAGCGCCATGAGCGGCAGCGACCGAGGCGATGCCCCAAGCCAGCGAGCGCTCATTCGCCACGCCCATGATCAAACCGCGCTTGCCGGCCATCAGCGTGCTCGCCCCCGCGCGGACGGGGTTCGGCGAAATCTCGTTCATGTTCTTACGAGTCGTCGCGTCGTGAATATGGCCGATGAGCCTACACCAGAGCCGCGGCGTCCTCCAAGCGGACCCCCTCGGCTCGGGGTTGTACACAAAACGTCGTTCTATGATTCGCAGTTAACAAGCGTTAACGTGCTGCCTTGAGCCAACTCCCGGGAGGGGGTGCGCCAATGACGAACGAACGCGATATCCAAGATCTATTAAGGGCCACCAAAGCTTTCGCCCGTTCACCGCGAGACGAGATCGACCGCGAGCTCAAAAAATCGAAGGCTCAGCGCCAGCTCGAAAACGACATAGAAATGGCCGAGCGCCATGTGCGCGAAGGCATCGAACGGGTCGAGCGCCAGCGCAGCGTCGTCGTCCGTTTGCGCCAGAAGGGCTTCAATGCCGATCTGGCCGAGGCGCTTCTGAGCTTGCTCCAAGACGCGCTTTCCGAGCAGCGGCTTCATCTGGAGCGGATGCGCCAGATCGGCCCGGACGAGCGCTGAAGGTCGAGATCAGCTCGTCGCCTGCCATGAGCCGTCCGCCTGACGGCAAGCAGTCCCGCTGACCTTCTGCTCCTGGCCCTTGATCGTGACGGACTGCGAGAATTCGCGGCAATAGGTGCCGTCAGGCCGCTGATAGGTGCGGGTCGGCGTAACCGAGGCCGGCGACTTGCTCTCCGGGTTCACCCAGTTCGACGTCTGGTTGGTCGGGACCGTCTCGAGCGCCTTACTGGTCTGCCGGCTCATATAGGCGAGGTCGGAATCGTCGAGCGCGCGCCCTGCCGGTCCGCCCACCAGCCCACCTGGAAGCGCTCCCGACGGCGGCGCCGCGGAGGCGGCCGTTCCGCCGGTCCCCCCGCCCGGCCTCGCCATCATCGCGCCGCCCCGGCCGCTCTGGCATCCGCCGAGCAACAATGATGCAATCACGAGCGGCGCCACGAGCTTCAGATCCATAATCCTCCCACCCTTTCCGAACGTGAGACGTTTTCAGCGCGAATCGCAGCAGCATTCGTACCGAATGGCGTTCGTACTACAAGATGCCATTCTGCGCTTTTGCAGGTAGAGGTTTGGCAACTCCATGGATGAACTCCGCACGCGCGATCCCATCGAGATCTTCAAGGCCTGGCTCGTGGAGGCGGAAGAGCGGGAGCCCGATCTCGCGACCGCTATGTGCCTGGCTACGGTCGACGCTGCGGGACACCCGTCGGCCAGGATGGTGCTCCTGAAGGGCGTCGACGACCGGGGGTTCGTGTTTTTCACCAATTTCGAAAGCCGCAAAGGGGTCGACCTTCTGGCGAACCCGACCGCGGCGCTCTGTTTTCATTGGAAGTCGCTGCGGCGGCAGGTCCTGGTCAGGGGCCCGGTCGAGCCGGTCAGCGAGGCCGAGGCCGACGCCTATCACGCGTCGCGCGCCCGGGAGAGCCAGATCGGCGCCTGGGCGTCGGACCAGTCCCGGCCGCTCGACAGCCGGGCCACCCTTGAAGCCAAAATGGCCGCGATCGAAGCACGCTATGCGGGCGGGCCGGTGCCGCGGCCGCCCCATTGGTCGGGATTCCGCTTGGCGCCGGTCACAATCGAGTTCTGGCATGAGCGGCCTCACCGGCTCCATGACCGGATCCGCTTCACACATCGCGGCGGCGCTTGGGAAAGCGAGCGGCTCTATCCTTGATCCCGGGCCTTGATCCCCGGGCCTTGATCCCCGGGCCTTGATCCTGGACCGGGGTGCCCTGGACGCGGCGCGCATCTTGACTCTATAAGCACCCCGGTATTCACACGAACGGGGCCCGGCATCCGCCGGACGCCGCAAGCAAGACGGAATCTCGAGCCCATGGCCGACGCCGCGCCGCAACCCCGCAGCCGACCTCTTTCACCGTTCCTCTTTCCGCCCTTCGGAACCTATCGCTGGCAGGTCAGCTCGGCGCTGTCGATCCTGCACCGGGTGACGGGGGTGGCGCTCGGAATCGGCACTCTGCTCCTGACTTGGTGGCTGCTGGCGCTGCTCGGCCAGCCGTCGGACTTCGATTCGGTTCAGGACTTTCTGGGCTCGGTGGTCGGCCGGATTCTCCTGCTGGGGTGGATCTGGGCCTTGTTCTATCACCTGCTGAACGGCATCCGGCACCTGGTCTGGGACACGGGGCACGGCTTCGACTTGCCGAGCGTGCATCGTGGTGGCTGGACCGTCGTCGTGCTCTCGGTCCTGTTCGCGCTCGCCGCCTGGTCGAGCGCCTTTCTGATCGGGAGCTGAGGCGATGGCGACGCATCAACAGATCCGGCGCTTCGCCGGCCCGCTGGCCCGGGCACGCGGATTGGGCTCGGCCAAGGAGGGTGTGCAGCATTGGTGGGCGCAGCGCGTCACCGCGGTCGCGCTCGTGCCGCTGACCCTCTGGTTCGTCTACGCCGTAATCGGGCTGACCGGGGCCGATCAGGAGACGGTGCGCGATTGGCTGCATCGTCCGGCCAACGCGATCTTGATGACGCTCCTCGTCATCGCGATGTTCTATCACCTGGCCCTCGGCCTTCAGGTGGTGGTCGAGGATTATGTTCATCGCGAAGGTGTGAAGATCGTGACGATCCTCCTGATCAAGGGGCTGATCGTCCTTCTGGCGCTGGCCGCCCTCTTCACGATCCTGCGCGTCGCCGTCGGAGGCTGAGTTGCCTGCTGCCTATCCCATCATCGAACATGAATACGACGTCGTTATCGTCGGTGCCGGCGGAGCCGGATTGCGTGCCGCCGTCGGGATGGTCGAGGCCGGCCTGAAGACCGCCGTCATCACCAAGGTCTTCCCGACCCGCAGCCACACCGTCGCGGCGCAGGGCGGCATCTCCGCCGCGCTCGGCAATATGGGCGAGGATGATTGGCGCTGGCACATGTACGACACCGTGAAAGGGTCGGACTGGCTGGGCGATCAGGACGCCATCGAATATATGTGCCGCGAGGCCGTTCCGGCGATCATCGAGCTCGAGCATTACGGCCTGCCCTTCTCACGGACCGAGGCGGGGAAGATCTATCAGCGCGCCTTCGGCGGCATGACGACGCGCTTCGGCGAAGGCACGGCGCAGCGCACCTGCGCCGCCGCCGACCGCACCGGTCATGCCATGCTGCATACGCTCTACCAGCAGGCGCTGAAGCATCACGCCGAGTTCTTCGTCGAGTACATCGCGCTCGATCTCTTGATGGATCACGATGAGGGCGCATGCCGCGGCGTCATGGCCTGGAATCTCGATGATGGCTCGATCCATCGCTTCCGCGGCCACACGACGGTGCTGGCGACCGGCGGCTATGGCCGGGCCTATTTCTCCTGTACGTCGGCCCATACCTGCACCGGCGATGGCAACGCCATGGTGCTGCGCGCCGGACTGCCGCTGCAGGATATGGAGTTCGTGCAGTTCCACCCGACCGGCATCTATGGCGCCGGCTGCCTGATCACCGAAGGCGTGCGCGGCGAAGGCGGATACCTCACCAACAGCGAGGGCGAGCGCTTCATGGAGCGCTACGCGCCGTCGGCCAAGGATCTGGCGAGCCGCGATGTCGTCAGCCGGTCGATGACGATCGAGATTCGCGAGGGCCGCGGCGTAGGCCCGCACAAGGACCATATCCATCTGCATCTCGAGCATCTGGATCCGGCGATCATCCATCAGCGTCTGCCCGGCATTGCCGAGACGGCCAAGATCTTCGCCGGCGTCGACGTCACCAAGGAGCCGATCCCGGTGCTGCCGACGGTCCACTACAATATGGGCGGCATTCCGACGAACTTCCGCACCGAGGTGCTGAACCCCACCGACCAGGACAAGGACAAGACCGTTCACGGCCTGCAAGCGATCGGCGAGGCGGCTTGCGTATCGGTGCATGGCGCGAACCGGCTGGGCTCGAACTCTCTGCTCGATCTCGTCGTCTTCGGCCGCGCCGCCGGCCACCATGCTGCGGAGACGGTGGAGAAAGGCTCGGCGCACAAGCCGCTGGCATCGTCGGAAACCGATCGTGCGCTCGAGCGGCTGGACCGGTTCCGGAACGCGAGCGGCGGCCTGCGCGCGGCCCATCTTCGTCTCGAGATGCAGCGCGTGATGCAGAATAATTGCGCGGTGTTCCGTACCGGCGATGTGCTGCAGGAAGGCTATGACCTGATGCAGCAATCCTGGGGCAAGCGCGGCGACATCCAGGTCAGCGACCGCTCGCTCATCTGGAACTCCGATCTGGTCGAGGCTATGGAGCTCGACAATCTGATGTACCAGGCCGTCGCGACCCTGGGCTCGGCCGTGTCCCGCAAGGAGAGCCGCGGCGCCCATGCGCGCGAGGATTATCCCGAGCGCGACGATCAGCACTGGATGAAGCACTCGACCGTCTGGGTCGACGAGAAGGGCAAGGAGCGCCTCGGCGATCGCCCGGTGCACCTCTATACGCTCACCAACGACGTGCAGGTGTTCCCGCCGAAGAAGCGGGTTTACTAGGGATGCCGGCCTCGTCGTCGAAATCTTCTTTTGTTTTCGTCATTCCCGGCAATCACAATTCGTCATGCCCAGGCCCGGGCATGACGATCACGTGGTGTCAACGACCGGACGGACCTATACCCACGGATGGTCGGCTGAGCCGGCACTACAAGGACTGAGACGTCGATGGCTGAACTGACTTTGCCCGCGAACTCCAAAGTGCGGCCCGGCAAGAAGCATGGGGCGCCGGCCGGCGCGAAAAAGCCGAAGACATTCGCGATCTATCGCTGGTCTCCCGACGAGGGCGGCAATCCCCGGCTCGACGAATACGAGATCGATCTTGCCGCATGCGGGCCGATGGTTCTGGACGCGCTGATCCACATCAAGAACGACATCGACGCCACGCTCACCTTCCGCCGCTCCTGCCGCGAGGGCATTTGCGGAAGCTGCGCGATGAATATCGACGGCACCAACACGCTCGCCTGCACGAAACCGATCGAAGATGTGAAAGGCGACGTGAAGATCTATCCGCTGCCGCATATGGGCGTGGTGAAGGATCTGGTGCCGGACCTGACGCAGATTTATGCGCAATACGCCTCGATCGAGCCCTGGATGAAGACCGAGAGCCCGCCGCCGTCGCGCGAGCGGCTGCAGAGTCCGGAGGAACGGGAGAAGCTCGACGGGCTTTATGAATGCATCCTGTGCTTCTGCTGCACGACGAGTTGCCCGAGCTATTGGTGGAACGGCGATCGCTATCTCGGGCCAGCGGTTCTGCTGCAGGCCTATCGCTGGATTGCCGACAGCCGCGACGAGGCGACCGGCGAGCGGCTCGACTCTCTCGAAGATCCGTTCCGCCTTTACCGCTGTCACACCATCATGAACTGCACCCAGACATGCCCCAAGGGGCTGAACCCGGCCAAATCAATCGCCGAGATCAAGAAGCTGATGGTGGAGCGACGATAGACGGACGGGAGAGGCAGACAGCGGCAAGGATTGCGCGGGAGAGCCCAGATCGAACTTTCGAGAGGGCGCGGCCGCGCGGCCGTGTTCCTGGTCTCGGAGAAGAGAGATGAACGACCCCAAGATCCATGCCCGTTTCCCCGGTCGGCTCGTCATCATCGGCTTCGGGTCGATCGGCCAGGGTGTATTGCCGCTCATCCTGCGGCACATCGAAATCGATCCGTCACAGATCACGATCGTCACCGCGGAGGATTGGGGCGGCGAAGAGGCTGCCGGATACCGTGTGGGTTTCGTCATCGAGCCTTTGACGCGGGACAATTACCGTCGCGTGCTCGACTCTCTGATCGGCAAGGGCGACTTCATCCTCAACCTTTCGGTCGAGGTTTCGTCCATCGCGCTGATCGAGTTTGCCCAGGAGAAGGGCGCGCTCTATCTCGACACCTGCATCGAGCCGTGGGTCGGCGGGTATATCGACACCAGCCTGACGCTCGCAAAACGAACCAATTCCGCTTTGCGCGAAGCCGCACTGGCGTTGCGGCAGCGCTTCCGTTCGGGCCCGACGGCGGTGCTCGCGCATGGCGCCAATCCCGGCATGGTCTCGCATTTCGTGAAGCAGGCCTTGCTCAACGTTGCGCGCGATACCGGCATCGCGGACGCGCCCTCCAGCCGGGCAGGGTGGGCTGCCCTCGCACAGAAGCTCGGCGTCAAGGTGATTCACGTCGCGGAGCGCGACACGCAGCGCTCACGGCTGAACAAGCAGCGCGGCGAATTCGTCAACACCTGGTCGATCGACGGCTTCGTGGCCGAGGGCTGCCAGCCCGCCGAGCTAGGCTGGGGCAGCCATGAAAAGAGCCTGCCCCCGGACGGTCATCGCATCGACGAAGGTTCGAAAGTCGGCGTCTATCTCGACCGCCCGGGCGCCGCGACCCGCGTGCGGACCTGGACTCCCCGCGCCGGCGCGTTTCACGGCTTCCTCATCACCCACAACGAGGCGCTGTCGATTTCCGACTATCTGACGGTGGGTGACGGGGATCGGCCGCAATACAGGCCGACCGTGCATTATGCGTATCATCCCTGCGACGACGCCGTTCTGTCGATCCATGAGCTGGCGGGGCGCAATTGGGTCCAGCAGCTGGAGCAACGTCTTCTGATGGAAGACATCGTCGGCGGGGTGGATGAGTTGGGCGTGTTGCTGATGGGCCATGCGCGGGGCGCTTATTGGTATGGCTCTCAGCTCTCGGTCGAGCAGGCCCGCACACTCGCGCCCTACAACAACGCGACCAGCCTGCAAGTGACTTCGGCCGTGCTGGCGGGCATGGTATGGGCGCTCCGGCACCCCGATGCCGGCATCGTCGAAGCGGACGAAGTCGATTTCCGCGAAGCGCTCGCCATTCAGGGACCCTATCTCGGGCCGATCGTCGGCGCCTACAGCGATTGGACACCGCTGATCGGCCGAGGCACCCTGTTCCAGGAAGACCTGGATTTGACCGATCCGTGGCAATTCAAGAATTTCCGCGTGACTTGAGGGCCTGAGATGTGGAGCGCCGCAGCTCGCGCCCTGTCACAGCTCGCCGATCCAGGGACCTTTCGGATCCTCGTCGGCTCGGCTTTGGCAGCGGCCGGCATCTTTGCGGCGCTGTGGTTCGGCATCGTCGAGGTCCTTGCGCATGAGCATCTCTTCGAGACGCGCTGGCTCGATTGGGCGGCGCGGATTCTGCTGGGCTTGGGTGCCGTGGTGCTGACCTTCTATCTCTACAGCGCGGTCGCGGTCCTGGTCGCGAGTTTCTTCCTCGAGGCGGTTGCGCGGGCCGTCGAGCGGCGCTGGTATCCCGGTATACCCGCGCCGCGCCCCCAGCCGCTGCGCGAGACGGTGGCGCTGGCGCTCAGCCTGACCGGCGCCAATCTGCTTTGGAACCTGCTCGCCCTGCCCCTTTATCTTATTCCTGGCGCGAACATCGTCGTGTTTCTGCTGGTCAACGGCTATCTGCTGGGGCGGGAATATTTCGAGCTTGCCGCCCAGCGCCGGGTCGATCGCAAAGCGATTGTTGTTCTGCGGCGATACTACCGTTTCCGGCTGCTCATTGGCGGCATGTTGATCGCGGCGCTCTCATTCGTTCCTTTGGCCAACTTTGTCACGCCGATCCTCGCGACGGCGTTTATGCTGCATCTGTTTCACGCCCTGCCCGAGTCGCGACAGGGCTTGCAGGTTCAAGCGGTTCGGTGATACGCCCGAATAGGGGCCGAGTCGCCGACCCTTGGTCATTCAGCACTCTAGAGGGAGACTGCCATGTTCGGACGCAAACCCCCGGCCGGCACCGATTCGCCGCAAGCGGACCGTCCCGCGCCCACCCCTGTACAGCCTGCGGCTCCACGCCCCGTCGCGCCGCCCATTCCCGCGCGCCCGGCGGCTGCGACGGCAGCCGGAGAGACGAGCGGCGACGCCGCGCGCGCGGCCCCGGCGCAGCCGGTGCGCCGTCCACCCGAGCCCGTACGCGCCGAGGCGCCCGCCCCTGCCAAGGACGTACGCAAGCTGGTGGTCGGCAAGGATGTCACGGTTTCGGGCGAGCTCGCTTGCGATCACTTAGTCGTGGAAGGGACCGTCGAAGCCAGCGTCAAGGAATGCCAGAGGCTGGAGATCGCCGAGACTGGCCTGTTCAAAGGCACCGTCGAAATCAAGGATGCCGATATCGGAGGTCGCTTCGAGGGCGACATCACGGTGCAGGGGCGTCTGACCGTCCGTTCAACCGGGCGCATAGACGGCCGTGTCCAGTATGGCGAACTGGCGGTCGAGGCCGGCGGCACGCTGGACGGCGAGATTCGCACGATCGGCGGCAAGGGCGGATCGAGGGGCAAGGCCGGCGCCAAGGCGCCTGCGACCGAGCCGCTGCCCTTGGCGCCGCTGCCGGGCAGCAGCGCCGAGACATCCGCGGGAGCGCCGAGCCTAGGCTAGCGTCTAGATTTCGCCTGCGGCCAGGGCTTCGGCGGCAAGGGCGTCGCCGACGCCCTTGGTCTTGTCCTTGAAGGCGCAGAGGTCGCGGATGATGCAGGTCGGGCAATCCGGTTTGCGCGCCTTGCAGACATAGCGCCCGTGCAGGATCAACCAATGATGCGCATGCTGCCGATACTCCGGCGGCACGACCTTCATCAGCCGCGTCTCGACCGCGTCCGGCGTCTTGCCGGCCGCCAGCCCTGTACGGTTCGACACCCGGAATATGTGCGTATCGACCGCGATCGTAGGTTCGCCGAACGCCACGTTCAGCACCACATTGGCCGTCTTGCGGCCGACTCCGGGCAAGGATTCCAATGCTTCGCGGTCACGCGGAACTTGGCCGCCATAGCGCTCTAGCAGGATCTCGGAGAGCCGAAGGACGTTCTTCGCCTTCGTGTTGAAAAGCCCGATGGTCTTGATGAAATTGCGAATTCGCGCCTCGCCCAGTTTCACCATCTTGGCCGGCGTGTCGGCCGCGGCGAACAGCGTCGGCGTCGCTTTGTTGACGCCGGCATCCGTTGCCTGCGCGGAAAGGACGACCGCGACCAGCAGCGTGAACGGATTCAGATAGTCGAGTTCGGTTTCGGGATGAGGGTCCTTCGCGGCGAGTCGCGCGAACATTTCCTTGATCTGTGCGGGCTTCATCGAGTCCGTTCTCTGGTTGACGGGATTGCGCGCCCTTGGCGCGAGCGCCGGCCGATGCATATCCTATGACGATGGAGCCGATTTCAGAAAGGCCGCGCCGCGTCTTCTTTCGCGCGGTGCTGAGCCCCTATCGAAGCCTTTCGCCCAAAGGCTTCCGCACCATCATGCTGTCGGTCTGCGCAGCCAGCTTGACCATCGGCACCGGCCTCTACCTCGCGGGCGCCTGGCCGGTCTTCGGATTCCTGGGGCTGGACGTCCTGCTGGTCTATCTCGCCCTGAAGGCGAGCTTCCGAAGCGCCCGGATATCTGAGACGCTGGAGCTCGACGAGCGTGCGTTGACCGTCGATCGCGTCGGCCTTCGCGGCGATCGTGCGCATTGGAGCCTGCAGCCCAACTGGCTCCGCGTCGACCTGGCCGAGCCGGTGATGCCGGACACGCCGCTGCTGCTCAGGACTCACGGGCAAAGCCTGGCGATCGCTGCCTTCGTCGGCCCGGATCAGCGCCGCGCCGTAGCGCGAGACCTCGCCAGCGCACTCGAAGATTGGCGCACAGCCGGCCCCGAAGTTTACTGAACGGTCGTGGAGCATCTGGCGCTATCACTGCACCGCTTTCTCTGGTTCCTCGACCAGGCGGTCCATGTCGGCGGGCTGGGCATCCTCTATTTCCTGATCCCGCTGGCCTTCCTGATTCTGACGATGATGGGGAGCTTTCCGCGCGATCGGCCTACCCGTCGCCGGCTGCGAGACCTTCTGTGGATCCCGGTGATCTGGATCGCGGTCGGCCTCTGGGGCGCCTGGTTTTGGTACGATGCGCAAAGCCCGGATGCGGCGCGAAATCCCGAATGGGTTCGCTACCCCGTCGACGCGGCTCTGCCGATCATATTGGTGCTCGATCTCTATCTCATCTGGCGTTCGGCCGGCGCGCGACGGTTCACGGCGGCCTACATGCTGATCAATCTCTATTTCACGCTGTCGATATCGTTCCTCGCCGGGATGGCGGTGACCGGAAACTGGTTGTAGCGCCTCAGTCCAATCCCAATACGTCGCGCATCGAATAGAGGCGCGCAGGTTTGCCGATGACCCATAATGCCGCTTGCACGGCGCCACGAGCGAAGATGGCTCGCCCGCCGGCGCGGTGGGTGAGCTCGAGCCGTTCGCTTTCTCCGGCGAAGATCACCGTGTGATCCCCCGGCACATCGCCGCCGCGTAGCGCGGCAAAGCCGATCGCTCCCGGCTGGCGGGCGCCCGTGACGCCGTCGCGGCCGCGAACGGCGACATCGTCTAGATTGACGCCTCGTCCCTTGGCCGCGGCGCGACCGAGCATCAGCGCCGAGCCCGAGGGCGCATCGACCTTGTGGCGATGGTGCATCTCGACGACCTCGATGTCGAAGTCCGCGCCAAGCCGCGATGCGGTGCGCTTCACGAGATCGGCCAGGAGCGTCATGCCGATGCTGTAATTGGCCGCGTAGACGAGCGCGATCCGTTCGGCTGCGCGCTTGAGCGCAGCCTCGTCGGCGGCAGCGAGCCCGGTCGTTCCCACCACGAGCGGGATGCCCTTCTCGGCCGCGACCTTCGCGTGCTCGACCGTCGCTCTGGGCGTCGAGAAGTCGATCGCGACGTCACATTGCGCCAGCGCGGCGGCCACATCGTCGCCGATCGGAACGCCGCTCCCGGTCAATCCGGCCGCGAGCGCCGCGTCCTCGCCGATCAACGGATTGCCCGAATGTTCGAGCGCGGCTGCGAGCATCGTGCGCTCGCTGGCGGCGAGCGCCTGAATGAGCGTCCGGCCCATCCGTCCGCCCGCTCCAAGGATCGCAACACGCGCGCGGTCGGCCATGGAACTCAGCCGAGCTTTGCGATCACGTTATCGCCGAAGCGCTTCACGGCATCGATCTTTCCCTGCAGCGAGGCGATCGGCTCATAGACGTTCCAGGGTGCGGTGAAGATGTGCGTGGCGCCCATATCGACCATCCGCTTCATCGCATCCGTGTCGTTGAAGTCCATCACGCCGGCATGGATTTCGAACGGCTTGCCCGCCGTCCCGAACTCTCGCCGGAACTGATTGATCTTCTCGACCATCGACTTGTTCTCCTCGAGGGTCCCGCCGGCCGACATCCAGCCATCACCGAGCTTGGCCGCTCGGCGGAGCGCCGGCGTCGAATGGCCGCCGACCAGAATCGGGATCGGCTTCGAGGGAACCGGCCGCATCTTGATCTCGCCGAACTTGTAGAACTCGCCGTCGAAGCCGAAGAACCCGCCCTTGAGCACGCCGCGGATTACGGTCAGGCACTCATCCATCACCTTGCCGCGGTGGTCCCAATCGACTCCGAGATAGGTGAGGTCTTCCTTCCAGGGGCTGATCCCGACTCCAAGCAGGACTCGGTTGTTCGAGATCGCCGCCAGCGAAGAGAATTGCTTGGCGGTGAGGATCGGATGGCGGCACGGCAGCTTCAGCACGCCGGGATAGAAGCGGATCGTGCTGGTCTTGACCGCCATCGCGGCGATCGCCGCCACCGGATCGAGGAAATCGATATTCTCCAGGAACGACCGGTCGCCTTCCTTGTAGGGGTAAATCGAATCCGTGTGCTTGGGATAGAAAAGGCTGTCGCCGATCGTGAAGGAATCGAATCCGGCCGCCTCCGCGGCGACCGCAACGTCGATCATATGATTGATATCGTTCAGCCCATAGCCCAGCACGAAACGCATGACTTCCCCCTTGGAATGCTCCGGCATGCTTTCGCATGCGGGCGGGGACGAGTCGAGGGGGCTATTCGGTAGACGCGATTCCGGACCGTTAGAGATTTCGCGAGACTCCGGAACGTCGATGTTCTACAATCGTTCCAAGCCGATTCGGAAGTGCGTACTGCCATGGAAGACGATGCCATCGAGCCGTCAGACGAACCCGTTCATCTGGTTGAAGATCCCGATAGCGGAAGCCGGTTCCTCATTTATGGGACCGATCGAGGTATCAAAGTTGAGCTTCGGTACGAAGGCGATACTCTCTGGATGACGCAAGCGCAGATGGCGCAGCTTTTTGGTGTGAACGTTCCCGCCATTTCTAAACATATTTCAAACATTTATGCAGAAGGCGAGCTGTCCGAGTCTTCAACCTTTTCCAAAATGGAAACAGTTCGGACGGAGGGCGAACGACGAGTGGGCCGCATCATCGATCATTACAACTTGGACATGATAGTCTCTGTCGGATATCGCGTTAGCTCGAAACAGGGCACGATGTTTCGAAAATGGGCCACTGACAAGCTGGTCCGATTCGCCACTAAAGGTTTCGTTGTTGACGTAGAGCGACTTCGAAACCCAGAAGAAAATGATCGTTTACGAGAACTTCGCGACGTTGTCCGCGACATCCGGGCTTCCGAAGCAAACGTATATGCCGAGCTTCGGCGGATCTGTGCAATGTGCCAAGATTATGACCCGCAGTCGTCGGAAGCCCGCGAATTTTATCAACGCACTCAAGCGAAGTTATTTTGGGCCGTTACCAGCCATACGCCGTCAATGCTTATTGTGGAGCGAGCAAGAGCATCCCTTCCGAATATGGGCCTACAAACATGGCTTAAGGATGAAATCAGGCAACAAGACGTCCTGGTGGCGAAGAATTATCTAAGCGAAAATGAAATTCGAGAATTAAATCGACTTACCACTATCCTATTAGATATATTTGAAGATCAGTTGGACCTTGGAAAATTGACCTTGATGTCAGAAGCAACGCTTCTTCTCGATAAGCAGCTCAGGAATCTAAATCGCTCCGTTCTAAATCATGGCGGTTCGGTAAAACACGCAACCGCGGAGGCTCACGCAAAGCTTCAATATCAAAAGTTCGATGAGGGACGAAGAGAGACTCGGCGGTATCAAGCTGACCGGGAGCTAGCTGAACTTAAGGCCAGCGAACGTTCGATAACACGTCGCAAAAAGCCGTAGAATCCTACATACTAGTCAGTCAGGTCTTCCCACAGCTCCTTCACCTTGGCGAAGAAGCCTTCGGATTGCGGATGGGTGCCGGTGCTCTTGGAGCCCAGCTTGTCGAACTCCTGCAGCAGCTCTTTCTGGCGCTTCGAGAGATTGACCGGCGTTTCGACCGAGACCTCGATATAGAGATCGCCGCGCGCCGCGCTGCGCAGCACCGTCATGCCCTTGCCGCGCAGCCGGAATTGCTGGCCGGATTGCGTGCCGGCCGGGATCGTGACGCGACTGCGCGAGCCTTCGATCGTCGGCACCTCGATCGAGCCGCCGAGCGCCGCCGTCGGCATCGTGATCGGGACCCGGCATTGGAGGTCGGCGCCGTCGCGCTGAAAGAACCGGTGCGGCTTGACCGACAGGAAGACGTAGAGATCGCCCGGCGGCGCGCCGCGCAGACCCATCTCGCCTTCGCCGGAAAGGCGAATGCGGGTCCCGTCCTCCACACCGGCGGGGATGTTGACCTGGAGGGTCTTCTCGCGCCGGATGCGGCCCGAGCCTCCGCAATTGCGGCAGGGATCCTTGATCACCCGCCCGGCGCCGCCGCAGCTCGCACAGGTCCGTTCGATCGTGAAGAAGCCCTGCTGGGCACGCACCCTCCCGACGCCGCCGCAAGTGGGGCAAGTCACGGGCGCGCTGCCGCCGGCAGCGCCACTGCCATTGCAGGGTTCGCACGCCCCCCAAGTCGGCACGCGGATCGTGGCCTGGCTGCCCTTGAAGGAATCCTCGATCGTGATTTCCAGATTGTAGCGCAAGTCGGAGCCGCGTTGCTGCGCCTGGCCGCCCCGACGGCCCATCATGTCGCCGAACATCTCGTCGAAGATGTCGGAGAAATTGGCGCCAAATCCCGCGCCGAACCCTGCTCCGGCACCGCCGCCGCCGCCATTCTCGAAGGCTGCGTGGCCGTAGCGGTCATAGGCCGCGCGTTTCTGCTCGTCCTTCAGGATGTCGTAGGCGTGGTTGACGTCCTTGAACTTCTGTTCGGCTGCCTTGTCGCCCGGGTTGCGGTCCGGGTGATATTGCATGGCGAGCTTGCGGTAGGCCTTCTTGATGTCGTCGGCGTTGGCGCCCCGTTGCACGCCAAGAGTCTCGTAGCAATCCGCCTTCATACCCCGTCGCCCGTCCTACATTCCCTTGTACCGGGCTCGCATCGAGCCGCCCTGGCCGCGAGATCCTCTCTCCGGCCAGGGCGGGCGCGCCCTGCTTATGAAGTTTCTCTAGCCCGACTTACGGCGGTTCTCGTCCACCTCGGTGAAATCAGCGTCGACCACCTTATCGTCGTTCTGATCCTGGCCGCCAGCTTCGGGTTGCGGCGCCGCCGCTTCTTGCTGCTGCCGGTAGAGATGCTCGCCGAGCTTCATCGAGACCTGAGTGAGCCCGTCGGTCTTGGCGCGAATGGCGTCGGCGTCGTCGCCGTCCTTGACCGACTTCAGCTCGGCAATCGCGCTTTCGATCGCGCTCTTCTCGGCGCCAGGCACCTTGTCGCCCAGTTCGCTGAGCGTCTTCTCGGTCGAATAGATCAGCGCGTCGGCATGGTTGCGAGCCTCGACCGCTTCGCGCCGCTTCTTGTCGGCGGCGGCATTGGCCTCGGCGTCCTTCACCATCTTGTCGATATCGGCATCCGACAAGCCGCCGGAGGCCTGGATTCGGATCTGCTGCTCCTTGTTGGTCGCCTTGTCCTTCGCCGTCACTTGGACGATGCCGTTGGCGTCGATATCGAAGGTGACTTCGATCTGCGGCACGCCGCGCGGCGCCGGCGGGATTCCAACCAGGTCGAACTGACCCAAGAGCTTGTTATCGGCGGCCATCTCGCGCTCGCCTTGGAAGACGCGGATAGTGACCGCGCTCTGGCTGTCCTCGGCGGTCGAGAAGACCTGGCTCTTGCGGGTCGGGATCGTGGTGTTGCGGTCGATCAGGCGCGTGAAGACGCCGCCCAGCGTCTCGATGCCCAGCGACAGCGGAGTCACGTCGAGCAGCAGGACGTCCTTGACCTCGCCCTTCAGCACGCCGCCCTGGATCGCGGCGCCGATCGCGACGACCTCGTCCGGATTGACGCCCTTATGCGGCTCGCGGCCGAAGAAGTTCTTCACGACCTCCTGGATCTTCGGCATGCGGGTCATGCCGCCGACCAGGACCACTTCGTTGATCTCCGAAGCCTTCACGCCGGCATCGGCCAGCGCCTTGCGGCAGGGCTCTATCGTCCGCTGAACCAGATCGTCGACCAGCTGCTCGAGCTTGGCGCGGGTCAGCTTGATGTTGAGATGCTTCGGTCCCGACTGGTCGGCGGTGATGAAGGGCAGGTTGACATCGGTCTGCATCTGCGACGACAGCTCGATCTTGGCCTTCTCGGCCGCTTCCTTGAGGCGCTGCAGCGCCAGCCGGTCGTTGCGCAGGTCGATGCCCTGCTCCTTCTTGAACTCGTCGGCCAGGTAGTCGATCACCCGGTGGTCGAAATCCTCGCCGCCCAGGAAGGTGTCGCCATTGGTCGATTTGACCTCGAACACGCCCTCGCCGATCTCCAGCACCGAGATATCGAAGGTGCCGCCGCCGAGGTCATAGACGGCGATCAAGCCGGACCCCTTGCGCTCCAGCCCATAGGCGAGCGCGGCTGCGGTCGGCTCGTTGATGATGCGCAGCACCTCCAGCCCGGCGATCTTGCCGGCATCCTTGGTGGCCTGCCGCTGGCTGTCGTTGAAATAGGCGGGAACGGTGATGACCGCCTGCGTGACCGTCTCGCCGAGATAGGCCTCGGCGGTTTCCTTCATCTTCTGCAGGATGAAGGCGCTGATCTGGGACGGCGCGTATTTCTTGCCCTGAATCTCGACCCAGGCGTCGCCATTGTCGCCGGCGACCACCTTATAGGGGAAATTCTTGATGTTCCGCTGGACGGCGTCGTCGTTGAAGCGACGGCCGATCAAGCGCTTGATGGCAAAAAGCGTGTTTTCCGGGTTGGTCACCGCCTGACGCTTGGCCGCCTGACCGACGAGCCGTTCGCCCGATTGCGAAAAGGCGACCATCGAGGGCGTCGTGCGCATGCCCTCGGCGTTCTCGATGACCTTGGCCTGACTACCCTCCATCACGGCGACGCAGGAATTCGTCGTACCGAGATCGATCCCGATCACTTTACTCATGAGTCTCAATCCTCGTTTGCGGCAGACCGTCCGAGCGACCCGACGATTTCGGCGCCGCCCCCGATCCCCTTGGTTTCCAGCAAAATGCGCCGGTCTGAACTAGCGGTCATATAGGGGTGGGGCTTAGCGCCTGCAACCGGCGCTCGGACGATTCCTTAAGGCGCTTCAGGCTTGGGTATCGACCCGACCGACGTCGGGCGCCGCCTTGGCGACCGCGACGCGGGCTGGGCGAAGCAGCCTTTCGCCGATGGTGTAGCCCGGCTGCAGAACCTGAACCACGGTGCCGGGGGGCTTCCCGGGGGCGTCCATCTCGAACAGGACTTCGTGGAAGTTGGGGTCGAAGGGCCGGCCGGTCGGATCGAGGCGCTTCAGCCCGTGCTTCTCGAAAACGGCCAACAGCTCGCGCTCGGTCGCCACCACGCCATCGACCAGCTTGGTTAGGAATTCGTTGCCTTCCAGCGCCTGACCGGGCACGGACTCGAGCGCGCGGCGCAGATTGTCGGCGACGGAGAGAATGTCGCCCGCGAAACGAGAAATCGCAAAGCGAGCCGTCTCCTCGCGTTCGCGCTCGCCGCGGCGACGAACATTCTCGGTCTCGGCAAGCGCGCGCAGCAGCCGGTCGCGCGCCTCGCCAAGCTCGGTCTCGAGGTCCGCGATGCGGCCGGCTTCGGGCGGCAGAACCGCGGGATCGTGCGGATCGGCCGCCGGATGCTGGTCATTGGCCGGGCGGCCGGATGGGGAATTTCCGTTATCGATGTCGCTCATGATCTTTCCATATCGAAATGACGCCTGCGCCGCCTCAGCCGAGCAAGCGGCCGATCACCTTGGCGGTGTAGTCGACCATCGGGATGACGCGCGCGTAATTGAGCCGGGTCGGACCGATCACCCCGATCGCGCCTACGACCTGCTCGCGGCTGTTCATATAGGGAGTGATGATCATGGAACAGCCGGCATGGGCAAAAAGCGCGTTTTCCGAGCCGATGAAGATCTGAACGCCTTCGGCCGCCTTGGCCGCTTCCAGCAGCTTCAGCATCGTGTCTTTGGTCTCCAGCGCGTCGAACAGCGCGCGGATGCGCTCGATATCCTGGCGCCCTTCGAGATCCTCCAAAAGATTGCTTTGTCCGCGCACGATCAGCTGGCCGGTATCCGAGGAATGGATCGCCAGCCCGGCCTCGACGACCTTGGTGGTCAGCGCATCCAGCTGCGTCTGGGCCGCTTCGATCTCGGCCAGCACCGCCGCCCGGCCCTCCTCCAGCGTCCGTCCGATCAGGCGGGACGACAGGTAGTTGGACGCCATCACTAGCGAAGCTTGCGGGATGCCGGCAGGCGTCTCGACGACGCGGTTCTCGACCACGCCGTCTTCGGTGACGAGCACGATCAGGGTGCGCCCGGGGCCCAGCCCCACGAATTCCAGATGCTTCAGCGGCCGATCGGTCTTGGGCGCCACCACCAGCCCCGTGCAGCCCGACAGGCCCGAGAGCACGGAGGTTGCCTCCCCCAGAATCTCGGCCAGCGATCGGCCTGCGGCCGCGGCCTGCCCGTCCAGCGCCTCGCGCTCGTCGTCGCTCAGATGCCCGACCTGCAGCAGGCCGTGCACGAACAGCCGCAAGCCCGCCTCGGTCGGCAGCCGGCCGGCGGAGGTGTGGGGCGCGCGCAGCAGGCCAAGCTCCTCGAGATCGGCCATCACATTGCGGATCGTGGCCGAGGACAGGGACATGCCGAGGCGGCGCGAAATCGTCCGCGACCCGATCGGCTCTCCGGTCGCCACATAGGCATCGACGATCAGGCGCAATATGTCGCGCGCGCGTCGATTGAGATCGGCCCCCTGATTCGACATTGGCACCATTCTAAAGTCGGCTTGAGAAGCTAAGTAGTCAAAGGGCGAGTTTCAATGTTGCGCGACGGGCGGGCGGAACGGGCTGGACGGCCCCGCACCGGTACCGCTACGGTCTGCCGCAAATTTCCCGCGTCACAATTCGAGAAGACAATGCCCGAGCGTCCCTCCGGCCGCGCTTTCGACCAGCTTCGCTCGATCGAGCTGATTCCTCGCGTGTCCAAATATGCCGAAGGCTCCTGCCTCGCCAAATTCGGCGATACGCATGTGCTCTGCACGGCGTCGGTCGAGACCGGCGTGCCCCGCTGGCTCAAGGGGACGGGCCTTGGCTGGGTCACCGCCGAGTACGGCATGCTGCCCCGCGCGACGGGCACGCGGACCGACCGCGAGGCCGCACGGGGCAGACAGAGCGGGCGCACCCAGGAGATTCAGCGCCTGATCGGCCGTGCGCTCAGGGCGGTTGTGGACCGCAAGGCGATGGGCGAGATCCAGGTCAAGATCGATTGCGACGTCATCCAGGCCGACGGCGGCACCCGCACGGCCGCCATTACCGGCAGCTATGTCGCGCTTCACCAAGCCCTGTCGTCGCTCGTCAAGCTGGGCGCGCTTCCCGCTGTACCATTGACAGATCACGTCGCGGCCATCTCCTGCGGCATCTGGGAGAGCATGCCGCTGCTTGACCTCGACTATGTCGAGGATTCGGCCTGCCAGGCCGACGCCAATTTCGTGCTGACCGGCGCTGGCGGCATCGTCGAAATCCAGGCGACCGCCGAGCAGATGTCGTTCGCCGAGCCCGATTTTCACGAGCTGCTGCGGCTGGCGCGCAAGGGCATCGGCGAGCTGGTCCGGATCCAGCGCGCGGTGATCGAAGCCGGATGAGCACGCCCCGGCGCTTTACCGGCGACACGCTCGTCATCGCCAGCCACAACAAGGGCAAGGTGCGCGAGATCGCGGACCTGCTCGGCGCCTATGTGCGGCACTTCCCGAGCGTCGGCGATCTCGGCCTGCCCGAGCCGGAGGAGACGGAATCTACCTTCGCGGGCAACGCCGCGCTGAAGGCCCGCGCCGCGGCGGTTGGATCGGACAAGCCCTCGCTGGCGGACGATTCCGGCCTGGTGGTGCCTGCCCTCGACGGCGCGCCCGGCATCTATTCAGCCCGCTGGGCGGGACCGGATCGGGATTTCGGCATGGCTATGCGGCGGGTCGAGGCGGAGCTCGGCGGCAAGGATCCCGCCGCCTACTTCGTCTGCGCGCTGGCGCTCGCCTGGCCGGACGGCCATGTCGAAGCCGTAGAGGGCGAGGTCCACGGCCGCCTTGTCTTCCCGTCGCGCGGCGATCGCGGCTTCGGCTACGACCCGATCTTTATCCCGAACGGCCACGACACCACTTTCGGGGAGATGGAACCCGACGCCAAACACCGCATCAGTCACAGGGCTGAAGCTTTCCGTCGGCTCGTTGCACGCTGCTTTTCATGAATGATGCCGCCGATCCCGGCTTCGGGATCTATATCCATTGGCCCTTCTGCCTGTCGAAATGCCCCTATTGCGACTTCAACTCGCATGTCCGCGAGCAGATCGATCAGGCGCGTTGGCGATCCGCATTGCTGGCCGAGATCGACCATTATGCCGCGCGGACTCCCGGCCGGACCGTGACCTCGATCTTCTTCGGCGGCGGCACGCCCTCGCTGATGGAGCCTGCGACGGCCGCCGCCGTCATCAATCGCGTCGCATCGCGCTGGCCGGTTGCGAGCGATGTGGAGATCACGCTCGAGGCCAACCCGAGCTCGGTGGAGGCAGGACGCTTTGCCGATCTCGCCGCCGCCGGCGTTAATCGCGCATCGCTGGGAATCCAGTCCCTCGACGACAACGCGCTCGCTTTCCTCGGCCGTCGCCACGATGCTGCCGAGGCGCTCGCCGCGCTCGAGATCGCGCAGCGGCATTTCCGCCGCGTGTCGTTCGACCTGATCTATGCGCGTCCCGGCCAGAGTGTCGCCCATTGGCGCGCCGAGCTACAGCGGGCGGTCGGCTTCGGCACCGAGCATCTCTCCGTCTACCAGCTCACCATCGAGCCCGGGACGCGCTTTGCGACCTTGGCGCGGCGCGGCGAGCTCGATGTGCCGGACGAGGAGACCCAGGCCGAGCTCTATGAGACCACGCAGGAGATCCTTGGGGACGCAGGGCTGCCGGCCTATGAGATCTCCAACCATGCGCGCCTCGGCGCCGAGTGTCGGCACAACCTTACCTATTGGCGTTACGGCGACTATGCGGGCGTGGGGCCCGGCGCGCATGGGCGCCTGACGATCGACGGCGCCAGGCTCGCCACTCGCGCCCACCGCGCGCCGGAAATCTGGCTGGAGCGGGTCGAGGCGCTGGGCCATGGCGCGCATGACGACGAGCCGATCGACCCGGACGATCGCTTCAGCGAAATGCTGCTGATGGGGCTGCGGCTCACCGAGGGCGTCAGCCGCGCACGTGTTCGCGAGGAGCTCGGCGGCGAGATTGAAAACATCATAGATTCCGTTCGCCTCAACCGGCTGGTTGGCGGCGGATTTCTATCGCTCGAGCGAGATCGCCTCCGCGCCACCGACTCTGGCCGCCAACGACTGAACGCGGTGCTGGCCGATCTACTCTACTGAAGCAGCCGTCGAACGCGCTGCACCGCCGATATCAGCATTGCCGGCCAACCGACGGCTTGCCACGTCCGAAAAGACTTGACTTTTTGTTCTCTTTATGTTCAATTAATATTCCTAATTTTCGATATCGAGATTTTCCATGGTCTGGTCGGTTCAAACGTTCCGGTTGGTCTCGCGGCCTGCTGAGGCCGGTCTGTGTTGTAACGAAAACGGGTTGACGCTCGGCGGTGCCCCGCTGTTGGAGTTTCGCGGCACTGGATTCGAGCCACGATCTCCGCGCGAGCTGCAACGAATCTTCGACGCGGCGTACGGGCACGAATCCGGTGTCGACGTGGAATCGCGCCTTCGCGGATTGCGTTGCGTTGCTCATGCGCTCGATGACGGCGCGCTTTCAAAAGCAATGATCGCCAGCGTGTTGCTGCGGTTGCCGGATTTCGACGAGGATGGTCTGCAACGGATTGCTCGTGCCGAGACACTGTCGAAATTCAACTATAATCAAAGCGAGCCCCGCGATTGGCGTGGAAGATGGACAACCGGCGGCAACGGGAATCCGAATATTGTTCCCACGCAATTGGCGGCTCCAAATCTGGTGCCACCACTCGCCGCACCTGGATTTGGCACGCCGAAACGCCCTGATGACGATTACATATTTCCGACCGAATCGCATCCTAGTCAGCCGGCAAACACCAACACCCAAGCAGGCGCTGGCGCGCAATCAGATACCGTCAATTATTGCCCAGATCCGGGACCCGACGTGCCTCACGGCGCGAAGGAAAATGCTTTGCTATATCAGGAGCAGGTGACGCAGCTGCCGCGAGGAATGGCCGTCAAATGGAACGGTGTCACATATGACGGCTGCCGTGAGAGCGACGGCACGCTGCTCGAAGCGAAAGGGCCGAACTACCTATGGATGCTGCTGCGTTCGGAAGAGTGGTTTAGGACAAAAGGCCCCTACGATGAGATCATGAAGCAAGCAAAGGTACAGTCTGATGTCGCCGGATGGCGGCTGGTGGAGTGGCATTTTGCCGAAAAGCCCGTCGCCGACTATTTTAGACGAGAGTTTGCGGCAAAGGGCCTGATGAATATTAGGGTCGTCTATGAGCCGCCTGAGTTCCAGGTTTCAAAATACTTCCAGTATATACATCACAGACTTGTTGTAGGTCCACAATCGGAATGGGAGCGACGCTTCGACACTTTAAAGGAGTACCAACGATGAGCTTCGACTTGTTCGTAGGCAGATTTATTGCAGGCAACTTTGCGC
Source organism: Alphaproteobacteria bacterium (assembly GCA_035293565.1). Lineage (GTDB taxonomy): Bacteria > Pseudomonadota > Alphaproteobacteria > BOG-932 > Roseiterribacteraceae > DATGMP01. Next base: position 20,588 of record DATGMP010000160.1, on the reverse strand, counting down.
TATTTTCCCGCAAGCCGGTGGAAGAAGCATTCGGACCATTTGTAGTGAAACGGGAAGGGGGTATGTGGACGCTCCGATATCCCGATGGCGGCGGCGCATTCTGCTATATCGACGACAACGAGGAAATAACGGGCTTCATGCTCAATCGTCCTGGCGGGGTCGCAGTCTACAACTCGGTCTATGAGATCCTGCGACAGACGCCGACCGTGGCGCATTGGGGCTCCGAATGTGCGACTGCCGATCCTTCGATCATTCCGGACCTTCCGCCCGAGATGATCGAGGCGCTCGGCGAGCCCGCGATCGTGAAAAGCGGTCAGGAGCTCTTCGACTATGTCGTGCGCAAGTGACTTAAGCGTCCGTTAGGGCCGTCGTGCTTAAAGACAGCTCCATGAAAGTCGCTCCCTCGCTCATATTCGCTGTCCTCGGCCGACGGATTTGGAACGTCTTGATGGCGGGCTCCGCCTATGCGGGGCGCGGATTGGCGAGGAAGTCGATTCGGCGCGGGCCGGACGTCGTGAGATCAATGCCGTATCTGGAATGAGTTAGGGACGCGCAACGTCGTCTGAGCGCCGCCGTCGGCGCGGATTCCCGCTTTCACGCGAACGGCGGCGATGATAATCGGACGGATGCCCAAATTCTCCCTCCGCTTCGATATGCGCGGTCCGGCCTTCGGGCCGTCGCATCAGGCGCTCTATGCGGCCGCGCTCGACATGACCGAATATGCCGATCGGCACGGCTTCGCGCAGGTCGATCTCTCCGAGCATCATGGCGTTGAGGACGGCTATCTGCCGTCGCCGATCGTGTTCGCCGCGGCGATCGCGGCGCGGACGAAGCGGATGCGGCTGTCCTTCAAGGCGATCGTGGCGCCGCTGCATGATCCGGTGCGGCTGGCGGAAGATATCGCGATCCTGGATGTCGTCAGCGGCGGACGTGTCGAGACAACCTTGGTCGCAGGCTACGTGCCCTATGAATTCGCGCTGTTCGGGAAGGAGCTGAAAGATCGACCCGCGGCGATGGAAGAGACGATCCGGGTGATGAAGGCCGCCTGGACCGGCGAGCCCTTCGACTATCGCAGAGCCAGCTTCCGCGTGACGCCGCGCCCGGTGCAGCGACCGCATCCGCCGCTCTTGATGGGCGGCTCATCACCGGCGGCGGCGCGCCGCGCCGGGCGGATCGCCGACGGCTTCGTGACGTATCGCGACGATCTCTATCAAATCTATCTCGACGCGGCGAAGGCTTGCGGAAGGAATCCGGAACCGTTCAGCTTGCCCAGTCCCGGGTTTCTTTATGTCGCCGAGGATCCCGACAAGGCCTGGGCGGAGATCGCGCCGCATGCGCTGCACGAGATGAATTCCTACGGCCAATGGATCGCCGAGACCGGCAGCGACGGTCGTTTCGCCGTCGTCGAATCGATCGAGCAGCTGAAGGCGACCGGCGCTTATCTCGTCGTCACACCTGACGAATGCGTCGATCTCGCGCGCAAGTTCGAGACGGTCGCGCTCCATCCGCTAATGGGCGGACTGCCGCCCGAGATCGGCTGGCGCGGTCTCTCGCTCTTCGTCGAGAAGGTGATGCCGAGGCTGGCCTAGGCGCCAGCCAGCATCAGCGAACCGCCCGTCACTGGGATGTTCACGCCGTTGATGTGACCCGAGGCGGGGCTCACCAGGAAGGCGATTGCCTGCGCAACGTCGTCGGGTACGCCGACGCGGCCCGACGGCGTGGGCATCCATTCGGTGATCACGCGTTTCAACAGCGCGTCGAAATCCTCGACGTCCCAGCCGCGAGCCTTGCCCATCGTTTTGAGCCAGCCCTTGTTGGTCTCGGTGAGAATGAAGCCTGGCGTAACCGTATTGGCGGTGATGCCCGTGTTGGCGAGCGCCATGACCAGGCTCCGCGTCAGGTTCGAGAGACCCGACTTCGCCGCCTGGTAATCCGGGATCTGCGGCCAAGCATGATAGGCGGACGCGCTCGACACCTGAACGATGCGGCCCCAGCCCTTCCGCTTCATGCCCGGCACGAAATGCTGGATCATGCGGACGATCGAGACGACGTTCGCCCGGTAAGTCGATTCCCACTGCTCGGGCGAGGTCTCGAACCACGGGCCGGTTCCCATGCCGGAGGATTCGCCGCCGGCATTATTGACCAGAATGTCGATGTCGCCGAATTCCTTGCCGACGATCGCGCAGACTTCTGCCGACTGCGCCGGATCCTTCAGGTCGCCGATCGCGACGATCGCGTGCCCGCCCGCCGCGCGAATCTCGGCGGCTACCTTTTCCGCCCGCTCGCGATTGCGTCCATGGACGGCGACGGCCGCTCCTTCCCGGGCCAGTCGCCTGGCGGTGGCCTCGCCGATGCCGGCGCTGCTTCCGGTGACCAGTGCTTTGCGTCCCTCCAGCTCTCCGCTCATCGTCTCCATCCTCCTTGGTTACGGCCTCTACTCTCCCAGCTTCTCGAAATTCGGCGGCGGCGAGTCGGCGACCTGCGGACCGTTCGCGCTCACGACCAGGATCGCCAGATTCCGTTCAGCCAGACCGGACGGCAGAAAACGGAACGCGCCGTCAATGCCGAGAAAGCCGTTCGGTTGGGTCAGCACGTCCCGGCTGAAGGGCTTCGGATTCCCGGGAGCGCCCTTGGCGATCGCCGCCGCGAGCGCCACCGAATCATAGGCGAGCGTCGCAATCCTGGGCGGCTTGTAATTATAGGTCTGCTGGAACCGCGATTCGAAAGCCGTGAATCCGTCGGGTAGCGGCGCTGGATACCAGCCGCCGACAAGCGCCGGAATTTGCCCAAGCGTCGGATCGTCCCAAAGCCCGGTGCCGAGCAGCTGGGTCGGGTGTTGCTGCAGGTAATCGGCCAGGACCGGCGCCAGCGCCCGAAGCTGCTCGCCGCCGAGCGCGATCAGCAGCATGTCCGGAGGATCGGAGGCCAGGGAATCGAAATCCGCCTTGGGATCCTTGCCGAGCTTCAGGATACGGGGCGCGGACATGCCGAGCTTGTCGCGAATGATCCCGATCTCGGTCGAGACCGCCGCGCCATAGGGATTGTCGGGCACCAGCGCCGCAAGCTTGCCGAGCCCCCGAGACTTGGCATAGCCGATCACCCGGTCGACCTGCTGCGCCGGCAGGAACCCCATGACGAAAACCGGTCCGCCGGCGACCGAGGCATCGGTCGAATAGGCGACGACATTAACGCTTGCCGGGTCGGCTACCGCGCGGACCGGCGGGACGGAAGTTGCGAATACCGGCCCGAGGATGAGGCCGGCGCCGCTGGCAACCGCGCTGCTTGCCGCCGCGCGCGCGCCGTCAGGCGAGTTGCCGGTGTCGCGCGGCAGCAGCGCGACGTCCGAAGACACCTCGAAGAGCGCCATATTCCCTGCGTCGAGCATCGCCTGACCGATCGACTTGTTGGCGCCGCTCAAGGGCACCAGCAGCGCGACCTTGGTGCGACCTTCGGTCGTGGCGGCCTCCGGGCTCGGGCCCGCCTGGGGCGCCGGGTTTCCGGGCGGCGGCGGCTGCACCTGCCCGGAGGGACCCTGTGTGACAGGCCCCGGCGGCGGCGCGCCCATGAATGGCGGCTGAGGCTTGCTTTCGGGCGGAGCGCAGGCCGATAGAAGAGCGAGGGCCAAAAGCAACGGCCCGCAACACGTCAGCGCTGCGCCGCGACCGGCTGCGCGGAGGTTAAGCCAGGCCATGCGATCTCCTGCCAAGGAAGCGTCTCGGCGTGCGAGACCGCGAGACCCTAGCGAGGCGGCGTGGGCAAGTAAATCGATGCCCGACAACGCGAAAGAGCATGCCTCCGGGCGGTCCGGATCGCTTGTCGTCGTCGCCACGCCGATCGGCAATCTGGGCGATTTGTCGAAGCGCGCCGCCGCGACCCTGGCGGGGGCCGACCTCATCGCCTGCGAGGATACGCGCGTCACGGCCAAGCTTCTGGCCGCGGAGGGCATTCGCACGCCGATGCTGGTCTATCATGATCATAATGCCGCCCGCGTCCGGCCGGTGCTGATCGAGAGGCTTCGGCAGGGCGCGACGGTGGCGCTCGTGTCCGACGCCGGCACGCCCCTCGTCTCCGATCCAGGCTTCAAGCTCGTCGAGGCGGCGCTCGCCGAAGGGATAGCAATCACGGCCGTTCCCGGCCCGTCGGCGATCCTGGCGGCGCTCGTGCTGTCGGGGCTCCCGAGCGATCGATTCTTCTTCGCCGGATTCCTGCCGCCCAAGGACGCTGCGCGGCGAACGGAGATCCGCGCTCTCGCCCAAATTCCCGGGACGCTCATTTTCTACGAATCAGCGACCCGGTTGGCGAAGACCCTGGCCGATCTCCTGTTCGTGCTCGGCCCCCGCCGGGCGGCCGTGGCGCGTGAGCTGACAAAGCGCTTCGAGGAGGTGCGGCGGGACCGTCTGGATGCGCTCGTCGCCCATTATGCCGAAGGGCCGCCGCCGAAGGGTGAGATCGTGGTGCTGATCGCTCCGCCCGACGCGGAGGAAGGCGCGGCCGCGACCGACGTCGATCTGGATGCCGCTCTCGCGGAGGCTTTGGCGGGCCGCAGCGTGCGCGAAGCGGCCGCGCTGGTCGCCGCGGAAACGGGCCTGCCGCGCCGGGCGGTCTATGCGCGCGCGCTCGCGCTCAAGGCCGGGAGGGACTAGCTTTTCAGGCAGAGCCTAGGCGAGGGGATGAATGGAACGCGACCGGCCCGATCATGGCCTCGCACGGCGGCGGGCCGCCTATCGTCGCGGGCATAACGGCGAGGCCTTGGCTGCCCTTCGGCTGAGGCTCGTCGGCTATCGCATTCTCGCCCGGCGCTATCGCACAAAGGTGGGAGAGATCGACCTGATCGCGCGGCGTGGCGGCGTGCTGGCCTTTGTCGAAGTAAAGCGGCGCGCGAATGCGGCGGACGCGCTCGAAGCAGTGTCGCTCCGCAGCCAGGCGCGCATCCGCAGGGCGGCCGAGCTGTTTCTCCAACGCAATCCTGAGCTTGCAGCTCTCGCCTTGCGCTTCGATGTAATGGTGGTTACCCCTTGGGCCTGGCCGCGCCATGTTGTCGACGCCTGGCGCGATTGAGCCCACTGGTACCGGAGGTCGAATGCGCCGCGACGAGGCGTTGAATACGTTGGCAGCGACCGTGGGGCGCCAGCCGGACGACACCATCGATCTCGCTGAAGCCGCGCTGCTCTTGGCCGCGCTCGAGCTTCCAGATGCCGATTTATCCTCCTATCGTCGCCATCTGGCCGAGCTTGCGGCCGATGTCGCCGACATCGCGTCGCGCGAGGTCGATTCCCTGGATGCGCGGGCGAGCGCCTTGCAGCAGGTGGTCGCCGGAAAGCACGGCTATGCCGGCGACACCGAGAATTACGACGACCTCGCCAATGCGAGCCTCATCCGGGTGATCGACCGGCGGCGCGGCCTGCCGGTGGCGCTTGGCATTCTCTATCTCCACGCCGCGCGGGCTCAGGGGTGGCGCGCGGCGGGTATCAATTTTCCGGGACATTTCCTCATCTCGGTCGAGGATGATGAGGAGCGGATCATTCTTGATCCCTTTTCCCGGGGGGCGCATGTCGACATCGCAACCCTTCGCAAAATGCTGAAGACCGCGCTCGGCATCGATGCCGAGCTTCGCCCGGAGCATTACGCCACCATGACCAATCGCGGCGTGCTCCTACGGCTTCAGAACAACATCAAGAAACGGGTCAAGGAGGCTGGAAACAATGAACGCGCCGCCGATATCGTCGACGGCATGCTGGCGATCGCGCCGGAAATCCCCGACCTCTGGCGCGAAGCGTCGGAGCTGCGCGCCGAGATCGGCAAGCTGCGCTCGGCTCTGGAAGCCCTGGACCGCTATCTCCTGATGACCGACGATAGCGAGCGCAACGAGGCGCTGGCGCTGCGCCGCCATTTGGCGAACCGGATTAATTAGGAAGCAGCTGGATGCCTCTGAAAGTCGCGTTCCAAATGGATCCGTTGGAATCCATCAATATCGACACGGATTCGAGCTTCATGATGGCGCTCGAAGCCGAGCGGCGCGGGCATCAGCTTTTCCATTATCTGCCCCGCCACCTATCGCTCGACGGCAACAGGCTCAGCGCCACGATCAAGCCGTTTTCGGTCCGGCGCGAGCGAGGCAATCATTTCACCGCCGGGGCGGCCGAGCGCGTCGACCTCTCCGAATTCGACCTGGTCCTGATGCGCCAGGATCCGCCCTTCGACATGGCCTATATCACGGCGACGCATCTTCTGGAGCACATCCAGCCGAAGACGCTGGTGCTGAACGATCCGGCATCGGTGAGGAACGCGCCCGAAAAGCTGTTCGTCACGCATTTTCCGAAATTGATGCCGCCCACGCTCATCACCAGCGACAAGGAGGCGATCCTCGCCTTCCGCGCCGAGCACAAGGACATCATCGTGAAGCCGCTTTTCGGCAATGGCGGCGCCGGCGTTTTCCATCTGAAGCCCGATGACGAGAATCTGGCCGCGCTGCTTGAGACTTTCACGCTGCTCTACCGCGAGCCCGTGATCGTGCAGCGTTACCTGCCGGAGATCCGGCAGGGCGACAAGCGCGTCATCCTGATCGACGGCAAGGCCGCAGGGGGGGTCTCGCGCGTGCCGCAGGCCGGCGAAGCGCGCGCCAACTTCCATGCCGGCGGATCGGCCCGCAAGACCACGCTTACCAAGCGCGAGCAGGAAATCTGCGAGGCGATCGGCCCGACCTTGCGCGAGCAGGGGCTCGTCTTCGTCGGAATCGACGTGATCGGCGATTGGCTGACGGAGATCAACGTCACCTCGCCCACCGGCATCCAGGAGATCAATCGGCTGGACAACGTCCAGCTCGAACGGACGCTCTGGGATGCGATCGAGGCGAGGCTGGGCTGATCCCGGCTCAGCCGGGATCGTCGCGGCCACGACGATCCGAGCACACACGCCTCATCCAAAATTCTTCCGGATGGCAAACGTCGGCTCCTTGAGCGTGAGCGCCACGCGGTTCGGCTCGATCGTCACAGCATAGGAAGAGGACGACAGAAGCCGTACATGGGCCAGGATATTTGCAGCTCGGCCGATATTGGGAGATTTGGTCCGGCTGGTGGTATCAGCGGTCATTCACCATATCGACATTGGCAGGAGGACGGCGGGCCGAGGTCGTTCGAGCTGCCAACCAGGTCGTCCCGATCGTGCGCACAAAATCACGAGCGTGATCGTTCAGAGCGAAAGCGGATTCGATCTCGGATCGCAAGCGCGCTATCGCCTCCCCGTCTACCGATCGGCATCGGTGCTGCGCCGGTGGTTCCCCGACATAGGTGAGCCCGAAGATCGAGTCGCGATCGGCGGGAGCGAGCCTCTTCGGGACTCAGCGCTACGGGATAATCCCCAACTCCCGATAGCGCCGGACATATTTCCGGATCATCTCGTGCGTATCGATGCAGGCATGGAAGCCGGCCTGTCGGATTTTGATCGTGCTGGCGAGGCCGAAGGCCATCTCGGCGCCCGGCGGCGCTTCGGCCGTCCAGCCGCCCGCCACTTGCAGAGTCGCGCCGAATAACGAGTCGAAATCCGCCGGCGCGCGCAGCCCGTATTTCTTCACCATGCTGGCCCAGAGCGGCTCCATCGCCTTTAGCTCGGCGATGATGTCGTAGGAGCGCGGCTCACCCAGAGGCAGTCCGATTGCCTCGGCCATCACGGCAATCCCGTCATGAAGCGCGAAGATGTCGCCGTTGCAGACATTGAAGATCTCGTTCCGCGCGTTCGGCGACGACCCCGCCCACAGGATCGCTTCGGCGATGAGATCGGCGTCGGAGGAATCGGTGAGGAAGGAGCGGCCCGCCGCCATCGGCAGGTCGAGCCCGGCCTCCTTGCGCAGCGCCGCGAACACCGCCAGCACCAGGAAGGAATTCATGTTGGCGCCGATCGCGTCTCCCGCGATCATCGCGGGCCTGAGAACAGTCCAGCTCCAGCCCTGCCCCTTCTGCTTGTCGGCGACGTAATCTTCCTGGTCGTAATAGAAATTGTCGACCGGGTGACGCGGCAGGATCTCCTTGAGAGGAATCGGCAGATGCGCGCCGGCATGGTTGCCATAGGCCTTTAGCCCGTGGACGATCGCGATGTGCTGAAAATCGCGCGCCGCGGCGATCAGCGGGTCGAACAGATTGGCCAGCATGGCGCGGTTCTTGCCGATCTGCTCCGCGCTTCTCCAGCCGCCCACGATGTCGTCCGCTTGCTCGTTGAGCGCGGCGTAGCCGACATGGGTGACGTCGGACATCGCGCCAAAGACCCGCGCGCATTCCGCCCGATCGAGCAGGTCGACCGAGATGTGCCGCGCCTTGCCCAGCGGCACGAAGGGCCTGCGCCGCGAGACGGCGACGACGTCCCAATCCGGCCGGCCGCTGAACAGCTTCACCAGCGCGCAGCCGACGAGGCCGGACGCGCCGGCGATCAGGATCTTCTTGCCGCCAGATGCCATGCGCTACTTCCCGTCGACCGTGATCGCCAGCACGGCATCGCCGCGATGGGGCGAGGTCTGGCTCGCATTTCCCGAATTCACGAACAGCGTGCCGCCCGATACGATCTGCGCCGACCCGTCGATATTGCCGCCGAACGCCTTGATGCCGTTCACCGCATCATAGGTCTTGGCGGTGTCGAGGTCCCAGACGATCTTGCCGTCTCCTGCCGCATAGGCGCGCAGATGCGCATCGGTGGAGCCGGAGATGACCGCGCCCGGAATGGCGGTGACGGCGGCCGTCTGCCGGTGCTCGCATGCTTTCTCTCCCCAGGCGCAGACGGGCGTCGGGGCCGGTATGTGCCAGACCTTCTCGCCCGCCGCCGCATCGATCGCCGTGAGGCCGCCCGGCGGATCGGTGGGCTCGATGCCCTGGCCCGGCGTGCCGGCGTAAACCCGTGTCCCGTCGGAAGCCAGACCCCAGATCGGCTCATTCGAGCTGCCTTTGCCGACCTTGGCGTGCCACAGGATCGCGCCTTTGTTGTCCGGGTCGAAAGCCCAGACCTCCGCGGCCTTCGATCCGGCGACCAGGATCTGCTTGCCGCTTTCCAGCGTGACCAGCATGGGCGGGCTCGAAAAGTCGAAGTCCGGACCCATCGGGCTCGGGCAGTTGCCGACCGGCCCTTTCTTCGCATCGACCTGGCCTCCGCAGCGATAGAGCCAGGCATCGTTTTTGACGACCTGGCTCGCCCAGACGCGCTTGCCGGTCTCCATGTCGAAAGCCATGACCGCGTCGGTGGCGTCGGTCTGGCCGTTCGAATAGGCGTCACCGCTCGCCGCATAGATCAGCTTGCGCTTCGGATCGACCGTCGGAGCCGACCAGACGCCGCCGCCCGACGGGCCGTACATCTGCGTGCCGACGGAATTCTTGCGCGTGGGCTTCGGCTCCTCCTGGATCGTGTACGCCTTCCAGAGGATCTTGCCCGTCGCGGCGTCGAGCGCCACGACGGAGCCGCGGAATTTGCAGCATTCGTAGGTGGGATCGATCGCGTCGGTTTCGTCGCCCGACGTGACCGGCGCATAGACCCTGCCGGCATAATAGGTGACCGCGCCGACGATGCGGGCGCCCGGATAAGGATCGACATGCGTCTGCCACAGCAGCTTGCCGGTGACCGAGTCGAGCGCCCGCACATCGGCGTTCTGATCGCCGAAAAAGGCCGCTACCGTCGTGCCGCCGGCGCGGCCGACCGCGAGCGCGCTCCGCACCGAGCCCTCGGACTCATAGGACCAGTAGGTGCAGCCGGTCTTGGCATCGAGCGCGAAGACCCGACCCAGACGGCTCGCGACGAAGAGCCGGTTGCCCGCGACGATCGGCTCGCCCGATAGGCCCGGCAGCCCGAAGGCCCATTTGACCTTGAGCCGCGGCAGATCGGCGGCTGAGATGCCGGGCTTGGGCTGGAAGCGCGTGTTGGCGGCGTTGCCGCCCCATACGCTCCATTGATCGGCGGCGAGGGCGACCGGCCCGCCATCCTTGGCACACATATTCGCCTTCGGGTCGGGCTCTGCATCGATCGGGCGGCCGGTCAGGAACACGGCGAGGGCGCGGATTTGGTCGGCGGAGAGGCCAGCGGCTTGCTGGCGCATCACGCCGCGCGACAATGCGTAGACGACTTCGCTCGGCAGCCGCCCGGCAAGATACTCCCTTCCCGGCGCGCGGCCCTTGGGATCGTCGTGGCAGACGGAGCAGCGCTCGTTGAAGAGCTGAGCCGCGCCTTGCGCTTTCTCCTGCGCGAGGGCTTGCGTCGACATGAGAAGGGCAAAGACCGCGAGCAGCGATCCCAAGGATTTCTGGAACAAGGCGTGAGATCCCCTGCGTCGCCGCTGACCAGGGCGGCTTTCCGATTTCGTGCGGGGTACGGAAAGGGCCGATCCGGCCCGATGTCAAGCCGCGCGCGAGCCGTGGACGGACAAGGCCAGAGCGACGCCCGCATGCAATTCGCGGATCATCGTGTCGACGAAGCCCGGGATCGGGTCGCCGGCTGCCAGATGCGGCGAAGTGAGCGCGATCGGCGCGTCGAAGATCAGGAAGCGCGCGCGCGTCTGGGTCTCTAGATCGGCGGCGACGTCGGAGCCGGTCGCCGACCGAACATAATCCTGGAAAGCGGCTTCGAGCTCCTGCTCCTCGCGTTCGAGCGCGCCGCGCAGCGCTTCGGGCGGGTTGCCGCCGATCAGCGCGCCCGGATCATTGAGCAGCAGGAAGCGCGCCCGAATCGCGTCCCTCCGGGCCCAATCTGGAATCGCGAGAGCGGCCGCGAGCGCCCCGCCCTGCTCCAGCGCCGCCCGAAGCCGTCGGCTGAACTGGCCGTGAATCGAGATCCAGGCCGAGGCCATGATCTCGGCGCGCGACTGGAAGCGATGATAGATCGACCCGGTCGGACCGCCGACCTTGCGCGCGATCGCCTGCAATGTCGCGGCCGCGCCGCCACCTTCCGCAACCAGCTCAATCGCGGCGTCGACGAATGCCTGAGAGGTGAACAGCGCCTGGCGTGCCATTGATTCTAGAATAAAGAATCTATGGGTAAGGTCAATAACTGCATGAAGAATCACTACGAAGGCACGAAGATCACGAAGCAGAACTTTTGATCGCTTTGCGATCCGCAAAACCTCCTTCTCCGTGTCCTCCGTGCCTTGGCGGCGAATTTCTGTGGCGACGGCATTTCGCGAATCCGCGCAACCCCTTATAGGAAGGGGCGAATCGGGGTTGAGGGCGTGCGAATGGGTTCGAAGAAATGGGCGGTCGGCGCGTTGGCGCTGGCGCTGGCGGCGCAGTGCGGGGCGGCTCTCGCCGAGGACCAAGTCCTCAACGTCTATAATTGGAACGACTATATCGGCCCCAGCGTGATCCCCGGGTTCGAGAAGGAAACCGGGATCAAGGTCAATTACGACCTCTATGACGCCAATGAGACGGTCGAGGCCAAGCTCGCGGCCGGCCATTCCGGCTATGACATCGTGGTGCCGACTTTCGTGCCTTTCGTCGCCCGCGGCATTCAGGCCGGGCTTTACGCCGAGATCGACCATTCGAAGCTGAAAAATTGGGGCAATATCGACCCGGCGATCCTGGCCGAGATGGCCAAGTACGACCCCGACAACAAGCATGCCGTTCCCTGGGTCGTCGGGACGGTTGGGCTCGGGATCAATCTCAAGAAGGTTCGAGCACTGCTTCCCGACGCGCCGATCGACAGTCTCGACCTGCTGATGAAGCCGGAGAACGCGTCGAAGCTCGCGGCTTGCGGCATCACGATGCTCGATTCGCCGACAGACGTGATACCGGTCGTGCTGCGCTGGCTCGGCCGCGATCCCGACAGCGAGAAGCCCGAGGATCTGGACGCCGCGACCGAGGCGCTACTGAAGATCAGACCCTATATCCGCAAGTTCGACAGCTCGGGCTACATCAACGATCTCGCCAACGGCGACGCCTGCCTGTCCTTGGGATATTCGACCGATATCGTGATCGCCGGCGTTCGTGCGCGCGACGCCAGGAACGGGGTCGAAATCGTCTACCGGATCCCGAAGGAGGGAACGCTCCAGTATATCGACTCGATGGCGATCCCCGCCGACGCGCCGCATCCTGATCTGGCGCTCGCCTGGATCGATTACAATCTGCGGCCGCAGGTCATGGCCGATACGGCCAATGCCGTGAATGGCCGGACGGGCGACAAGGCAGCCCTCGAATTCGTACGCGCCGACCTCAAATCGAACCCCCAGATCTATCCGACGCCGGACGTCGCGAAGACTCTGTTCTCGGGGCCGGTCTCCGCGCGCGGCTTCGACCGGCTGCGCAGCCGCGCCTGGACCAAGATCCGCACCGGCGAATGAGAGACACCGCACCCCTGATCCGGCTGGAGCGGCTCAGCAAACGCTTCGGCCAGACCGCGGCCGTCGACGATGTCAGCCTCGATATCCGGCCGGGCGAACTCTTTTCGCTGCTGGGCGCCTCGGGTTCCGGCAAGACGACGTTGCTGCGCCTGTTGGGCGGCTTCGAGAGTCCGAGCGAGGGTCGGGTCGTGATCGATGGCGTCGACGTGACCGATATGCCCGCCTATGAGCGCCCGACCAACATGGTGTTCCAGTCCTATGCGCTCTTCCCGCATATGAGCGTCGAGGCGAATGTCGGATTCGGGCTGAGGCAGGCAGGTGTCGAGCGAGTCGCGATTAAAAAGCGCGTCGCCGAGACGCTCGAGATGGTCCAGCTCCGCGAATTGGCCGCCCGCAAGCCCGCGCAGCTGTCGGGCGGGCAGCGTCAGCGCGTGGCGCTGGCCCGGGCGCTCGTGCTGCGGCCCAAGGTGCTGCTCCTGGACGAGCCGCTGTCGGCGCTCGACAAGAAGCTCCGCGAGCACACCCAGTTCGAGCTCATGCGGCTACAGCGGCAGCTCGGCATCACTTTCGTGATGGTGACCCACGACCAGGAGGAGGCGATGGCGATGTCGACGCGGATCGCGATCATGGATAAGGGACGCGTCGTCGAGGTCGGGACTCCGCGCCAGGTCTATGAGCGGCCGCAATGCCGCTTCGTCGCCGACTTCATCGGCGGCGCGAACATTCTGGAGGCGATCCCATCCGTTGCGGGACGGGCCCGGGTGCCTGCGCTCGGGATCGAGATCGCCATTGCGGATCCGCTTCCGGCCGCCGGCTGGATCGCGCTGCGTCCCGAGCGGGTCGCCTTATCGCGCGCTCCGTCCAGCGCGGCGGCGAACTGTACGGTCGAAGCGGTGGCCTTCCATGGCGACTTCTCGCTTTACCGCGTCCGACTTGAATCCGGGACTGAATTCCGGGTCGCGGCCGCGACCCGGGCAGGCGACCCCGAGCCGGGCGATCGCGTCTTCCTGTCCTGGCCGGAAGACGCGCCGATCGTGCTCACGCGATAGAAGCCAGCAAGCGAGAGGAAGCGCGCATGTCCGAATCTGACCTGCTGAAAGAGATCAAGGAGCTCAGGGCCGAGGTCCAACGCCTGCGCGACATCGAGGCGGTGCGCCGCACGAAATACAAATATTGGCGCTGCTTCGACACCGCCGACCTCGAAGGGATGAAGGAGGTGCTTCATCCGGAGGTCACGCTCTCCGTGGTCGCGGGCGTCTATTCGATGGTGTTGAAGGGCCGCGACGCGTATCTGCAGATGGTCAAGGAGGGCGCCCACGCGGAGATGATCTCGCATCATCACGGCCACAATGGCGAGATCGACATACTGAGCGACACCGAGGCGCTGGCCACCTGGTATCTCTATGACGACCTCTATGAGTTCCGCCGCAACATTCGTCTCTACGGCACCGCCTTCTATCGCGACAAATATCTGAAGGCCGATGGCCGGTGGCAGCTCTGGTACAGCCAGTTCCACCGCATCTCCGAATTTTGCGATCCGCTGACCGAGCGGCCGAACATCACCTATCACTATCTCGCCGATCACGGCTTCAAGCATCCGGGCGATGCACCGCTCGCGCCGTATCCGAAGGATCCGGCCTACCGGCATCCGGCCGGCGTGCTCCCGCCCTTTCTCGACGCGAAGTGACATCGCCGTTCCGCCTTACCCCCGCCAAGCGCCGGGTCGCGGCGCTTGCGCTCCCTTGGGGATGGCTCGCGCTGTTCGTGGCGGTGCCGTTCCTGATCGTGCTGGTGATCAGCTTCTCGATCGCCGGTTATGGTTCGCCACCGATCGAAGCGCCGCTTCGTTGGCAAGGCGGCCATCCGGCCTTCAATCTCAGTCTCGACAGCTTCGATCTGCTGGCCAGCGATCGGCTCTATCTGCTCGCGTTCGTGAATTCCATCCTGATGGCCGGCGCGACGACGGCGCTCTGCCTCTTGATCGGCTATCCCATCGCCTATGTCATGGCGCGCGCGCCGAAGCGGATCCAGCCGATCCTGGTCATGCTGGTCATCCTGCCCTTTTGGACCTCGTTTCTCATCCGGGTCTATGCCTGGATGGGGATCCTCAAGGACAACGGGCTCCTGAACGGCTTCCTCATGCATCTGGGGCTGATCGATCATCCGATCGTGATCCTCAATACCCAGGCGGCGGTGCTGATCGGGATGGTCTACGCCTATTTGCCGTTCCTGGTGCTGCCGCTCTACGCGACGCTCGAGAAGCTCGACTGGACGTTGCTCGAAGCCGCGGCCGATCTGGGCGCGCATCCCTGGTCCGCCTTCTTCCGGGTGACGCTGCCGCTGTCGGCTGCGGGCACGGTGGCCGGCGCGCTGCTGGTTTTCGTGCCGGCCTGCGGCGAGTTCGTGATCCCCGAGCTGTTGGGCTCGGCCAAGCTGCCGATGATCGGGACCGTACTGTGGACGGAGTTCTTCGCGAACCGCGACTGGCCGGCGGCTTCGGCGATCGCGGTCGCGCTGCTGCTGGTCCTTGCCGCGCCGATCCTGCTCATCCAGCGTCGTCAGGCCGGCGCAGGGCGCACGCCGTGAAGAGCCGCGCCGCACAGATCGCGGGCGTGACCGTTTTGGCGTTGGGCTACGCCTTCCTGTTTGCGCCGATCCTTTCGGTGATCGTCTATTCCTTCAACGAATCGCGGCTGGTCACCGTATGGTCGGGCTTCTCGACCAAATGGTACGCGGCGCTCGCCCAGGACGCCAAAGTCCTGGAAGCCGTGCGCCTGTCTCTGTCGATTGCCGCGACCGCCGCCACCGGGGCGGTCGTGATCGGGACGTTCGCCGCCTATGCGCTCACCCGTTTCGGGCGATTCCGGGCTCGTTCGCTGCTGTCGGGTCTCGTCGCCGCGCCGCTGGTGCTGCCGGAAGTCACGACCGGCCTGTCCATGCTGCTGCTTTTCGTTGCGCTCGAGCGACTGATCGGCTGGCCGCAGGGCCGCGGCGCGGTGACGATCGCCATCGCCCATATCACCTTCGCGGTCGCCTACGCGACCGTCGCGATCCAGGCGCGGCTGGCCGGCCTCGACCCATCGCTGGAGGAGGCTGCCTCCGACCTGGGCGCCCGCCCGATGCGGGCTTTTTTTGCGGTCGTGCTGCCGCTGATCGCGCCAGCCTTGGCGGCGGCCTGGCTCCTCAGCTTTTCGCTGAGCCTCGACGATTTCGTGATCACGGCTTTCGTCACGGGTCCGGGCGCTACGACGCTGCCCCTGCTCGTCTTCTCCAGCGTAAAGCTCGGGGTCAGCCCCGAGATCAACGCGCTCGGCACGGTGATTGTGGGGGTGGCAGCGATCGTCACGCTCTCCGCCACCCTTTTGCAGCGCCGCTCTGCCGCAGCCTGAATCGGCGCGTTTTTCACGTTGTGAAGGGTTTTCGCAGGAAAATATTCATTAATGTGGTAATGAGACAGTCTGTTGCATTGTCAAAAGAGGGAGGGCACCGCATGGGCGGGCCCTTTTTGTGTTTAGAGTTCGCGGAAACAGCTGATGCCGGATGATTTGAGGAACGAAAAGCCGATAGCGCTGGATCGCGACCTGCCCGACCGCACGGCGGCGCCGGTCGCGGTGCCGCATGCGACCGCGGCCCGTCGGCGCCGTGCTTTCCGCCTCACCGGAATCATCCTGCTGGCGGTAATTGCAGTCTTCTACGGCTATCGGCTGTTCAGCCAGCACATGGTCACGGCGATGATGGCGCAGCCACGGCCGCCCACGCCGATCACCGCCGCCGTCGCGGAAAGCCGTTCCGTACCGAGATACCTCTCCGGTATCGGCACGTTGCAGGCGGTCCGGCAGGTGACGGTGGCCCCCGAGGTCGGCGGCCGCATCACGCAAGTCTTCTTCGAGCCCGGCGCCACCGTGAACGCCGGCGATCCGCTCATACAGATCAATGACGCGCCCGAACGCGGAGACCTTGCCAATTACCAGGCGCAGGCGCGGCTCGCCGCGGCCAACCTGGCCCGCGACAAGGCCTTGAGCGCGCAGAACTTCCAAAGCCGGCAGGTGGTCGACCAGCAGCAATCGTTGCTGGACCAGGCCCAGGCCAATATCGCCAAGACCGAGGCGTTGATCGCGCAGAAGCTGATACGGGCGCCCTTCTCGGGCCAGCTCGGCATTCGGCAGGTGAATCTCGGCGGCTATCTCAATCCGGGCGGCCCGATCGTGACCCTGACCGATCTGTCCTCGCTCTGGATCAATTTCACGCTTCCCGAGCAGGTCGCGAGCCAGATCCATGTCGGCCAGCCCGCACGGCTCCATGCCGATGCCTATCCCGGCCGCGTCTTCGAAGCGAAGGTGACGGCAATCGAGCCGCAGATCAGCGCCCAGACCCGCACGATCATGGTCCAGGCGACGATGGACAACGCCGATCATGCGCTGATGCCCGGCATGTTCGCCGATGTCGACGTGGTGCTGCCCGAGGCGCCGAACGTCGTCACCGTGCCCGAGACAGCCGTCGACTACAGCCTCTATGGCGACTCGGTGTTCCTCGTCCAGGAGGCGGGCAAGGACGATCAGGGCAAGCCCATCCTCAAGGTGGCGCGAACCTTCGTGAAGATCGGCGAACGCTTCGACGGCAAGGTGGCCATCCTGTCGGGCCTCAAGCCCGGCGATCGGGTTGCCGCGTCCGGTCAGCTCAGGCTGAACAACGAGACCCCGGTCACGATCCTGCCGGGCGATCCGCTTTCGACTCCGCCCGCCACGACGGCCTATTGATGTTCTTCACCGATATTTTCATCAAGCGGCCGATCCTCGCCACGGTCGTCAGCCTGCTGATCTTCTTCGTCGGATTCCGCGCCCTGATGGATTTGCCGATCCGGCAATATCCCAAGGTCGAATCGGCGATGATCACGGTGCAGACGACCTATCCGGGCGCTGCGCCCGACTATATGCAGGGCTTCATCACTCAGCCGATCGAGCAGGCAATCTCGTCGACCGAGGGAATCGATTACGTCACCGCCTCCTCGACGCAGGGGCGGAGCAACATCACCGTCTATCTGCGGCTGAATTACGATGCCGACGCGGCGCTGACCGAGGTCTTGTCGAAGGTTCAGCAGGTCAAGAACCAGATCCCGCGAGAGGCCAATGACCCGGTCGTCCAAAAGCAAAGCAATCAGGGTCCAGCCGGCATCCTGTTCATCGCCTTCTCCAGCGACGTGATGAAGCCGCCGCAGATCGCGGACTATGTCTCGCGCACCGTCGTGCCCATTCTCGAGACCGTGCCCGGCGTGGGTTCGGTCGATGTGGCGGGCGGCGGAACCTTCGCGATGCGCCTCTGGCTCGACCCGGAGCGCATGGCCGCGCGCGGGATCACCGGCGAGGACGTTCAGAACGCGCTGCTCGCCAACAATGTCCAAGCGGCGCCCGGGCAAACGAAGGGCTATTTCACCATCGGCAACATCGAGGTGAACACCGGCCTCGAGGACGTCGATCAGTTCCGCGACATGGTGGTCAAGGCGCAGAACGATTCGATCGTTCGCATGAAGGATATCGCGACCGTCGATCTCGACCAGCAGAGCGTGACGCAGTCCGGCTGGATCGACGGGCGCCGGGCGGTGATGCTCCTGGTCAATTCGACCCCGACGGGCAATCCGCTCTCGATCGTCAAGGATCTGCGCGTGAAGATGGCGCAGATTTCACGCGACCTGCCGCCGGCGCTCCATATGGGGACGGTGTATGACGCCACCCTTTACATCCAGGCCTCGATCGACGAGGTAACGCGCACGCTGGCCGAGGCGGTCGCAATCGTCGTCGTCGTGGTGTTCGTGTCGCTGGGCACGCTCCGCTCGGTGGTCATCCCGATCGTCACCATCCCGCTGTCGATCGTCGGTTCGGCGGCGCTCATGCTGGCAGCCGGCTTCTCGATCAACATGCTGACCTTGCTCGCAATGGTGCTGGCGATCGGTCTCGTGGTCGACGACGCGATCGTCGTCGTCGAGAACGTCCATCGCCACATCCGCGAAGGACTCACCCCCGTTCAGGCGGCGCTCGTCGGGGCGCGCGAGATCGTGGGGCCGGTCGTCGCGATGACGATCACGCTCGCCGCGGTCTACGCGCCGATCGGCTTTTTGGGCGGCCTCACGGGCGTGCTCTTCCGCGAATTCGCCTTCACGCTCGCCGGTTCGGTGCTGATCTCGGGCATCGTGGCGCTGACCCTGTCGCCGATGATGGCGTCGCTGATGCTGACCCAGCAGGAAGGGCGGTTCGAGCATTGGGTCGAACATGCCTATGATCGTTTCACAAAGATCTATGGGCGTCTGCTCGAAGCGTCGCTCAACTATCGCTCGGCGACGCTGCTGTTCGCCGCCGTCGTGCTGGGCAGCATCTTCTTTCTCTACACGGATTCGCGCAGCGAGCTCGCGCCGCCCGAGGACCAGGGCTTCGTCTTCGGCATGGTCAAGGGCCCGCAATACGCCAATCTCGACTATACCGATGCCTACACGCATCAGATGGAGCTGTTGGCGCGGACGATTCCCGAGCTCGAGCGCCGCGTGAACTTCAACGGCTTCAGCGGCGGCGGCGGCGGGGCGGGCCCCAATAACGGGATGTTCGTCTTCCACTTCAAGCCGTGGGACGAGCGCACGCGCACCGCGAGCCAGGTTCAGCGGCAGCTTCAAGACATGGCGAACCAGGTGACCGGCATCCGGCTCAGCGTCCTGATGCCTTCTTCGCTTCCGGGATCGATCGGCGGCCCGCCGGCGCAGATGGTCATCACGTCGATCGACGGATACGAATCGATTTTCCGCGTGATGGAGCAGATCAAGGCCGAGGCGCGAAAAAGCGGGCTGTTCGCCTATGTCGACAGCGATCTCGATTTCAACACGCCGACGACCAAGCTCAAGATCGACCATGCCAAGGCGAACAATCTCGGCGTATCGATGTCGTCGATCGCCAATACCTTGGCGGCCTTGGTCGGTGAGAATTACGTCAACCGCTTCAACCTGAACGGCCGCTCCTACGAGGTGATCCCGCAGGTCCCGCGCAGCAGCCGGCTCAGCGCCGACCAGCTGACCAAGTTCTATGTCGCGACCGCGAGCGGCCAGCAGATCCCGCTTTCGACTCTGGTCTCGGTCGAGAATACGACGGAGCCCAATGCGCTGGTCGAGTACAATCAGCTCAATTCAGCCACCTTCCAGGCCGTTCCCTTGCCGGAAGTGACGATGGGTCAGGCGGTCGACTTCATGGAGAGCGCGGCCAAGCGGCTGCTGCCGGCCGAGTTCGGCCACGATTATCTGTCCGATGCGCGCCAGTATGTGACCGAAGGCAATTCGCTGGTGATGACCTTCGTCTTCGCGCTGCTGGTGATCTATCTGGTGCTCGCGGCGCAATTCGAGAGCGCCCGCGATCCGCTGGTGATCCTGGTCAGCGTGCCGATGTCGATCTGCGGGGCGTTGATCCCGCTCTTCTTCGGCGGCTTGTTCCAGATGGCGGGGCTTGAGGGCGCGACGGTCAACATCTACAGCCAAGTCGGACTCGTGACGCTGATTGGCCTGATCAGCAAGCACGGCATTCTGATGGTTGCCTTCGCCAACGATCTGCAGCGCAGCCATCGGGTCGACCGTCGCACCGCCATCCAGGAAGCCGCTTGCATCCGGCTCCGCCCCATCCTGATGACGACAGCCGCCATGGTGCTGGGCGTCGTGCCGCTGCTCGCCGCCACCGGCGCCGGCGCCGCCAGCCGCTTCTCGATCGGACTGGTGATCGCCAGCGGCATGACGGTCGGCACGCTTTTCACGCTGTTCGTGCTGCCGGCGGTCTACACCTTCCTCGCGGAGGACCACCGCGCGGGCGTCAACTCGCTCCGCAATCGCGAGATCGCCGCGCTCGGCACCAATGTGAAGGCGCTAGGGTGATCTCAGCGTTCCTTCGGCCACGATCACGGCCGAGCCGCCGACGCTGATTCGGACCACCGCGCCGTCCCGTTTCTCCGCCTCGGCTTCGATCAGGCTCGGCCGGCCGATCTCTGCGCCTTGCTCGATCGTCCAGGCGAAACGGCCGGAGGGTTCCGGCAGCATTTGGGCAAGGCTCGCAACGAGTGTCGCCGCAGCCGAGCCCGTGGCGGGGTCCTCGGCGATGCCGAAGGACGGTGCCCACAGGCGAACCTTAATCCGAACTTTGCCCAAGTTTTGAACGAGCTGGTTGATATGACTCGCATTTTATGTTGCGTCCTGTCTACGGGTCGGGGTTGAGGCAGAGGAGTTCGAGAGCGCGGCGCTGGATCTCGGTTGGTTTGGCGAGGACAGGGAAAG
>DATGMP010000159.1:0-6599 GCA_035293565.1 Alphaproteobacteria bacterium | reverse complement strand
AAGGAACCGATATTGGCCATGTCACTTCTCCTTGCTGTTTTCGAGCCCGCGACCACCGCGGCCTCGATGGCGATCGACAGGCCGAGGACGATCGACGACGCACCCGCTCGCGGGCCGGAGCGCAGCGGAGGATGGCGGCGGCGAGACTTTCTTGCCTCGCGAGGAATGGGCGAAGCCCAGGGGAAGAAAGTCGACCCGACGGCGTTGCGGCTCAGGCGATCGAGGCGCAGCCGGTCTTCGGCCAGATCAGGCCATCAAGAGGCCAGGTGCTCGCATGCGCTGAACAGCATCCTCGGGAGAAGACGTGGCGGATATCGGTTGTTCCGCACAAGACGTCGGACAGTGTGAGCGTGGAGAAAGAAGCCATAGCGTAGGAAAAGGCGGGGTCGCTCGCCGCAGCATCACCGCATGACGACCTCTGCAATGCGATCTACGGGCCGGCTTATGCGCGGAGATAGCGCCGGCGATGCGCGCTTTCCGAAATAGGGCTCGGCAACCGATTCAATCGAACGGTTCCGCGAGCGCCGATCGCCAGCGCTACTCAAACAAGGAGGGCGAGGCCTATCCCCGATGCGTCGCGCCAGTCAGAAGCGGCTGAGGCTCGTTCCGGGATGCTCCGCTGGGCCGCAATGGGAGGGACTCCGCGAAGACAGTCATGCGCGCCCAAGCCGTGCCGCCGATGAAGATCGCGCCGATCCAGGCAAAGACCTCGCGCCAGACGAGCGACGGCACACCGATCTGCGACAGGCCGAGGACCGCGTGATAGCCGGCAATCGCCGCCGGAATGGCGAAGGCGGCCGCGATGACGGCGCGCAAGACCAATGGGCGAACGACCGCGAAGGCGATTTGGCCGACAGCGAGAGTGAGCGCGCCGGCGACGATCCCGGCGAGCAACGCGCCGATGACGCCCGCGCCACTGTGAAACGCTGCCATCCCCGCCGTCAGTCCAACAAAAAACGGCAAGGCGTAGACGGCGAGCGTGAAGATCAGCCAGCAGAATAGGCCGATCCCGAATATGCTGAGGATGAGTCCGATGACAAGCATGGTGGTAGCCTCCGTGACAAAAGTTGTGACGGTCGCGCCTTCCACCACCACCACGGCGCGATCGGAAGTATAGCCAAAAGCCGGCCGCGATGGGAGGGGAATCCATCCTCGTCGCGCGCCATGGCGACCGCGGAAGTCTCGGCGTTATGTGGATTTCGGGCCCATCGCGCTGGTGTTGTCCGTTGGATGACAGGCGCAACATGATGACGATGGGCCGACATACGGTGACAGAGTTTGGGCGGCGCTTACGCGCCGCCCTCGCCGAATTTCCACACCGGGAGACCGAGTTTTTTCGCCTTGTCGGCGAGGTTGCCCTGGATGCCGGTACCGGGGAACACCATGACGCCGATCGGCAGCACTTCGAGCATCGCGTCGTTGCGCTTGAAGGGTGCGGCCTTCGCGTGTTTTGTCCAATCGGGTTTGAACGCGACCTGTGGCACCTTGCGGTTGGTCGCCCATTTGGCGGCGATCAGTTCGGCGCCCTTCGGCGATCCGCCATGCAGCAGCACCATGTCCGGATGCTTCGCGTGGACCTTGTCGAGCCTATCCCAAATCAGACGATGGTCGTTGAAGTCGAGTCCGCCGGTGAAGGCGATCTTGGGTCCCGCCGGCAGCAGCACTTCGGTCTCGGCGCGGCGCTTGGCGGCGAGAAAGTCGCGGCTGTCGATCATCGCTGAGGTGAGCGTGCGATGGTTGACCACCGACCCGGAGCGCGGTCGCCATGCTGATCCGGTGTGGACCTCGAAGCGTTCGGCGGCCTGGTCGCGAAAGAGCTCCATGCTGTTGCGGCGTTCGATGAGCGTGATGCCCTCGGCCGTAAGACGCTCAAGTTCGACCGAGCGAACCTCCGAGCCGTTCTGCTCCCGCTGACTCCTCTGCTGCGCCTGCTCATTATCGTCGAGCTCGCGTTCGATGCGACCGGTGGCGCGGTGGAACACGTTGACGGTCGACCACAGCAGGTCTTCGAGGTCGGGGTCGAGGCGCGTGTCGCTCAGTGTCGAGACCAGGGCGTCGAAGATGTCGGCGACAGCGCCAGCGACTGTGTCGCCTTCGGGAAGCGGTCTCGGGTCCGGCTCGTCGTGGAAGGGACGGAAGCCATAGAGCTGAAGCTCGTTAAGGACGTGATCGGTCGGGGATGAGCTGTGCGGCGGTTCGAATTCGGTGTCGTCGTGGTCGGTCGTCATGGTGAGGCCCTTTGCTGGATCGGCCGCGCCCATCGCGGCCTTCGTGGCGATCACCAGACGGCGGGCGGAACGGACCTGCACCCGGAGCGAAGCGGAGGGCCGGAGCGCGAGCGGAGGATGGCGAAGCCCGGCTATTTTGTTTCGCGCTGCAAAGGCCCGCAGGGCCGGCGGAAAATAGCCGGGCGCAGCCATTGCCGGGCCGAGCCGCTTGCCGTCCGATCGCCCTCTAGAAGGCCAAGGGCGCGACTCTGTCCGGCGTCTTGGACCTCGCCTGACCGGCCATGAAGATGCTTGAACCGCCGATGCTCACCCCGTCTCGGCAGTCGCGCACAGCATGAAGCGGATGACGTCCTGCGCCGCGAGCTGGATGCGCAGGGTTGCCCGGAGTTCGTCGAAGCCGAATGTGCGCAGATCCTCATTGAAGTCGCCGAGCCTGGGCGACCATGCAATCGCCTCGATGCCCACCGCCTCGGCACGTTCGGTCAGAGCTATCACCGCCGCGTCGCCGGCCGCATCGGCGTCGCGGGCGATGTAGAGTCGGCGAAGCGTCAATGGGAGCAGCATGGCGGCGAGGTGGTTGGCCGAAAGCGCGGCGGCCATCGGAAGGGTCGGCAGCACACAACGCAGCGACAGCATGGTCTCGATGCCTTCGCCGGCGGCGAGCACGTCGTTGGCGACACCGAAGCGGACAGCGTTGCCGAGAAGGTCGCCCATCGCGCGTCGCGGCGTGTCGATCGGCGCTTTACCACGGCCTGATGGATCGAGCCAAGTCCGGTGTGCGCCGGTCATCCGGCCGTCGAGATCAGTGACGCGGGCAATCATCGCGGGCCAGGTTTCGGTCGGCGCGTCCTCGTCCGGGCGATAGAAACAGCGCGGGTGAAAGCGCAGCGCGCCGTCTTCGTGCAAAGCCGTAATGCCGCGATTGCGTAAGTACGTTTCCACGAGGGTTCGTGCGATCGGTTGCGATATGGCGAACAGCCGCCGCGCCGCTTCGGGCGATCCTGTCTGCGTTGGCATACGTGCAGATTTCGGCGATGGCTCCGGGTCCGAGCGGGGCAAGCTCAGGAAGCGTCGTGCCTCGTCGGCGACATCATGGAAGTCGAGATGGCCGCAGCTCTCTCGGATGACATCGAGCAAGTCGCCGTGCTCGCCGGTGGCGGCATCGGTCCATTTGCCGGCGGCGCCGCGGCCGGATTCGGGTCCCTTGAGTCGGACGAACATCGAGCGGCCCGGTGTGTTGCGCACGTCGCCGATCAGCCAATAACGGCCCTCGCGCCGGCCATTGGAGAGATAGTGGCGGCATACCGCTTCGGCCTCGCGCGCGAGACGGTGCACCAGTTCGGCAGCGTCGCGTGGCATCACGCCGCCTCCCGCTCACCGACGCGCTCCACGCGAAAGCGCTCCAATACCTTCGCCAGGATTTCGATGCCGCTCGCATCGGTGGGTACGAACATGCGTAGCTTCCAGGAGATGATCTCGTGGAAGAGGCCGTAGGCCTTGAGCCGATCCCGCATCATGTCGGTGAAGCCCGACAGCTCGATGCGGTTTGCGCCCATGACACGCGCGCGGCGGAGCTGCAGGCCTTCGGCAAGATCGAGGATAGTGCGGCCGTCCATCAGAGCTGCGAACGCGCCCTCCGGCGTCAGTGCCGGTGCGCCCACCGCCAGCGCGGTTGCGACCCAGGCGGGCGAGACCTTGCGGCCGATGATGCGTTCGCCCGCATCGGTCTGAAGCCGATAGACGCGCGTGGACTCATTCGGCAGGCGCTTCCAGATCGGCAGGAGCAGCCCGGCGACGATGTGGATCGTGCTGTCGGTGAACGCGGGCACCTCCGCAAGCTCGGCCTGCCAGGCGGCGGCGAAGCGGTCCCGGCCGGCTTCGACCCAGTGGCTCTCCGTCATCACCTTCAAGGGAAGACGATGATGCTCCATTGGCCGGATCAGCCGTACGCGCCGCTCGATCTCGCCGTCGTCGAGCATCAGACTCGGCGCCGGGACCTGCACGGCCGCACGGCCGGAGCGCTCGTTGATCAGCAGCGCGGCGCGCGGATCGGAAAGCCGATCCAGGGCATCGTCCAGTGTCACAGGACGATTGCGCTCGCGCTGGATGATGGTGAGCAGGCGCGTCTCCGCGCCGGTGCCGGGATGGGTATAGATCGCGCGCCGGTCGGTGACCGCGAAGCTCTCGGCGCGCAGCGTCTCCAGCCCGACATCGTAGCTCCCGGAAGCGACAGCGCCTTCGATGCGTGCGGTCAGCAACTGCTCGAACGCCGTGAACAGCACGTTCTGCAGATCGATGGTCAGCGCCAGTAGGCGATTCAGGAAGGTGGTGATCGGGGGCAACTCGTCCTTGATGCCGTTGGCGTCCATCAGCTTCAGGCCGGTGGCGTCCTCGAAGGTCTGAAGCGAGCAGCCGTTCACCTTGCCCCTGACCAGAAGCATGTAGAGCTGCCGCAACGCGTCGCGGCCGTAGTGGCTTTCGAGATTGTCCTCGGGCCGGAACAAGCCCTGGCCGCCAGTCTGGCGCTGGCCGCGCGTGATCGCGCCGAGCGTGTCGAGGCGGCGCGCGATCGTGCTCAAGAAGCGCTTCTCCGCCTTCACGTCCGTGGCGATTGGACGGAACAGCGGCGGCTGTGCCTGATTGGTGCGGTTGGTGCGGCCGAGACCCTGGATCGCCGCATCGGCCTTCCAGCCGGGTTCGAGCAGATAGTGGACGCGCAGGCGCCGATTCCGCGCCGACGACTCGGCGTGGTAGCTGCGTCCCGTGCCGCCCGCTTCCGAGAAAACGAGGATGCGCTTGGTGTCATCCATGAAGGCGGCCGTCTCCGCGAGGTTGGCCGAGCCGGCACGGTTCTCGACCATCAGCCGATCGCCCTTGCGGACGACGCGGCGCGAGCGTCCCGTGACCTCCGCCACCATGTCGGTGCCGAAG
Organism: Alphaproteobacteria bacterium; assembly: GCA_035293565.1. Lineage (GTDB taxonomy): Bacteria > Pseudomonadota > Alphaproteobacteria > BOG-932 > Roseiterribacteraceae > DATGMP01. Next base: position 1,440 of record DATGMP010000159.1, on the reverse strand, counting down.
CGCTGCACGATCTGGTCGAGCGCGCCGGGCACCGGCGGGAGCGAGGCGAGCTTCTCGATCAAGCGGTTGCGACGAGCGACGGCCTCGCGGCTCTCGACCGGTTGGCCATCGCGGTAAGCCGGCCGGGAGGAGAGATTGCCCTCCGAATCCGTGAAGGGTTCATAGAGCTGCACCGGGAAGGAATGGGCGAGATAGTCGAGCACGTACTCGCGCGGTGTGATGTCGACCTGGACGTCGTTCCAGTCCTCTGTCGGGATCTCCGCGAGTCGGCGCTCCATCAGCGCTTCGCCGGTCGAGACGATTTGAATGACGGTGGCATGCCCTGTCTCGAGATCGCGCTCGATCGAGCGGATCAGCGAGGGCGTTTTCATGCTCGTCAGCAGATGGCTGAAGAAGCGCTGCTTGGCGGATTCGAAAGCGGACCGGGCGGCGGACTTGGCCTGCGCATTCAGCGTACCCGTCTCGCCGGTGATGTTGGCGGCCCGCATCGCCGCGTCGAGGTTGTTGTGAATGATCGAGAACGCGCCGGCATAGGCGTCGTAGATGCGGACCTGTTCCGGCGTGAGTTGGTGCTCGACCAGCTCGTATTCGACGCCCTCGTAGGAGAGCGAGCGCGCGGCATAGAGGCCGAGCGCCTTGAGATCGCGTGCCAGCACCTCCATCGCCGCGACGCCACCATCCTCGATCGCCTCGACGAACTCGGCGCGGGTCGCGAACGGGAAATCCTCGCCGCCCCAAAGGCCGAGACGCTGCGCATAGGCGAGGTTATGGACCGTGGTGGCGCCGGTGGCGGAGACATAGACCACGCGGGCGTTCGGCAACGCGTGCTGAAGCCGCAACCCCGCGCGGCCCTGCTGCGAGGCGGCCTGGTCACCGCGTTCGCCCTTGTCGCCGACCGCGTTCTGCATGGCGTGGCTCTCGTCGAAAATGATCACTCCGTCGAAGTCGGAGCCCAACCATTCGACGATCTGCCGGACGCGCGAAAGCTTCTCGCCACGCTCATCGGTGCGCAGGGTGGCGTAGGTCGTAAATAGGACGCCTTCTGCCAGCCGGATCGGCGTGCCCTGACGAAAGCGGGAGAGCGGCGTGACGAGCAGCCGCTCCATTCCGAGCGCCGACCAGTCGCGCTGCGCATCCTCGATCAGCTTGTCGGACTTGCTAATCCAGACGGCGCGACGCCGGCCCTTCAGCCAGTTGTCGAGCAGGATGCCGGCGACCTGGCGGCCCTTGCCGGCGCCGGTGCCGTCGCCGAGAAACCATCCCCGTCGAAAGCAGATGCGGCTCTCGGCATCGTCGCGCGCGGCGGTGACGACATCGAAGGTCGCGTCGACCGACCAATAGTCGGCGAGGAAGTCGGAGTGGGCCTCACCGGCATAGATGACGGATTCGAACTGGGCGTCCGACAGCAGGCCGTCGGCGGCGAGGTTCGCCGGGAGATGC
>DATGMP010000158.1:0-6389 GCA_035293565.1 Alphaproteobacteria bacterium | reverse complement strand
CACCATCGCGCGGGGAAGGCCGGTTGTCACCGCCTGTACCTGTGGTCTACGCGCCTCGCGCAATGTTTCTTGCGCGCAGGCCCCGGGTGCATGCGGCCACCCGGCCTTCCCCGCGCCCTCTTCGTTTTGCGGGCGTGAAGCGAGATGCAAAGCTCGGGCGCAAGGCGCCGCGAGGATGACGAAGCGTGTCCTCATTGTCGTCCCGGCGGAAAGCCACGACGCATGACCGCAGGCCAACGTTATTGCGATTGTCTGCGCCCGCATGCCGCCGCCAGATTCCGCGCTGTGGGGGTATTCGGCAAGACGACAGGGGGAAGGTCCTTGCCGGCTTACACCAGGCCCATCCGCTCCACCTCAATCCGGTCGCCGACGCACTTGCGCACGATTTTGTGAAGTCGCCTCTTCCGTTCGGGCCAGGCCCTTCCCACATTTGCCGCAAGCCGGCGGAAACGTCGGTGTCGCAGCCGTTTGGCCGTGTTGACGGACATCAACATGGTCGGCGGAAAACCCAACGAAGATGCCGAAATCCGTCGCTTCGGGGCGGGCGTGGCAGGCTGAGGGACTTAACCGATGAATATAGAAAAATACACCGAGCGAGCACGGGGCTTCATTCAGTCCGCGCAGTCGCTTGCCGTGCGCGACGGCCACCAGCAATTCTCGCCGTTGCATCTGCTGAAGGTGCTCCTCGACGACCAGGAAGGGCTTGCGGGCGGTCTGATCGACCGTGCCGGCGGCAATTCGCGCGCCATCCTGAAGGCGACCGAGGACGCGCTGAACAAGCTGCCGAAGGTTTCGGGCAGCGGAGCGGGGCAGGTCTATCTGTCCCCGGAACTGGCGCGCGCGTTCGATGCCGCCGAGAAGGCGGCCGAAAAGGCCGGCGACAGCTTCGTCACGGTCGAGCGGCTTCTGCTCGGCCTTGCCATGGACAAGAACAGCGAGGCCGGCAGCATCCTGGCCAAGGGCGGCGTCACCGCGCAGAACCTCAACGCCGCGATCGAATCGCTGCGCAAGGGCCGCACCGCGGATTCCGCCACCGCCGAAAACGCCTATGACGCGCTGAAGAAATATGCCCGCGACCTGACCCAGGCCGCACGCGACGGCAAGCTCGATCCGGTGATCGGCCGCGACGAGGAGATCCGGCGCACCATCCAGGTGCTGTCGCGCCGGACCAAGAACAATCCCGTTTTGATCGGCGAGCCCGGCGTCGGCAAGACCGCCATCGTGGAGGGCCTGGCGCTGCGCATCGTCAATGGCGACGTGCCGGAGAGCCTGAAGGACAAGAAGCTGCTTTCGCTCGATCTCGGCGCCTTGATCGCGGGCGCCAAATATCGCGGCGAGTTCGAGGAGCGGCTGAAAGCCGTGCTGCAGGAGGTCACCGGCGCCGAGGGCACCTTCATCCTGTTCATCGACGAGATGCACACGCTGATCGGCGCCGGCAAGGCCGACGGCGCGATGGACGCGTCCAACCTGCTCAAGCCTGCGCTGGCGCGCGGCGAATTGCACTGCATCGGCGCCACCACGCTCGACGAGTACCAGAAGCATGTCGAGAAGGATGCCGCGCTGGCGCGGCGCTTCCAGCCGATCTTCGTCAACGAGCCCTCGGTCGAGGACACCATCTCGATCCTGCGCGGCCTGAAGGACAAATACGAGCAGCACCACGGCGTTCGCATCACCGATTCCGCGCTGGTCGCGTCCGCGACGCTGTCCAACCGCTACATCACCGACCGCTTCCTGCCCGACAAGGCCATCGACCTCATGGACGAGGCGGCGGCGCGGCTGAAGATGCAGGTCGATTCCAAGCCCGAGGAGCTCGATTCGCTCGACCGCGAGATCATCCGGCTCAAGATCGAGCAGGAGGCCTTGAAGAAGGAAAGCGATCCCGGCTCCAAGACCCGCCTGCAGGCGCTGGAGAAGGAGCTGGTCGAGCTCGAGGAGAAGTCGGCCGCGCTGACCGCGCGCTGGAGCGCGGAGAAGAACAAGCTGTCGAACGCGCAGAAGCTCAAGAGCGAGCTGGATGGTTTGCGGGTGGAGCTTGCCAATGCGCAGCGCCGCGGCGAATTCCAGCGCGCGGGCGAGCTCGCCTATGGCCGGATTCCGGCGCTCGAGAAGCAGCTCGCGGAGATCGAGGCCAAGGAGAGTGCCGGCGCGACCATGGAGGAGGCGGTGACCGCCAACCATATCGCGCAGGTGGTTTCGCGCTGGACCGGCGTGCCCGTCGACAAGATGCTGGAGGGCGAGAAGGACAAGCTCCTGAAGATGGAGGAGGCCCTGAGCAAGCGCGTGGTCGGCCAGAGCGAGGCCGTGCGTGCCGTCTCGACCGCGGTGCGCCGCTCCCGCGCAGGCCTGCAGGATCCGAACCGGCCGATGGGCTCGTTCATGTTCTTGGGTCCCACCGGCGTCGGCAAGACCGAGCTGACCAAGGCGCTCGCCGAGTTCCTGTTCAACGACGAGACCGCAATGGTCCGCCTCGACATGTCCGAATACATGGAAAAGCATTCGGTCTCGCGGCTGATCGGCGCGCCTCCGGGCTATGTCGGTTATGACGAGGGTGGCGCGCTCACCGAGGCGGTGCGGCGGCGGCCCTATCAGGTCGTGCTGTTCGACGAGATCGAGAAGGCGCATCCCGACGTCTTCAACGTGCTGTTGCAGGTGCTCGACGACGGCCGCCTGACCGACGGCCAGGGCCGCACCGTCGACTTCCGCAACACGCTGATCATCATGACCTCGAATCTCGGCTCCGAATTCCTGGTCAATCAGCCGGAGGGCGAGGATACTTCGGCCGTGCGCGAGCAGGTGATGGGGATGGTGCGGGCGCATTTCCGCCCCGAATTCCTCAACCGCGTCGACGAGATCATCCTGTTCCATCGCCTGCAGCGCAGCGAGATGGGACGCATCGTCGAGATCCAGTTCACGCGCCTGGAGAAGCTGCTGGAGGAGCGCAAGATCACGCTCACGCTCGATGCCGACGCCCGCGACTGGCTCGCTGCCAAGGGCTGGGACCCGGCCTATGGCGCGCGTCCGCTGAAGCGGGTGATCCAGAAGTATCTGCAGGATCCCCTGGCCGAGATGATCCTCGCCGGCGAGGTGAAGGATGGCGACAGGGTCGCGATCTCCGCGGAAGGCAACGTGCTGACCTTCAACGGCAAGGCGCCGCAGACCGCGGAGATTGCGCAGTTCGAGGCGCCGGTTCCGAAGCGCAAGCTCAACTGAGCCGGCTGAGCTGAATTGCAGTGACGCGATTGACGGAGGCGCGGCCAACCCGGCGGCGCCTCGGTCGTTTGGAGGGGGAAGCCGGGCGTGGATGGGGCCAGTGCCAGGCAGGCGGTGGAGATTGGCGCCTTAGCGGTTGGTGACCTGGATCGGGCCGGCATCGGAGATGCGGGCCGAGGAGCCGTTGCGGCCGCCCATCATGCCGTCGAGCCGGTCGCGCTCCTTCTCGAAGTTGGCCATCATCGGCCCTTCCAGCGCGCGGCCGCGCGGCAATTTCACCCGCATGGGATCGACGAAGCGGCCGTTGACCAGGATTTCGAAGTGCACGTGAGCGCCGGTCGACTGGCCGGTCGAGCCGACAAAGCCGATCACCTGGCCCTGGCGCACGCGCTTGCCGACTTCCATGCCCTTGGCGAAGGCGGACATGTGGCCGTAGGCGGTCTCGTAGCCGTTGTTGTGCTTGATGCGGATATATTTGCCGTAGCCGCCTTCCCAGCCAATCTTCTCGATCGCGCCGTTGCCGGCCGCAAAGATCGGCGTGCCATAGGCGGTGGCCCAGTCGACGCCGGTGTGCATCCTGATGTCGCCGAGGATCGGATGATGGCGGGCGCCGAAGCCGGAACGCATGATGGCCTCGTTGACCGGCTTGCGCACCAGGAATTTCTTCGCGCTCTTGCCGGTCTCGTCATAGTAGTCGACGATGCCATCGTCGGGGGTCTGGAAGCGGTAGTATTTCTTGGTCTCGCCGCCGACGGTCAGCGCGGCATAGAGCACTTCGGTCTTCTCGGCGCTCGTGTTGGTGCCTTCGTCCTCGCCGGCGTAGAACACGTCGAAGGAATCGCCGGGCTGCACCTTGCGCTGGAAGTCGACGTCATAGGAGTAGATGCGGATCATGTCGTCGATCACGGGCATCGGCACCTTGTTGCGCAGCGCGGTCTCGTAAATGCTCTGGTAGAGCCGCACGCCGCTGCCGTCATCATCCTCGTCGTCGTCGGCCTTGGCGGTCTCGGGCGCGTCGGCGACGGTGTTCATGCTCGCGACGTCGACGGCGACATACTTGCCGAGGTCGGAGAGCGCGACGTCGGCCTCGATCGTGGTGTCGTTGGCGATGATCACGCGACAGGGCTGCAGGCGGGCGCCGGGGGCGGGGCTCCCGGGGGCCATCAGGATGCGCAGCTTCTCGCCTTCCTTGATGCCGCCGTCGCGGCCCCGCGCGCCCAGCAGGGCGATGATCGCCTTGATATCGTCGGGCGAGGCGCCCTGGTCGCGCAGCACGGAGGCGACGCTGTCGCCCTTCTTCACCATGTGGACGCGTTCGCCGGTGGGATTGCCGCCGGTGACCTGATCCTTGGTCTTGGGCAGCAGCGTCACGTTCTCGGGCACCACGCGCGTCTCGAAGCCGGCATAGGGGTCGGCCGCGTGGCCTTCGGTGGCGTAGGCCATCTTAATGTCGGACTGGGTCGCGCTCGAATCGGCGGTCGCATTGGCCAGCGCATAGCGCACGCCGCTTGCGCCGTTGCCACGCCAGTTGGCGGCATCGCGCACCCGCATCACGATCTCGTCCAACGCCACGCTCGGAGCGATCTTGGCCTTCGGCAGCACCGTGCCGAGATCCTTGGTGACGAAGGACACCTCGGCATCCGGCTCGGCGGCGGCGTCTGCATTGGTGGCGTCGTCGTTGGAGGTCTGCGATCCCCCGACATCGGCCAGCATGCGCTGCGCGTTGAAGGGGGGAATCTTGGCCGAGAGGTCGCTCAGGGTCATCGACAGATTGCCGGAGACCCGCATGAACGGGCGCACCCGGATCACGTCGCGGCTGCCGACCCGGGTGACGGTGGAAACCCGCACCAGGCTGCGGGCAGCGGTGGCTTCGCCCGGCGGCGGCAGGCGGTCGGCCTTGTGCAGGCTGACGGCGCCGCGATCGTTGGCGCCGAACGCGCCGCGCAGCGCGCTTTCCACCCGCTCCGGCACGCGGGCAAAGGTCATTTCACCGTCGAGAGAAGCGAAAACGGCGCCGCCGATCAGGGCCGCGCCGCAAAGTCCGGTCAGGATGGTTCCGCTAAACCACTGTACGGAGACGCGACGGCGATCGATCACAGCGGCTTCGCTGCCATCGACGGAAAGCGGCGGCTCGTGACCGAGATCGATGATCCCGATGTCGCGCCCATTCCCGCCCGCGCGTGACGTCCGTTGGCTCAACCCCGCGTCCCCCCAAACTCGACCGACACTACAACAGAAGAGCTCTGTCCGGCTTTGATCTCGATTTGCTCCTCGCGGAGCAAGTCGGAAACCTCGCCTGCTGCAGAATTATCCGGAAATCAGTGGCCCAAAGATGGTCGAGGCCGGCCGGAATCGCGGACAACAATGCGGCTAGATCTCTTGATATCGGTCGGACGCCGGAAGAAGACGAAGGAACATCTTGCGATCGCCACCTTCCGACCAGACGAATGCCGGCAGCCCCCACTGGCATCCGGCGATTCAAAGCTTAACGAGACGTCAGAACGTCGCAGGATTGTGGCTCAAGTACGGCGCAAGGCCAGCAAAAACAACGGCTTCCATGCACCGCAAAATAACTTCACATGATGCGACGATTTGTTGACATTAGGCGTTGACACCCCGATCGGGTGGGTCTATACCCCCGACCACTGAGCGCGGCGCTGTTTTGGCCCTTGGCCGAAACCGAGTTTGTGCCTCGTGAAGCTCCTCATTCTGATGAGTGATCAAACAACCGATAAGTTGTCGGTTGTGATTTGTCGTCGAGTGGGGCTTCGGAAAAACACCTAAGGGTGTGGGACCTTCGGTCCCGGGCTGTTTGACAAGTAAAGATGAAGAAAGAGAAACGTGGACGGCGGAGTCCTTGCGGGTCTCGCAGATAAGGTAAGCTTCGGCTTTCCTGTCTCGGGACCGGACGAAAGACTTCGGCGGTACACGTTTCAAAGGTAACACCATGGTCTCTTCATTGAGATCAGTCGTAGCGATGTGAATCGTCTGCGAGATGGTGGGACCTCGTCAAACGTTGTGATCAGCCGGCTCAAAGTTTCAAGTCCAACTTGAGAGTTTGATCCTGGCTCAGAGCGAACGCTGGCGGCAGGCTTAACACATGCAAGTCGAGCGGGCGTAGCAATACGTCAGCGGCAGACGGGTGAGTAACGCGTGGGAACGTACCTTTTGGTTCGGAA
>DATGMP010000157.1:0-13762 GCA_035293565.1 Alphaproteobacteria bacterium | reverse complement strand
GCAGTTCCTGGTGGTAGAACTTCAGCTTGCCGCTGTCGATGTCGAGACCGATCACCGAGGACGTATAGAGATTGTCACCGGGACGCGCGCCTTGCGTCTTGTAGTCGGCGCCTGACCAGTCGTAGAGCGGCGCCGGGTTGGCGGTGCCCCACCAGATGGTGTTGGTCTCGCCGTCATAGGTGCCCGGCATCCAGCCGCCGCCACCGCCGGTGCGCCAGGAATCATTGCCCCAGGTCTTCATGGCGTCGTCGGTGCCGGCGACGGTCAGGAACTCCCATTTCTTCTGGCCGGTCGCGGCATCGACACCGAAGATCGGGCCGCGGCCCGGCCATTCGCCGCCCTGCGCGCCGATCACCACCGTGCCCTTGGCATAAAGCGGCGCGCCGGTGAAGCCGACCGTGAGCTTCTGGGAATCGATCAGCTTGGTGTCCCACAGCACCTTGCCGCTTTTCATGTCGAGCGCGATCAGCCGCCCGTCCATGGTGCCGACATAGACCTTGCCGTCCCCGATCGCGACGCCGCGGTTATAGGGCGAGTGCGTCTGTCGTGCGATCAGCGCCTCGTCGAGCTCGGGGAAGTACGACCAGATCACCTCGCCGGTGGCACCGTTGAGCGCAAACACGCGGCTGTAGGAGCCGGTGTAGTAGAGCACGCCGTCGGCCACCAGCGGCATCGATTGCAGCCCGCGGGTGGAGCGTCCCGGGATGTGGATCCAGGCCACGCTCAGATTGCCGACATTGCTGGTATTGATCTGGGCCAGCGGCGAGTAGTGATAGGACTTGTAGGAACCGTGATAGGTCAGCCAGTCATTCTGGCCGCCGGCCTCGATACGAGCCGTATCCACCGACTGGGCAAGAGCGGATGATGCGAGAAGCGTCGCAGCACAGGCAATAGGCAAAGCAAACGAAATCAGTTTTCTCTTCATGAGCTTTCCTCCAGTTTGTTGTTTTTACGCACGGCACTGCATCGCAGCCCGTCGCGCGCGATCGGCTAGCCATGCGACCGATCCCGTGCCGCGGTCCTGCAATCTAGAAGTTGCTTGCAACGATTTGACGATGATGGCGCTGTCGCTTCGCGTGACGCGTCGCCGAATGGCCGCGCGGATTTGCTTGCCGCGTGCGAAGCACTGGTTTGCATCGCAACACTCCCTTGAGCCCGTCGGTTCGACAGCGGGGCGCGCTTATTTTGTGACGATCATCGCGGCGGAATGTGGCGATACGAGGCCGCTTGGCAAAACTGGGGCGCGGAATTGGCGCACACGATGCTCCGGCGAGTGGCTCGCGCCAGCGGTGCATCGCAGCGACGAGATATCCAAGGCCTTCATCTTGTTCGCAAAAGGCCTGGATGGGGCCGAGCCCACCATTGCACCGCAGCGGCCCACCCTGTAAACGATCCGGCACCACCGGGCCGACAGGCTCCCGGGGGGCCTGTAGCTCAATGGTTAGAGCCGGCCGCTCATAACGGTCTGGTTGCAGGTTCGAGTCCTGCCGGGCCCACCACGCTTCGCCCTTCGGGCTACGCGTGGCGCGGCCACGCCGGAGCCGAAGGGCGAAGCGTGGTGGGCGTAGCTGGAGCGGAGCGGAAGCGAAGACGGGCTGGCGCCTCCCGCAAGCTATCCTGCAATCACAATCGGGAAAGACCGACACCGATCCCGACCAAAATATCGAAAACAACCCCATGCAAAGTAGCGGGGCCGTCCTCGGCAAGGATGCTTCGAATGATGCCGAGACATTTGACGTGTCGGGCAAATCACCGGCACAATTCGATCATGGTGCCAGCGGCGTCCAGATTGATGGGGGCCTGAAATCGCCCCGTCTTCATACTTTTCAAGCAACCCCCGGTAAGGCATGCTGCGCTTCTTCTTCGCGCTTCCAGTCCCTCAACACCTGCATAAAGCTCAGCACATTCGTTGCTATCGCGATGCGTCGTCACGAGCGAATGTGCGCGGAATACAGCTGACGATCGTCTTGTCGAGATACTCTTTGGGTGGAGACGCGCTGCCAAGAGATTGCGGTGAGCAAGGTTTCTGGACCATAAAGCAACACAATAAAACATATGCAAGTGTGCGTGTATTTCCAATCGGCAACTCGATAAGTTTGGGCCTCCGTCGGCCTCATCGTCGGGGCTGCCTCCGCTCGCTCGCTCGGTCCCTCACGCCATACAGCATCAACGTTTTGGCGCCAGGTTTGCGCCCCGTGGCAAGACCACCAAGTCGGCCGCTTCCTCGGCGTCTTTGAGGAGTGTCTTGCGCGCCGTGCCTAACTGCGCGCGCATGGTCAGGCCACGAGCAAAATCAATGAGCTGGCTCGCGCGCACGGCCACAGGAAAGTCGGACGGGATTTCGCCCGCGGTGATCGCGTCCCGGAAACGACCTTCCACCAGCGCCACGGCGCCAGCGGCAGCATTTTGCAGGAATTGCCGGACCTCTGCGTCGTCCACGAGTGGCGCGACGCACACGAGAAGACACCCACGCGCGGATTCTTTATGGGTCGCGCTTTCGACGGCGTACTTCAGGAAACTGGCGAGGGAGTCGCGAAGCGTATTCGGCGACAGCAGCGCCTTCTCCGCGAGAGCGCCTTTCTTCTCCGCATAATCCTTGAGGACCCGCAAAAACAACGTCCGTTTGTCACCGAAGACGGAATAGAGGCTCGGCCGACCCACGCCCATCCCGGCGACCAGATCGTCGATCGTCACGCCGTCGTAGCCTTTCGACCAATAAACATGGGTCGCCTTCTCCAGCGCCTTCGCCTCGTCGAAGTTGCGCGGTCGTCCACGCGGTTTAGAGGCATTTCGAACCATTTAGTTAAAAATTCCTTGCAATGCGGTCTCCTGCCGATTATGATACCAAACAGTTCGAAATTAGCAAGCTGCCTTGGCCTCGCGGGGCCTTAGGTCTCGACCTTCCCCCTTCACCACGGAGACGCCCATGGAACATTCGATCGCTCTCGTCACCGGCGCCACCTCCGGATTGGGCCATGCGGCAGCCCGCGCGCTTGCCGAAGAGGGTTGGCGCGAGATCATCGTCACCGGGCGCAGCCTGGCTCGAGCCAAGGAAGCGGCCGCTCAACTTGCAGCGGAAACCAAAAGACAGGTCTTCACGCCGCTGGAGCTGGAGCTGGACACGCCGGCCAGCGTCCAGTCCGCGCTCGCCGAGCTGGTCAAACGAGGCCGGGCGGTCGACTTTCTACTGCTCAATGCGGGAATGGTCCCAACCAAGAAGCGCGTGATCACGGCGGCGGGCGTAGAGGCCTCTCAGGCCCCACTGATCGGCCATCATCAACTGACTGTCGGCTTGCTCCGCGCCAATCTGCTGAGCCCCAACGCGCGGATCGTTATCGCCGGCGCGGAACCTGCCAGAGGGGGCGTACCCTTTTTCACCTACACCGACGTGCCAGCCTTCGCGGCGAAATACTACCGGGGCGACCAAGCCGCCGCTGTTGAAGCCCTGATTCGCAACGGGCCGAACGTGAAGTACGTGCCCAACAATGCGTATGCCGACGCGAAGCTCATCATCGCTTGGTGGGCCGCGGCGCTGGCGCGCCGGCTGCCCTCCGGCATGGCCGTGTACGCTGTCTCGCCCGGTGGGGCGACCGACACCAAGGTGGTGCGAAACGCTGGCCCGGTGTTGAAGTATCTGTTTATCCCAATCGTGAACCTCATTCCCGGCATGAATCAGACGCCGGAAACCGCGGCCCGTCGGTACCTCCAGGCGTCGGAGTTCGGAACCGACGTCTCAGGGCAATTCTTCGCCTCGGCTCAAGGGAAGTTCTCAGGCCCAATTGAGGCGCAGCGCCACCCACACCTCCACGATCGCGCCAGCCAGGAGGCCGCCTGGCAGGCCGTCGTCAAGGTCTCCGGCGTCGACATGTCTTTCCCTGCATCCTTGAGCGCGGTGTCCTGAATTTAATCTGAGGAGCCAATGTCGGACACAGCGAACCATCTGGTCCCAGTGCAGCGGAAACTTCGTCGCGCGCTTGCGGCCGTCTTCGCCTGGATAGAAGCGATGGATTACACCAGCTCTGACTACACTCTCGATCGCATCGAACGCTTGGAACGGGAGGTGAGACAGCTAAAGGAGGAACTGCACCAAAGCCGGGATACGGGGCTCGTCGATGCTCACAACGCTGGCGCCGCTGGGCTCGAACATTGACGGCCTAAAGCGCGATGAGATTTGGTTGAATCGTCATCGCGCTTTGGTTCTTTGATGAAGCATGATCTTTTCGGAAAGCCGCTTCACACCTTTCCGGATCATGCTTCAGGTGAGTCACCCCCGACGAACTCGGCGAGCTTGTAGGTGTTCCACGGTGCCTTTCGCCTTCACCTTCCACACGCCCGCCGACGTTCAATGCGGTGACCGGTATTTCCCTCTTCAGGGGAGACGCACCGCCATTTCAATCTCGACCAGGATCGCGGGGGTATAGAGTGCCTGAACGCCAATCGTCGTTATGCTGGGCATCGCGTCCCCGAGCAATTCACGTAGAGCGGTCAGGACCTGCTGGAACGCTTCCGTGGTCGCATTCACGACGTAGACGCGCATCATGACGATGTCTTGCGCAGACGCCTCCAAATCCTCGAGCGCGGCGGCGAGGCTGGCCGTCGCAAGCTTTGCCTGGCCGGCGACGTCTTTAGGCGCGTCCTGACTGCCAGGCGTCGCTGCGATCTGGCCGGACAGGAAGGCGAGGCGGCCTGTTTCCGCGACACTGATCTGCGACCACCCGCGTGATGCCATATCCCACATTGTCTTAGGATTGCGGCGGCTCACCGGCGCTGACGTACTACGAGAGGGAATGCGAGCGGTTACCTTGATCTCGAAGTCGAAGCCCGAAAGCCAGTTGACTCCGATAGCAGTCCAGTTCGGGTACGGGGTTTTCGGAAACTTCTCGCTTTTCACCGCCATGACCGCGCCCATTTGCTTTTCCGGGTCCGTATGGAACGATGTCACATCGACGATATCGTCGAATGTGCATCCTCCCGCTGCGAGCGTGGCTTCCAGATTGGCGAAGGCCAGGCGGACCTGAGCCTCGAAATCGGGTTCGGGGGAACCATCGGGGCGGCTGCCGACCTGACCCGACACAAATAACAGATCGCCTGATCTCACTGCAGCAGAATACCCTTGCTTCTCGTAGAGGGCTTGTCGGTTGTCGGGAAACACTGCTTCACGCTGTGCCATGTCATCGTCCTTTTACTGCGGGGCTAGAGCACCAACGAGCTTTGCGGCACATTCCTGCCAAGCCGGGGTAGCAACATACAAGACGTTCTCACATAGGCCATGACTTCAACGCTAGTTTCACCGTGCGATGAAGATCATCCCGGCTCGCCCCCGATTGCGCCCCGACCGCCATGCCCCATGTGACCGTCAAAACATATTGTGCAAGGGCGTCGGGATCGGCATCGGCAGGGAGCGCGCCGCTGGATTTGAAGCGCTTAAACCGCTTTCGCAACTCGATCCGCGCCGCCTTCCTTATTTCGGCCAGGTCATTCCGGATAGTGTTCTCCGGATTGTCGGAACAGGGCAAGCTTGAGTTCAGCACCAGACATCCGGGCGGATGTGACTTTGGCCGGCGCGTCAACGGCATCGGCGGAGCTGCTGCTTTCGCGCATGCGGGCGAAGGTCGACGATCTTTGCCGCGAGCGGGACATTCTCCGGAAGGCAGGTCCCGCTCGACACCGGAGACTGCGGCTAGGTCATGGCCAAGCGAGCCTTCAGGCGCGGCGTCATCCAATTCAGAAATGCGCGCTGCTTGATCGGGACGGGCTTGCGCGGCGCATGCACGATATGGACCGGTAGCGGCTCGGGTTCGAACTCTTCCAGCACGATCGCTAGTTTGCCGGCGCGCTCGGCGGCGTCCATCTTGTACGACATCACGCGCGCCAGGCCGATGCCTTCGATCGCCGCCAGGACCGCGGCTTCGGACGTGTTGACGCAGAGCCTCGAACGGATGGGCGCCACCGTTGCCCGGCTGCCACGCACAAACCTCCAAGCCGAAGGCGCGGCATGATCGTCGATGGTGATGCAATGATGCGTGGACAGATCATCGAGCCGCTTCGGCCGTCCGCGTTCCTTCAGGTAGGAAGGGCTCGCGCAAACGACGATGCGGATCGAGCCGATCCGGGTCGCGATCATGCTGCTGTCCGGCAGCGACCCAACGCGGATCGCGATATCGATGTCTTCTTCCGCCATGCTGATCACCCGATCGGTCAACATGAGCCGCAATGAAATATCCGGGTAGGCTTCGAGAAACTCGACGGCGAGAGGCAGCAGATGCGAGTGTCCGAGGCCCCAAGGCGCGGTCACCGCCATCTCGCCCTTGGGAAGCCGGTACTCGCCCGACACCTCGCGCTCGGCATCGTCCACCTGCTCGATGATGCGCCTGCACGCATCGATGTAGGATCGGCCGGCGTCGGTCAGCGTCATGCGCCGGGACGTGCGCTGGAACAGTTGCGCTTTCAGGCGCGTTTCGAGCTCCGCGACCTTTCGGCTAACGGTGGCCACCGGCGTCTTCAGGCGGCGCGCAGCCGCCGACATGCTGCCGGTCTCGGTGACTGCGACGATGACCGACATCGCCTCCAGGCGATCCATGGCTGGCCGTCTTTCCGAAACTTGAGAAGTTCCTTCCCGATCATAGCGGCTGCCCGACGGGGCGACAACGCTCTACGCTGCTGCTGCAGCAAGCGCGGCAGATCGGAATTGTCAGCCATGGGAGGTGCAACATGGGTACCGTCACGACCAAAGATGGCGTCGAGATCTTTTACAAGGACTGGGGAAGCGGGCAGCCGATCGTGTTCAGCCACGGATGGCCCCTGTCGGCGGACGATTGGGACGCGCAGATGCTGTTCTTCCTCGGCAGGGGCTATCGGGTGATCGCCCACGACCGCCGGGGCCATGGCCGCTCCTCGCAGACCGGAGATGGACACGACATGGATCACTATGCCGACGATCTCGCCGCGGTGACGGCTCACCTCGATCTCGAGAATGCGATCCACGTCGGCCACTCGACCGGCGGCGGCGAAGTGGTGCACTACCTCGCCCGGCACGGCGAGAGCCGGGTGGCGAAGGCCGCCATCATCAGCGCGGTCCCCCCGTTGATGGTGAGGACTGCGGAGAACCCCGGCGGCCTGCCCAAGGAGACGTTCGACGACTTTCAGGCGCAGCTCGCTTCGAACCGCTCGGAATTCTATCGCGCCGTCGCCGCAGGCCCCTTCTACAACTACAACCGGCCAGGCGCGAAACCTTCCGAAGCGATCATTCAGAACTGGTGGCGACAAGGAATGATGGGCGGCGCCAAGGCACACTACGACGGCATCGTCGCCTTCTCGCAGACCGACTTCACCGCCGATCTGCGGAAGATCAGCGTGCCCGTGCTGGTGATGCACAGCGAGGACGACCAGATCGTGCCTTATGCCGACGCCGGGCCGCTGTCGGCCAAGCTGCTCAAGCACGGCAAGCTCAAGACCTACAAGGGCTTTCCCCACGGCATGCCCACCACCGAGGCCGACACCATCAACGCCGACCTTCTGGCCTTCATCGAGAGCTGACGACCGGCCGGCACGAAGGAGCCCGACCATGCGGACCTTCAGCAATCCACGTCTTTCGCGGCGAGGCTTCTGCCTGTGCTGCGCCGGCGGGGCGGCCGCCGCGGCCGCCGGAGCATCGCTCACCCCGCGCCAGGCGTTCGCCGAAGCGCGGGGGATCGTCAGCCTGATCAAGGATAGCGCGGCGGCATCGCCCATCGTCACACACAAGCTGCGCGGCAACATCAGCGCGCTGGAAGGTTCCGGCGGCACCATCGCGGTGCTGACGGGACCGGACGGCAAGGTGCTGATCGACGCCGGGATCGGCGTATCGCGGACACAAATCGGCAAGGCTCTCGCGGAGCTTGGCGCTGATCCGATCACTCACCTGGTCAACACCCACTGGCACTTCGATCATACGGACGGCAACGCCTGGCTCAACGCGGCGGGAGCGAAGATCATCGCGCAGGAAAATACGCTCAAATATCTTTCCCAGGTCCAACGGGTGGATGACTGGGATTACAATTTTCTCGCGCAGCCGCCGGGCGGCATTCCCAGCGAGGTGTTCGCCGGCGAGCACAGCCTCAAGCTCAACGGAGCGACGATCGAACTCAGACACTACGGTCCGGCGCACACCGACAGCGACATCTCGGTGACTTTCGCCGAGGCGAACGTCGTCCACGTGGCCGACACGTTCTGGAACGGCATCTATCCATTCATCGACTACTCGACCGGTGGCAGCGTCGACGGGATGATCGCCGCGTCGGATGCCAACCTGGCGGCGACGGCCGAAGACACGATCATCATCGCCGGCCACGGAAAGGCCGTCGGCACCAGAGCCGAGCTCAGGGAATTCCGCGACATGCTCGTCGCCATCCGCGACAACGTCGCAGCCCTCAAGAAGCAGGGACGCTCGCGCGAAGAGACGGTCGCGGCCAAGCCGACCAGCGCCTTCGACGCCAAGTTCGGCAATTTCGTCATCGACCCCGGCTTCTTCACCAGGCTCGTCTACCAAGGGGTCTGATCACCGCACGTCACCACTCTTTCGAATCCGGAGAGCGACATGAACGACCGTCATTCGACAGAAACTCGCTTCACCCTGGATCGCCGGCGGTTCACGCTCGCGCTGCCCTTGTTGGCAGCCGGGGCCGCCTATCCGGAGACGGCAGGCGCGGCGACCGCCTCGGCCGGGGGCAAACCGCCGATCGTCACGCACCATCGGACCAAGACGATCGATGGCATCAAGATCTTCTATCGCGAGGCCGGGCCCGCGGACGCTCCGATCGTGCTGCTCCTGCACGGCTTCCCGACCTCGTCTCACATGTTTCGGAATCTGATCCCCGAGCTCGCCGACCGCTACCATGTGATCGCTCCCGACTACCCGGGCTACGGACAGAGCGACACGCCCGATCGCGCGCAGTTTCAATACACCTTTGACCGCTTCGGAGAGCTTGTGGACGGACTGCTCGACCAGCTCGGCGCCAAGCGCTACGCCATGTACGTCATGGACTACGGCGCCCCCGTCGGCTGGCGCCTCGCGCTCAAGCATCCCGATCGGGTCAGCGCACTCATCGTTCAGAACGGCAACGCCTACGAGGAAGGCCTCAAGGAATTCTGGGATCCGATCAAAGCCTACTGGTCCGACCACTCCGAGGAGCATCGCAAGGCGCTCTACGTCCTGGTCAAGCCGGAAACCACCAAGTTTCAGTACACCGACGGCGTCAGCGACGTGACGCGCGTCGCTCCGGACAACTGGGTCCACGACCAGGCGCTGCTTGATCGTCCCGGCAACGCCGAGATCCAGATGTATCTCTTCTACGATTACCGAACGAACCTGCCGCTGTATCCGGCCGTGCAGGCGTACTTCCGGAAACACCAGCCGCCGACGCTGATCGTGTGGGGCAAGAACGACAAGATCTTCCCCGCCGACGGCGCCTACCCCTACAAGCGCGATCTTCCCGAGGTCGAGTTTCACCTCATCGACACGGGCCATTTCGCGCTTGAGGACAAGTCCGACGAGATGGTGCCCCTGATCCGAGATTTTCTCGCCCGCAAGGTCGCGTCATGACACGGCGCGCTGCCAGGGCGCGGAACAGGTCAAGGAGGCGCTTGCCAGGTGACACGCTTCGGTTCTTCATCGAACGGAGGTTCGACGTGCTTCCACCCTGCCGGCTCGCGCGGTCAGTCGCCCAGCGCGTTCCTGGTTGCGCGAAGGATGTCGTCCGATAGCTCGGGATCGCTCACGGCGCGGGCGAGCACGAGGGCCCCGACCAGGGAGGCGGTCGCGGCGAGCGCCTTCTCCTCGCGCTGCCGTGGCTTCAGCCCGGAAGCCATCCGGCCGCTCAGCAACGCGACCATGCCCCGCACGCCGGCCGTGAAGCGTTCTCTCACACCTCTGCTTTGTCGCGTCATTTCAGAACACAAGGCCGCGAAGGGGCAGCCGCTTCCGGGCGCGTCGCGATGCGCTGCCGAGAGGTATTCCGAAACGTAGTCGCCGAGAGCAAACGCCTCGGGCAACTCTTGCCCTTTGCTGGCTATCGCATACGCCACCGCCTCTTCGACCAGCCGCTCCTTGGAACCGAACTGACTGTACAGGCTGCCATGCGTCATTCCGGCTGCCTCGGTCAATGCGTCCACACCTACGCCAGAGATGCCGCGCTCCCGCATGAGGCGGGAAGCGACTTCGAGAATTCGCTCGCGGTTTTTGGCAGCCTGTTCTTTTGAAACGCGCATGTAGCCAGGTCCTGAATCACGGGTCTTGACAATTATAATTACGATCGTCATGTATATCAATCATTACGATCGTAATCAAAATGGCCACCGACAGGAGATTCTCATGAACGGGCCCAAAGCGAAGATCGCGCTCGTCACCGGCGCCTCATCGGGGATCGGCGAAGCCACCGCAGAGCGGCTCGCGCAAGCCGGCTACAAGGTCTACGGCACCAGCAGACGGGGATCGCACGCCGGCAGGCGAGCGTTCGAGATGCTCGCCCTCGACGTGACCAGCGATGAATCGGTGGAAGCCCTCGTCAGCGAAGTGGCGCGGCGCGACGGCCGCATCGATCTGCTCGTGAACAACGCGGGCTTCGGTGTTGCCCCGGCCGGAGCGGAAGAGAGCTCGATCGATCAGGCCCGATCGATCTTCGAGACCAACTTTTTCGGACTGGTCCGGATGACGCGCGCCGTGGTGCCCCACATGCGACGGCAGGAGAATGGCCGGATTATCAACATCGGCTCGGTGCTTGGATTTCTGCCGATGCCTTATGGCGCGCTCTATGCCGCGACCAAGCACGCCGTGGAGGGCTATTCGGAATCGCTCGACCATGAACTGCGTACGAGGGGCATCCGGGTCTCGGTGATCGAGCCCGCGTACACCAAGACCCCATTCGATGCAAACTTCATGGCGCCCGATGCCACGCTTGATGAGTATCGCGCGGCTCGCGAGGGCGTGACCAGAAGGGTCAACGAAGTGATGGCAACGGCCGAGCAGCCGGGCGTCGTGGCCGACACGGTGCTGAAGGCCGCCAACGCCGCGCACCCAAAACTCCGATACCCCGCAGGCAGTCTCGCCAAGCGCCTGCGCCTTCTTCGCAGATTTGCGCCGGCTGGCCTGGTGGATGCCGGGATCCGAAAGGACCTGCGGCTTGATGCGCCGGCGGCGCAACAGCCCGCCCGCACCGCCCGAGCTTTCTGAAGCCAGGGAGCACCGTTGCTTCACTCGTCGGGCCGCCGGACGCCGCGTTCGCTCGCGCCCGAGGGATGAACGTCTTCATGGTGTTCCTGTTCGGATTGCTGAGCCGCAAGATCATCACCGCGCCAGCAAACGTGGCGCTGCATATTCGTTCGTTTTCGTGCATCCCGACGGGAGGCAACTCGCCGAGATCGGCGAGCTTCTCAAGGCGGGGCGCATCCGGCCGGTGATCGACAGGGTATTTCCGTTTGAACAGGTCAAGGAGGCGCTTGCGTATCTCGAGAAGGGCAGAGCCAGGGGCAAGGTCGTTGTCCAGATGAGGTGATGGCGTGGATGTGGGTGCCGGCCGCACCCATTGCGCACCAGAAACAACTCGCCATCCTTCGCCCCACGACACCAGGGTCGGAAGCCCGGGGTGACTGGCGATCGGAATTTGTCCATCGGACGCCGCAGGACGCCCATCCGGAATCAACCCATCCCGTGTGCGGCTTACGTCGTGCGTTTGAACCGTTCCCAGGACAGCAGCGCGAACAGGGCGATGACCGCAAGACCGAGCGAGGCCGTGAGCAGCCAATCACGGCCGCGCGCGTAGTTATCGGTTGCGCTCATGTCTTCCGTGCCGGAGATCGGCGCGGTCAATGAAACGAGCGTGGTCTGCGGCTCAGTGGTGGTCGCCGCGCTGCCGGCGTCGGCAAGCCTGGTGTTCGCCGTCCCAGCCGCCGGAGAAAGCCGCTCTGCCATCGCCTCGACGGGCCCCGATGGCGCAGGAGCAGCGACTTGCGGCGTTTCCACAACCTGCGCCGGCGTATCGCTCGGCCGCAGAAGGCGCGCGAACGAGTTCAGGTCCGAGTGGCGCGTTTGCGATGCACGAGCGGCGGTCCGGTCCGGTTTCCTATGCACGGCCGTCCGCGTCTTGGGCCGCGACTGCGAAGCCGAACGGAACTTCGCCATCATCCGATCGGACCAAGCCATGTAGGCCTTGCAGATATCATTGCACGGCAGTTCGTTGACATAACCGGTCCCCGATGCCTTCGAGGGGGCCGCATGTGACATGCTCGGTCCGGCTAGAGAGAGCACAAAGCCAAGCGCCGCGGCTACTCCGAGCCTTTGCCTTGTCGATCCTGGGCGGTCGATCATCGCAATCCCCCACGTGGCGTTTTCACATCTCTGCGAGATTACGACAGCAGCAATGGTCGATAATTCGATCAGATCGCGTCAATATGCCGATAAGACACCGTCAATTTAATGAAGAGGCTACGCAAGCGGCTCAAAGCCCCGCCACAATCCCGCTGCCGGCAGGCCACTTTCACGCGCCGAGCGCGCCTACCGCAACTGGAGCAAAGCGCAAGCGACTATGAGCGATCACAGCATGCCCGCGCCAAACAGAGGATGACGATCCCGGCAGGTCGGCGCCTCACTTGGACTTGGAGCCCTGCTTGTGCTCCGGTCACCGGTCCGCCACTGCGCTAAGCAGCGGCTTTCCGAAACGGATCATGCTCGATCAAAGAGCTGAAACGCGGTGACCATTCAACTCAACCTCATCGCGCTTTAGTCACGGTATCGACAGATCGCGTCTCCCAGCATCTCTTTCAACGGATCGAGCCAGGGCGCGTAGTGACGCCAGTGGGAGAGCCCATCGCGAAACAGCGGCTGGCGCACCTGTTCCGAGCTGGGCGTGTTTATTGCGCGCCGGCTGCGGTGGAAGTCCAGACAGACCGGGTCGAATGCGAGCCCGCAATGCGCAAGGATCCGGCGCACACTGGCGTCGAGGTCCTCGATCAGGTCCTCGTAGCTGAGGCGAAGCACCCGTCCCGGCAGGACCCGATTCCAGTGACGCATCAGCTCCAGATATGTCCTGTAGTAACGCGCGACTTCCTCAATTCCGTAGCAGAACTCCTGCCCTCTCGCGAAAAGCTGCTTCAGGTTGCTGACGCAGCAGGCCATCGGCTCGCGCCGGATGTCGATGATGATTGCATTCGGCAGCATCAGGTGGATCAGGCCGACATGCCGGAAATTGTTCGGCATCTTGTCGATGAAGCGCGGCCGCCCGCGCCGGTAGACGCGCGTTTCGTCCAGATAGCGGCGGCCGAGGCGTTCGAACAGCAGCGGATCGAGGTCTGGCAACAGATCCGGATACCCCGCGGCGCCGCGCTCCGATCCTCGCAATTCAGAGACGATGCGGGGAATGTCGTGCAATTCCTGCGTCCCATCGACATCCGGGTGGGAGGCCAGGATCTGCTCGAGCAATGTCGAGCCAGAACGCGGCAGGCCGACAATGAAGATCGGGTCGCGATCGGTCGCGCCGACACCGCTGCGGGCGGCGAAGAATGCCTCGCTGCAGGTCTCGATCAAGCGGCGGGCGTTGTCCTCCATGGCCTCGGGCCGGTAGCCGCTCTTCGCGCGCATCAGCGCATTGCCGCGCTGGTACAATGCCCAGGACGCGCCAAAGTCGGCCCGATCCTCCAGCGCCTTTCCCAGCGCGAAGCAAAGGTGTGCGCGGTCCGGCAGTCCCGGAGGAGGCAGCGCCTCCAGAGCGCGCATTCGCTCGATCTCGCGATC
>DATGMP010000156.1:0-3236 GCA_035293565.1 Alphaproteobacteria bacterium | reverse complement strand
CACGACCGAGATCAGGATCAACGCGCTGACGCCCACCACAAGCCGCGCGATCGTCACATGCCAATGTCCGGCGTTACGTGCACCCACCATGAACCGCCTCCGATACCTACCGGGGGCAGTCTCGCGAAAGCATATGAATTTTCTATAAACCAACGCGGCACTTCAGCGCTCTCTCGGAAAATTTCTGCATCATCCACCAATGTAGGCTGAGTTCTCGGGCAGATTGGGCTCTGCCGAGTATTTGCTTCGCTCGGGCGAGGAGAGCGATTGGGACTTGCTCTGAGAGTCCGACTCGAAACTCATGTTAGCCTCGCGAGGCGGCGCGTTAGCAGCATGACGGAGGCGGCGTAGAGGAAGGCTTCCGCCGAGGCGATGGTCGCCTCGAAGTCCTTTGCGAGGCGGCGGTTTCGGCCGATCCAGGCGAAGAAGCGCTCGACCACCCAGCGCCGGGGATGAACCGCGAAACCGACCTGATCGGGATGCTTGCGGACGATCTCGATGGCGATCCGGGTCGCCTTGGCGACACGCTCTGCGGCGTAGGCGCTGTCGGCGAAGGCGCGCTCGACGAAGGGAAAGGCTGCGCGCGAGGCCTTCAGCAGCGGCACCGCGCCGTCGCGATCCTGGGTCGAGGCCGGATGCGCTTGAAGGACGAGCGCCCGGCCGTCGGTGTCCACCATGGCGTGGCGCTTGCGGCCGTTGATCTTCTTGCCGGCATCATACCCGCGCGGACCGCCCGCCTCCGTCGTTTTGACGCTCTGGCTGTCGATCACCGCCGCCGACGGGCTCGCTTGCCGCCCGACCCGCTCGCGGTCGCGCATCAGCAGGTGATGGTTGATGGTCTCGAACACGCCATCTTCGCGCAAGCGGGCGAACCAGCGATAGACGGTGCTCGGCGGCGCAAAGCAGTTCGGCACCATTCGCCACGGGCAGCCCGAGCGCAGCACGTAGAAGATCGCGTTCATGATCTCGCGCATCGGCCAGTCTCGCGGTCGCCCCGTCTGGCGCGGCGGCGGCAGGAACGGCGCGATGATCTCCCATTCGGCATCGGTCAGATCGCTTCCGTAACGCAGATGCTCCCGGCTATGCTCGCGCCGGGTGGTCGGGGTCCACATGAGGCTGCCCAAACTGGCTTCGACAACCGTTTGGAATCACGCCTCGCCCCGGCCATCCAGCATCAATATCGAGTTTCGAAACGGCCTCTGACCGCGCTTCCTACACTTTCTGCGGCGCTACGCGGAAGCGACGGCGAGCAAGTTCCATGTGCGGCCCTCGGTGGCATGACGCTGGGCTGGACGCCGTGCAGCCGACTAGCCGCCCGGCTTCGCGTTGAGGTCGCCCCAAGTGGGCCTGAGTGGCACTAGTACCGCTGCACAGTGATTATGACTCGTTGGGGACCGCTGGATAAGCGCGGGCCATTTTGGTTCGGGCTCGCTCGGTTGTGAACATCCATTTGATGCGCGCGCCGGCCTGGTTGCGCTGGCGCTGCCAAGCGGCGATCTCGGCGACGAGCTGGTCACGCTCGCCGATGCGGCGATCGAGGCACTGGCTGCGGAGCACGCCGATCTCGATCTCGACCATGTTGAGCCAGCTGGCGTGCTTTGGGATGTAATGGAAGTCGAGGCGCCGCAAGATGCGTCGGGCTTCCGGCGCCGGGAAGGTTTCGTAGATCGCGCCGGCGGAGTGGGTCGACAGGTTGTCGAGCACGACCCGGATCTGCTGGGCCTGCGGATAGTGGGTGTCGACGAGGTCGCGCATGCATTCGGCAAAGTCGCGATTGGCACGATGCTCGGTGAGCTTGACGGCACGCCACGGCTGGTGGGCGTCGAGGAAGACGAAGAGGTTCATCGTGCCGTTGCGGCGATACTCATAGTCATAGCGCTCGAGCTGCCCCGGCGCGGCGGGGATCGGCTGGCGCACCTCGCCGATGAGCTGGGTCGGGCTCTCGTCGAAGCACACCACCGGTCGTAGCGGGTCGGGGGTCTCGGCGTAGAGGTCGAGCACATCCTCCATCCGCGCTACATAGGTGCCGTCGACCTGGGGAATGCACCACATGTCCTTGCGCCATGGCTTCAGTTGGTTCTCGGCCAGGCGCCGCCGCACGGTCTCGCGCGACAGCGCCGCGTGCTCGGTCAGCTTGACCATGGCGCCGGCGAGCAGCTCGAGCGTCCAGCGGGCTCGCCCCTCGGGCGGCTTCGAGCAGGCGGTGGCGACGAGCAGCGCCTCTTCCTTGCCGGTCAGCTTGCGCGCGGCCCCGGGCCGCGGCTCCTCGCTCAGCGCCGCCGGCAAATTGCCTTCGACGAAGCGGCGCTTGGTCCGATAGACCGTCGAGCCGCCGACGCCCAGGCTTGCCGCGATATCCTCGTCCTTTACGCCGGCATCGGCGGCGAGCAGGATTTGCGCCCGCTTGAGCTTGCGCGCCGGATGCGTGCCGCCGCTCAGCATCGCCGTCAATTCGTCGCGCTCGACCTCGCTCAGCTCGACCCGGTACCGTACATTCATCGCTGCCCCCCAGACGTTGAGGGCACAACAGATGAATCACGATCGGCGCGAATGTCGCCCCTTATCCGCGCCCAACTTCACCGAAAAGCAGGGTCAATATTTGGCCTTCATCTACGCTTACACGCAGGTCATGGGCCGCCCGCCTGCCGAGGCCGACCTGCAACGCCACTTCCGCGTCACGCCGCCGTCCGTGCACCAGATGATCCTCACCCTCGAACGCCAAGGCCTCATTCGACGCCAGCCCGGCCTCGCCCGCACTATTACCGTCCTCGTCGACCCCAAGGACCTGCCGGTGCTACAAAGTCAAACGGTCAAAACCTCTGTGCAGCGGTACTAGTGCGCTACGGTGGCGAACCTAAAGAGGTTTGTTTTCTGGTGATTCGGCGTTTTCGATAGTTCTCTTAATCTTGCCTTTATCTAAGCGGAACTGGCCAGGTCGGATCGTCTCTTCGGCAGCGTCTAGCAACAGCAGACGGTCTTCCTTCTTCCAATGACTCCAATAGACGCGCGTTAGGAAATGGCTGGCGAGACTGATTCTCAAGAACAGGGCAGCAGGCAAGCGTTTTATTGCAGCTCGCAAGGCCGCCTCACCTCGTTTCGGGTCTATGTCCGCGAGCCAAGCCGAATAGATCATGCCCTCTATTTCACCTTCAACGCGCGATTTTTCGACACTAGTCGCCAGGACTTTGTGACGTGCCTGCTCGCACAAGTATCCTCTGACCCGGCGGCTTGGCTCT
>DATGMP010000155.1:0-6814 GCA_035293565.1 Alphaproteobacteria bacterium | reverse complement strand
GACAATCGGGCAAGCCGCGTGACACGCCTCCACGCCGGCAATTCTTTCTCCGGGGGGCATGCCCCCCGGAGAAAGAAGCAAAAACGAAGCGGACAGATCATGAGCTACAAAAACCGGACATCTTTACAAGCTAGCGACACTGGTCGCTCGGAGCCGACTCGCAGGCCTGGGTACGGCCGATCAGGTGGGGCGGACGCCGGAGCAGATCGCGCGATAGGTCGGAAAGCCTCATAAGTTGGCGTGAGCACTATCGCGCGCTCGGTCGGGGACGGGAGCCGAGCACAGCGGCCTCGATTCGCACGCGACTTTTCCGTCAAGCCGGAGTTGACCTGACGCGGCGAAGCCACCAATGGTTCATTCTCTTCGAGATCAGACACGGCAGATAGGGGAGCCAGTCATCATGGCGCGATCAGTGCAAGCAGAATTGTCCATGCATTTGTGCAATTTCTCCGCGGAGGAGCGGGCCGACTGGGGGGGGATGTTCGCCTTCGCCCGGGCAGCCGATGCGGCAGGCGTCGATCGGTTGCAAGTCTCGGACCATGTCGTGTTCGGCGAGGAGCTCGAAGAATACGCCAAACCGGAGGTCGGAGGCACTGCGGGGGGCAAACAGCCGACCGGACCGGACGGCAGTTGGCTGGAGCCGATCACGACAATTGCGGTAGTCGCCGGAATGACCTCGAATATCAAGTTCCGCACCCAGATCCTTTTGGCGGCGCTGCGGCGTCCGGCGGTGCTGGCCAAGACTCTTGCAACCTTGGATGTCCTCACCGGAGGCCGGGTGGATATCGGCGTCGGCGTCGGCTGGCAGCGTGCCGAGTATGATGCCGCCGGCCTTCCGTTCGAAGGGCGCGGGCGATGGCTGGAGCATACGCTGGATGTCTGCCGCACGCTCTGGACCCAACAAAGGGCTGCCTTCCACTCACCGGAGCTCACCTTCGAGGCGATCCATCAAGGCCCGAAGCCCCTCCAGCCGGGCGGCGTCCCCATCTGGATCAGTGGGACGCTTCGCGGCAGCACGGTGAGCCGCCTTGTCAAATATGGCCCGAAATGGATCCCCTGGGGTGCCGACGCAGCGAATCTCAAGGAATCGCTGCCGCGGCTGAAGGATGCTTTGGCGAAAGCGGGGGGCGACGTCGAGAATCTGCGGGTGAACGGATCGGTGCCTGTCGTGAGGACCGCCGGCGGAGAGGTGGACATCCCCCGTTCCATGGAAGGTGTGGCGGCACTGTACGAGATCGGCGTCACCGACTTCTCCATCCCCTGGAACCCGCGAGCCACGAATGAACGCGAAGCGGAGGCCGGCATGCGACCGCTGGTCAGCGCGTTCCGAAGCGCAGTGGGACGGTCCTGAGGTCATGACGTCCCGGGCGTCGGCAGGCATGCCCGGCCGACGCCCGTCAAAGGGGAGGATGTTCACATGGCCGATCATTTCGGTTTCACGAAGCTGGTCGTGGGCGATCTCGAGAAATCCGCGGCCTTCTATAAATCCGTCTGCGGCCTGGTCGAGCGGACTCGAGTCGAATCAGAAATCAACGGGCGCACCATCCGGGAGATTCTCTTCAACGCGACGGCGCCCAATGCCGGCACCTTCGTGTTGCTGAGCTTTACGGATTCACCGAAGCCTGCAGCCGGCGAAACCATTCTGGGCTTCATGACGCCCGATCTATCGGGTTTCGTCGACCGCGCTCGTGCGGCTGGCGGCTCCGTCGCGCAAGACATCAAGACGGCGCCCGAGCATGGGGTGAAAGTGGCCTTCGTCCGGGATGTGGAGGGGCATCTGATCGAAGTCGTCGAATTGCTCCGATAATTCCGTCATTCGCGTATACTTCCCCGCAATGAATCGCGGAGGCTGCGGTTTCGCCGCAGGCGGGGAGGGGTCGATGACACGCAAATACGGCCTGATCGTTACGATTTGCGCGGTTGCGGGCTCGATTTCGAGCTCTCCCTCATCGGCTCAGAATGTGCTCCCCAAGCCCGAGCAGCCCTATGTCGGCTTCGCGGGCCGGACGCCGCAGGATTCATCGCCGCCGCACTGGCCGGCGCGTATCGAGGCGCCGAAAGGGGCACCCAACGTGCTTCTCATTATGACCGACGATGTAGGCTTCGCGGCCGGCAGCACGTTCGGCGGGCCGATCCCGACGCCGACACAGGACGCGCTCGCAAAGGATGGGCTGCGCTACACGGAATTCCACACGACGGCGGTCTGCTCGCCGACGCGCGCGGCCTTGCTCACCGGCCGGAACCACCATCTGGTCGGCATGGCCACCGTGCCCGAGGGCGCCGACGGTTATGAGGGCTATGTCGGCGTCATCCCGCGGAGCGCCGGCACGTTGCCCGAGATCCTGAAGGGCAACGGCTACAACACGGCCATGTTCGGCAAATGGCATCTGACGCCGACTTGGGAGCGGAGCCAATCGGGACCGTTCGATCATTGGCCGACCCATATGGGATTCGAATATTATTACGGCTTCATCTTCGGCGCGACCGACCAGTTCGCGCCGGCCCTGGTCGAAGGCACCAAGCCGATCGAGCCGCCGCACGGCGATCCCAGCTACATCCTCGACCGGGATCTCGCTGATCATGCAATCGGCTGGATCCGCCAACAGAAATCCGTCGCGCCCGACAAGCCCTTCTTCGTCTATTACGCGCCCGGCACCTCGCATGCGCCTCATCAGGCGCCGAAGGACTGGATCCAGAGGTTCAAGGGCAAGTTCGACCAGGGTTGGGACAAGGTTCGCGAAGAGACCTTCGAGCGCCAGAAGAAGCTCGGGATCGTGCCGCCCGACACGAAGCTCACCCCGCGTCAGGATACGATCCCAGCCTGGGATTCACTGTCGGCCGACCAGAAGCTGGTTTATGCGCATGAGATGGAGGTCTATGCCGCGGCGCTTTCGCATTGCGATTATCAGATCGGCCGCATCATCGATACGCTCAAGGAAGTCGGCGCGCTCGACAACACGATCATCATCTACATCCAGGGCGACAACGGCGCGAGCAGCCTCGGCGGGCTAAACGGTTCGCTGAACGACGAGGCGTTGATGAATGTCGTGCCGCAAGAGATCGCCTTTCTGAAGCAGCATCTGGACGAGATGGGCGGTCCCAAGGCGCGCAATGAATATTCAGTCGGGTGGGGCCACGCCATGGATACGCCCTTCCAATGGTGGAAGGCGGTCGCATCGCATTTCGGCGGCACGCGAAACGGGATGGTCATCTCCTGGCCGGTCGGAATCAAAGACAAGGGCACCAACCGTCCCCAGTTTCATCACGTCATCGACATCATGCCGACCATTCTCGAAGCTGCGAAGGTCGAGGCGCCGGATGCGATCAACGGTGTCGCGCAGTTGCCGATCGAAGGGAGCAGCATGGTCTATAGCTTCGACCATCCGACCGCGCCTTCGACCCACACGACCCAGTATTTCGAAATCGCCGAGAATATCGCGATCTATCATGACGGCTGGGTCGCGGCGACGACGCCCTTGCCGAATGCGGGAATGATCGCCACGCAGCATCCCGACGACCTCGAGGACCGACGCTGGGAGCTCTACGACATCTCTCATGATTATAGTGAAGCCGACGATCTCGCCGCCAAGGAGCCGCGCAAGCTTCGCGAGCTCCGGGATCTCTTCTGGGCGGAGGCCGCGCGTAATCACGTGCTCCCGATTCACCGGGGTGCATTTATGGGGGTAACCAACATGAATGCGGATCAGAAGCACTTCGTCTTCTACCCCGGAACGCTGAAAGTGCCTGAGGGAACCGCGCCCGTGATGCAGAACCGTTCGTTCGAGATTGCGGCCGATGTCGACATTCCGGACCATGGCGCCAACGGCATGCTGGCGACGCAAGGCGGCCGTTTCGGCGGGTTCGGTTTCTATCTGGCCGACGGCAAGCTCGTTTATGATTATAATTTCTTCAATATGGCTCAGTATGCCGTGCGCTCTCCGGAGCGTGTTCCCGCCGGGCACCATCTTCTGGCCATACGCTTCAAATACGATGGCGGCGGTCTCGGTAAGGGCGGGACCGCGACGCTGTTGTCGGACGGCAAGGCGTTGGCCGATGGCCGGATCGACCGCACGACGATTGGGATCATCCAGGCGTTGGATGAGGGATTCGATATCGGCGAGGACACAGGCACGCCGATCGATGATGACTATGAAGTCCCGTTCTCCTTCACCGGGACGCTGCATAAAGTCAGCGTCTCATTGCAATGAGAGCGGAAATATGCCCGTAATGAAGGCGCGGATCTCCGCACGCAGCGCCGCTAGTCGAACGGCGGATCGAAGCGAAGAGCCGAAGAACTCTGGACCTCGCTGATTAGCTCGTTCGCTTATGAAGTCTTGGCTAGTGCGCCAGCGGATTCGGGCGAAGCTGGAACTTGGTCACTTTCGGCTTCTCGCCGAGGCCGGCCTCAATGTGCCATGGCGCTCGCGTGCCCGAGCTCGTCCATAGGCCTTTGCCCTTCCAGCCGGCGTTCGGATCGTCGATGCGCCCGTCGATCGCCTTGACGAAGAAGGACATCGGATAGGGAACGCGAAGCGTTACGAACTTGCCGGTGTTCGGCAGCAACGCATAGAGCGCGTCCGATCCGTTGCCCATCGCGATCGGAACATTGGCACCCAAGCCGAACGTGTCGAACTGATCGACCCAAACATAATAAGTCGACCCGGCACTGCCCGATTCCTTCACATCGCGGAATTGCGGGCCGGGAAGGGGATACAGCGTCCAGCCTTCGGGACATTGTTGGCCGGTCGCAGCCGGTCCGTTCAGAGGCCCTTTGCATTTGCGCCGATCGAAGCTCGCAAGATGCGAGCTGCCCGAAAGATTCGTCCAGATCACTCCGTTGCGATCGACATCGATACCGCGCGGCGTGTAGCCCTGAATCGGCGCTTTCGGATTGCCGAAGGGTGGTTCGTAATATTCGGCGATCGTCGTCAAGGGTGGATTGGAGCCGAGGTCCAGTCGCACGAGCCCGCCGGGAAAACCAACATAGGAGCCCCAGATCGAGTGATCGACCGGGTTCTCGATCACGCTGTAGAAGCCGGCACGGATGCGCTTGTCCTTCGTCGGATCGACCTTGCCATCGGGTTGGACGTAATTCTCGTCGCGCTTCCCATTGCCATCGGTATCGAGCACAAGTGCCGTCCAGCCTTGCGCCTTCTCGGCGTCGTGTGTCTTGTCGAACTGCTTCACGTCGAACCACCCGGCGACGTCGCCGCCCGGAGTGCTGAACCAGAGAGTCCCGTTCTCCGCGAATTGCAGATGATGCGTGCCGAAGCAAAGGTCTATCAGCGTGAACTTCCCCGTTTTGGGATCGTACATGCTGAGCTGCCGGTCGCTCTTCTCCAGCGGGAAGAGCTTGGCCGACGGCAAGTCTGAGCCTTGCTTGCAGAAGGCCGGATTCGGCGATGGACGGATCGTGGAGGTGAGCCAGACGCGGCCGGTCTCGTCGAGCATGATGTTGTGGACGTTCGACTTGCCGGTCCAGATGGGAGATGCGCCGAAATAGGGAGAGGGTTCCGGCGATGTCTGCGTCGAGGCAAACGGCGTATCGGCGTCGCGAACCGGGACGATGAGAGAGGATGCCGTGTTGTGGACGGGATCGAGTATTTCGACTCTGTCCGAGCTCACTTCGCTCGACCCGTAGATAGGGCCGTTCGCGTTGACCGTCGGGTGGCGCTTATCGGTCGAGATCGAATCATGGATGTATTTGTCCGGCTCGCCGAAATCCCAGTTGGTGATGACGATGTTGCGCTCGACGCCTTGCGGGCGCGGTGGTACCGCGCTCGGGATCTCGCCCTTCGCGATGCGGTCGGTCCAGTCCGCGTACATGCCAAGCGCGCGGTCCTTGCCGAATGACGCGATGATCATGGACATGTAGGCGCCGGCCTGACCCGATTTGAGCCGCCGGTTCCAGGCCTCCACGGAGCTCGAGAAGGTGCCGAGCTGCGGCTCCAGTTCGCGTGTCGCCTTGTCGCCGAGCTGGTGGCAAGGCTGGCAGCCTGAGGTCTTCATTCGATCGATCCATTGCGACTGGCTCTTGATCGCCGGCGAGATGCCGTTGCCTTGGGGGCCGGTCCCGGGGAACTCGCTTTCCGCCGGCACCTGCAGCATCGCGTACCAATAATCGGCCGGGTAATATTGCGCGGCGGCTCGCGCATCCGGAGCCGTGATTGCCGTCAGATCGACGATCTTGCCGGGGGGCGATTTCGCTCTGGGAGAGTCGACGAGACCGTAGCCGCGCACCCAGATCTCGTAATTGGCCGCCGGCAGGTCTGGCAGGACATAACGGCCTTGATCGTCCGTAACGACGATTTTCGAGTATTTGGTCGGCAGATCTCGGGTTTCGGCGATGACCCAGACGCCGGCCTCGGGCCCCTTGGGCCCAGCGACCACGCCGCCGATGTCGTCGGCATCGATCTGAACGGCATCGGCGGCCGTCGCGCGGTTCGCGGTTCCCGCGATGAGAGCCATATGCGCTGAAGCGAAGAGAATCGCGATTGAAAGCGTCTTCATCCTCTTCCCCTCCAAGGATGGCGCCAAACCAATTGCGGTCTAGGCAGACCCGCCGGATGGGGCGCCTTGCGCCGATTGTCGATCTTCCCGCGATCTTGATCAATGACGCTGAAAAGCAGTCGGCGCTTGTGAAACGGGTGAACCGGTCGGACCTCACATAGGCCCTAGTGGATCGAATCTAACGTTTGGTGTCCGCGTTTGACGGCGGCGATGATCGTGTCGGCATCTTTGGTCCATGTAAATGGCTTTGGGGCCTGGTTGTGCTCGGCGAGGTATCGATTGATCGCGGTCTGAAGGTCGACGA
>DATGMP010000154.1:0-37203 GCA_035293565.1 Alphaproteobacteria bacterium | reverse complement strand
GGGAGGCGGTATGAAAGCGGACGACGTCTCCATTGAGAGGGCGGAGCGGTTTTGATGATCGCTTTGGCGGGGCGGATGCACTCCGTTGGAAGTGGGTTACCGTGGGTTTGCGGACTCAACGAACCCCGGAGTGCATCCATGTCTTACGACTACCATATCGGCGTCGATTATCACAAAGCCTACAGCCACATTGTCGTGCAGGACACGGGCGGCAAGACGTTGCGATCGGGGCGAGTGCGGAACGATCGTCGCTCGCTCGCCGGGTTCCTGTCGCCGTTTGCGGCGAACGCGCACGCGGTGCTGGAGGCGACGCGCAACTGGACGGTGATGTTCGACTGGCTGGACGAGCTCTGCGACGAGGTCGTGCTGGCCCATCCGCTGAAGGTGAAGGCGATCGCGGACGCCAAGATCAAGACGGACAAGATCGACGCGACGATCCTGTCGCATCTGCTACGGGCGGACCTGATCCCCGCGGCGCACGCGCCGAGCTTGCGCGCTCGAGAGGCGCGCTCGGCGCTGCGGGAGCGGATGTTCTATGTGCGGCTGCGCACGATGGTGAAGAACCGGATCGTGACGCTGTTCGACCGCTACCCGGAAGAGCGGGCCAAGCTGAAGCCTTTGACCGACCTGTTCGGGACGGCGGGGCGCAAGCAGCTGGCCGAGGTCGCGGTGAGCGAACTCGATCGCATCCAGGTCGACCGCAGCCTGGCGCTGATCGGCGATCTCAATACCCGGATCAAGGAGAGCGAAGCGACGATCAAGGCGCAGAGCAAGGGCAACGCCAATGTGAGGCGGCTGAAGACGCTGCCCGGCATTGGCGAGTTTTTCGCCCGGCTGATCGACGCCGAGATCGACGACATTGGCCGGTTTCGCTCGGCCGGCAAGCTGGCGGCCTATGCCGGCTTGGTCCCCTCCACCTATTCGTCGGGCGGCAAGACCTTCCACGGCCGGATCATCAAGCAGGGCAACAAATGGCTGCGCTGGGCCTTCGTCGAGGCGGTGGCGCCAGCGGTTGCCACCGATCCGGATCTGAAAGCGTACTACGAGCGCCTGAAAGCGACCAAAGGCACCAACCCGGCCAAGGTGGCAACCGCGCGCCGACTTTTGACCATCGCCTTCCAGCTGCTGCGCGACGGCCGCTCCTATGAGCGGCGCGGCGCCCGGCCGGAAGGCCGGTCCCAACAATCCCGACTGTCCTGATGTCTGCCTAGCGAGCCCGGCAAGGCTGGGCTGCGCTCTCCGGGAGAATGGGAAGTCGGGAGCCGAAGACCACAATGTGACCGCTGTCCAATCGGCGCGGGCACGGATTGGAGAATGGCTGGAAGAGCCGGGACCAGGCGCTCTGGTCCCCGATGGACAAACTCGCTCGCGGTGACGCCACCCGAGCCCGAAAAGAGAAAGAACCCAAGGAAATCCGTACGTCTCAGCGGCGGATCCACCCTTGAAGTCTTTCATTGGAGGCCGTCATGCTGCCAAATTACACCGCTATCGTTACATTGCTTGTCGTGGCGCTCTATTTCTTTCTCGCGACGCGCGTCGCCGTGGCGCACGGCAAATATGGCGTCACCCTTCCGGCGACGACGGGGAATCCCGATTTCGAACGCGTCTTCCGGGTGCACGCGAATACGCTCGAATGGATGCCGACCTTTCTGGCGCCGCTCTGGCTCTGCGCATTTTACTTGAGCGACATCGGGGCAGCGGCGCTCGGTGTCGTGTGGATCGTGGGTCGTGTCCTTTATTTCACGGGCTACACGAAGGCCGTCGAGAAGCGGTTGCCCGGCTTTTTCGTCCAATCGACGGCGTGCCTTCTGCTGTTTGTCGGCGCGGCCGAGGGCGTCGTCAGGCACCTGGCGGGCGGGTGAGCGGCAGGATCGGGCCGGTGCTCTTAGTATTTGAAAATCGCAAGTCCATATCGCCCTTCGTGGATTGCGTCTGGCGCTCCCGAAGTTGCAAGGGAGGCAGCATCCTTTCCATGGCGGACGGCAATATCGAGCTCGTGGTCACGAAGGTGAGTTGCGTTCGGCCTAGGCTCGAGCCGCTTGGAGTTGGGCGCGCGCCAGCAAATAGAATGCGGTGGCATGCGTGATCATCAGCAGCGGCACGTAAATGATCGGGATCCAATATGTGGGACCCAACGCGCCGGCAATCGCGGGAAGGTCGATCGGCATCGATCGATCGGCTGAAGGCTTGACTATTTTTGAGCCTAAAGGAAAAGAATATAAGGCAAATATAGGTCGATCAAAGTGCCTTTGCTGGCCATCGATTCTCGCTGAAATCAATATCCACCAGCTCGGAATCAAGCATGAGCATCGTTTCCTACCATGCCCGCGTCGACGGGAGCCTGCTCGGGGCCTTGCAAACGGATCCGGACCTCTTCTGCGCGCTGCCGAGAAACGCTGGTCCCGCGGAGGCCGAATTGTTGTTTATCGACAAAGACTGGCAGGCCCTTTCATGGCTTTTGTCCGCCAAGGCGCGCGAGGAGCAGAAGCACGAAGCGGTCCAGTTCGCCCTCATGCGGCGTAAGGACGGCGCAGAGAAACCTGACAAGCTGGCGTGGGAGGCTGCCAAAGCGCGGGAGGCGTCGGAATTGGGTATCGAACTGGTCGACACGAAACTGATGCCCGACGACCCGGCGCTCATCGCCATCGAGGGGCGCGGGCCCAGAGACGCACGGCTCGCTGAACTCGGATATGGCGGCCGTGTTTTCGTTCCGACGGAAGTTGCGAATCTAACCGCTGCCCTAGACCGGATCACGGAAGCGGACATGCGCGCGCACTTCGATCCGCAAGCGATGGAAGACTTCGACGTCGCCGGCATCCTGTGGACCGAAGAAGAGCCCGACGTTCTCGATGCGATTCTCATTCCGATTTTCAACGGCCTCAAGGCGTTTTACGGTCGCGCGGCGCGAGCCGGACAATATGTGCTGGTCGTTCATGGTTGAGAGCCGGACGGATCGCAACCTTCCCGCCGGTCGGCTTCTGACGACATCTTCTCGTCCATTTTGTCCGAGCGGTCGAAACCGTATCGCTATTTCGATGTTCGTGGCTTGGCGGTGCTCTTCAGAATGTCCTCCATTTCGCGAATGAGCTTCCGTCCAGCCTTGGTGCCACCGTTCGTGTTGTCGGGATCGGATTCGAACAGGGCTCTCATTTGGTCCGACATAGCTCGCAGCGTCGCGTAACGCTCTTCACCGAGCTTCTTGCGAATGACCTGCAGGCCCTCGTTAAGCGCAAAGAACTCCGTCTCGATATTCATTTGTGGGAAAAAGCCAGCTCTGTCCTTGAAGAGTGGCGCACTGAGCATCATAGAGCCCAGCTTGTCCCAAAGCTCCCCCACATCCTGCGGGATATAAGGTCTATATCGCATGATCATTCTCCGTCCGTACGCCGACGGCACGTTCTTATCCATTCAGTCCGGGGGCGATCCCGCATCCCTATTTCGATGCTCGTGGCTTGGAGGTGCTCTTCAGAATGTCTTCCATTTCGCGAATAAGCTTCCGTCCAGCCTTGGTGTTGCCGTCCGTGTTGTCGGGATCGGGCGGGCGCGAAATCGGCATTGAAAAATCCTTTTTATTTGGCTGTCTGAATAAGATTTCGCACGCAATGAGGTGTCGAAAGCGAAGTTTCCGACCCGCGCATCGGGAAGCCGGAAGGAGGGCGGTGTGTCCCCAGAATCATACGCCCTGCTGTTGACACGTATGGCGGACCCTGGAGCTATCGGAATTCTCAAACCGTCAAAAAAGTTAACAAGCGCCGTACGAACAGTTCTGTCCACGTAGTTACCAATAGCCACTTGCGGCGTCGGTTGAAGGTCCAAATTCCCCGCGTTCAGGAGATCACATATGTACTCTATTTGTTCTCATCTGTCAACAGAGGTGCAGCATGGAGATGGCATATCGAGAGCAGTGGCAGGCCGAGATTGCCGCGTTGCAAAGGATTCTATCCGGGTTCGACTTGAGAGAGGAATGCAAGTGGGGAAAGCCCTGCTACACGATGGAGGGAAAAACTTTTCGCGCGTCGACGCAAGGCGGCCTCAGATGCGCAGGATGGGAAGCGGGCTCCCGGGAGCATAGCCAGGGAAGAGTTGCGCTACGCGTTGCGACGGAAGGCCGGAGCCGGCTACCGCCGCCAGGACGGCGCGGTAGTCGGTGGTCACGGCGAGATCGACAGCCCGGTCGAGCGCCGGCGTCGCCAAGCCCGGCCATTTTCCGTACATGCGGCCGCCATTGACGCGGCCGCCGAGCACCAGCATCGCCCCGGCATGGCCATGGTCGGTGCCGTTGCTCTTGTTCGATCTGAGCCGCCGGCCGAATTCGCTGATCGTCACCAGCACCAGCCGGTCATGATAGGCGGCGAGATCGTTCCAGAAGGCGGCGATGTTGCGGCCGAGCTGGGTGGCGAGGACCCCGAAGCGATATTGCTGCCCCTGATGGGTGTCCCAACCGCCCATATCGACCGAAGCCACCCTGAGGCCGATATCCATCTTGATGATGCGGGCGATCGCCGCGAGACCACGGCCTGCGCTCTCTCCGCCCTCGTCATAATTGGCGCCGCCCTCCGGATGATAGGGCATTGGCTTGCCGTCAGGTCCCTTGGGAACGCCCGCATCCACCGTCGCGAACTTGGCGAGCGTGAGGCGTCCGGCTTCAGCGATATCGCCCGGCTGATCCGCATAGAGCGCCGAAAGCACGGCCCGCGCTTGCTCACCGCCCGCCAAACCGACCCCACCCGCGAGGTCGGGGATGGCAAGCGCGGCACCAAAGCCTTCGAGCGATTTGTCGACGGCGTTCGATGCGGAGAGGACCGGCACGGCTTTCGGCCCGGCATTGTCGAGCCCGACCAGCTTCGCATAGCGGGCGAGCCAGCCGGATTCGATCGGCGTGGAAGATTTCGCTCCGGTGCTCTGATCACCGGCGTCGCTCACCGCGCCGCGCTCGATCAGATCCTGAGCGACGAAATGGCTCCGCGTCTCGTTCGATAGGCCGACCGCATGGACGATGGCGAGATGTCCTTGCTTGTAGAGATCGCCGAGGGGTGCGGCTGCGGGATGAAGGCGGAAATCGATCGCCGGGTCGAGGCCATTCGCGAGCGAAATACCCGGCTTGTCGCCGCTATCCAAAACGCGAAGCGGGGCGATTCGGTCTTCGACATAGTTCCGATCGTTGCACGGTCCGATGAGAT
This sequence comes from Alphaproteobacteria bacterium, assembly GCA_035293565.1. GTDB lineage: Bacteria > Pseudomonadota > Alphaproteobacteria > BOG-932 > Roseiterribacteraceae > DATGMP01. The sequence goes on along the minus strand of DATGMP010000154.1, from coordinate 32,023 downwards.
TCAGCGAGTCGCAGCCGCCGCGCAGAAAGAGCACGACCAGGACCTTGTCGCGCGAGCTGTCCGCTCCGTACGCGAGGTCGCGGACGCCGGACAGCGGCGCGATCGTGCCCGCGATGGCGGCTGCCTTCAGGAAATCTCGACGCGTCTGAAGCATTTCCGCCTCACCGCACTTGGAAGGCCGGCGCCATCGCCAAGGCGGCGACGATGTGCCGGAAGGGGGCCTTTGGATCCTTGGGGCCGTCCGGACGCCGGCTCGGGGCGATGTTCATCGCGGCCAGCACGCGCTCGGCGGTTTCCGGACCGGCGTCGGGGAGCAATCGCTCGCGCCAGAAATGCGCGACGGCAAGCGCGGGCGGCAGGCTCTCGCCCATCGCGGCTGTCGGATCGAATATTCCCGTCTGCCAGTAGTTGTCGGCGATGCCCAGAATGAGGGCCCATCGATGCCGCATGGCATTGGTGGAGATCCAATAGTCGCGGGTGTCGGGGTGGCCGGTCGGCGGTCCCCACCCGAACAGCCGTTGTCCGCCGGCCCCGAGCTCGTTGATCAATCCTTCGGTCGGCGAGAAATCGATTCCGGTCGCGCGGATGAAGCTCGCCGCCGTCTCGAGCGGGCGCTTCACCTTGGCGCCGCGGCTGTTCTCGAAGGCCGCGCTGCTCGCGATGAAGCGGACGGTCCGAGCAATCTGGTCCGGGCTCTTCTGGTTCGCCTTCCAGATGTCGGCGGCGGCAAGCACGAGGCTCTCCGGTGGATTGTCCGACACCAGCCGGCGGCAGAGCTTGAAGCAGATATACCGAGCGGTCGCCGGGTGGCGCGCGACGAGGTCGAGCACCTTGCGGCCGTCGGCCATCGGCGCCTGGAACGGATCGAACTCGGTGCCGAGCACGCGCTTCTGATAATTGTCGTGCCAGGATTCGACATAAGTGAACTTGCCGGTCTTGGGCAGAGACTGGCCGGGGCCGACGCCGCTGCCATCTTCGATCGTCCAGCCGGTGAAGGCGCGTGCGGCTTCATAGACATCCTGGTCGATATAGCCGATCGGCTTGCCTTGCAGCGCGCCGGGTACCTTGCGCCATTTGTCGTAAATGGCGTTGAAGTAATTGTCGCGTCCAAGCGTGTGCAGCTCGAATAATTCGCGCCCGTAATTCTCATTGGCGTTGCCGGCGCGCGATGAGCGGTTGTCGAGATAGATCTGCATCGCGGCCGAGGTTGCGACCGCTTCGAGAAACACCCGGAAATTTCCGAGCGCGTGCTTACGGATGACGTCGCGATCATAGGTCGGCAGCGCGGCGTTGACGGCCTGGTCGCCGACGGCGTTCACGTTGAAATGATTGTGCCAGAAATCGACGAGAACCTCGCGGAGCTGCCAGCGCGAATAGACGGCGCGGATAAGCGTCGCCGCCGATACCTCCATGCGCGGCCAACCCTTTTCCGGCGGCGGCACCACTTTGGGGTCGGGGTCGAGCAGTTTCCAAGTCGCTTCTATGGGTTGATCGATCGTCCGTAGCGGCCGCATTTCGTCGACGGGCGGATAATCGTTGGCCGGGTTCGAACCGTATTTGACATGGAGTGTCGCTTTACGGATGCGCGCGTCGGCGACTGGATCGGCGCCATTGGGCGCGAGCTGGTCATCGAGCCAGCCCTGGAAACCCATCTCCGCGAATCTCGCGCGATCGACCGTTGAAGGCCCGAAGGCGAGTCTTCCGAGTGCCAGATCTCGTACCGTCTGGCTGGGCACGGTTCGTTCGACGATCGTCGCGTTCAGTTTGGCCATGCTCGCTTCCACGGACGACGGCGTGTATGCCTGTGGATTATGGCGGGACTATGGGATTGCGGCTCCTTTGGCCTTCGCGATCTCCTCGGCGCCTTCCGGCTGAAGCAGATAGCCCGCCTTCTCCGCTGCTTCAACCGCGGCTTTGACCTTTGCGACATAGATCTCGTGAGTCGGATAGAGCGCTTTTAATGTCGCCTCGTCGAACGGGATTGCCACGCCGTCGAGCCGACATCTGTCCGGCGGATCTCCCACGCCTGCGTAACGCGCCGCGGCAACCGCAAGTTCAGGCAGACGCAGGCCGCCGAGGGCATTGCCCGCCTTGTCGCGTTCGATGGTGACCGCATGTTGCGCATTATCCACCGAGACTGACACAAGCGGTGCTGTTGGCGGCGCCTTTCCTGTCCTGACCCAGACATCGAGAAGGTGAATCGCGGCGTCGGCAACATGCTGAGTCGGCAGATCGTTGACCGGGCTGTTGCAGCCGCCGAGGCCGGCGGCACCGAGGTCGCGCTTGATCTCGGCGCCGAAATAATCGTCGGCCCATTTGTTCTGGTGCGCCGTGCCGGCCAGCTCCCAAAGGCGGAATTTCGCGCTGTCCGGCGTTCGCGCCGCAGCCTCGGTCGCGACATCGCTCTCCGTCTCGATGACGAAGACCGGCACTTTCAGATCGTCGCGGATGCGCACGAGATCGGGCATCTGGACGTCGGCGGCGAGAGGCGCCGCTCCGCCGCGCGCTCCGATCCGCGAGCCGATCAGGATTCCGTCGAGCACGCGGGCCAGCGGCTGCACCGCGTCGACATAGGTCGTCAGCCGGTTGGCGGATTGGGAGACGCCGACGCCGATCAGGCGTGCGGGCGCCAGCCCATCCAGCGGATCGACCGACGATTTTCCACGATGCGGGCCGACCGCCCGCGCGGCCTGGCTGAAGATGTCATAGGAGAAATCATCGTCCGGAACCGAGAGCGAGCCATAGCGCGCCGCATCCCAGAGCGTCAGCGGTTGGGAAAATCCGGGCCGCAGCGGCGGGCCCATCACACCGGCATGCTGCGCCGACACGCCGATCCAGACGAAACCTTCCCGCATAAGCTCGGGATAGGCGTAGCCCCATTCGGCGTCGACATCGAAGCCGCCGCTGACATTCAGCCATTCGACAACGACCGTGCCGTTGAATTTCTTCGGATCCCTGGGGCGCCGGACGAGAATTCGGGTCTTGAACGGCGCCCGTCGCGACGGCGAAACCGACCAGCGCCCGTCCGGTGTCAAGGGCCTGTCGCTCCGATAGGCGCTGGCGGTCCCTTCTATGAAATATTCCTGTTCGACATAACCGGCCGCCGACAGGTCGGCGAGGGATGAGGTGAAGGGCCGACCGTGAGCGCCGCCCGCTATCGGCCCGGTCAGGCTGGGCTCCTCTGCGGAGAGGGCCGGAAGCCGGCTCATCGCGGCCAGGCAAAAGAGAACACAAAAAGCCTTTCCGTACTTCATACCTCCCCCTCGGCCCTTGCGTACAGGCTCGATCCGTTGAAACGCTTTCGCGGCGGCGCTCCGGCCATTGTAGCATCGGATTGCGCGTCCTTCGCAGTGCGGGCTACATATCCTTGCCGATCGGAGGGAAGGAGGCGCGATGACGAAGGTCGCCATCGGGGTATACGGCCTGCAGCAATGGTTCGATGGAGATTTCGCGGCCGTCCTCGATCTGGTCAGGCGCGCGGATGAGAGGGGCATCGACCAGGTTACGCTCACCGATCATGTCGTCATGGGCGAGCACACGGAGAATTATCCTTACGGACCCTTTCCGGCGCCGCTCGACTATCCCTGGTACGAGCCCATCACCTTTCTCGCTGCGGTCGCGGGCGTAACGAAGACAATCCGCCTGTCCGCCGGCGTGCTGATTGCGCCCTTGCGGCCGGCGGTTCTGCTGGCCAAGCAGCTTGCCACTCTGGATGTCATGTCGCGCGGCCGCGTCGAGATCGGACTCGGGCTCGGCTGGCAAAAGGAAGAATATGACGCTTCAGGCGTGCCCTGGGAGGGGCGCTATACGCGGCTGGAGGAGCAGGTCAGGGTTTGCAAGCTGCTGTGGACCGAGGCGCCCGTCAGCTTCGACGGCACCACTGTGGCACTGGACAAGATCCACCAATATCCGCGTCCGGTGCAAAAAGGCGGCGTGCCGATCTGGTTCGGCATCGCGCCGACCGAAAAGAATTTTGCCCGCATCGCCGAGCTCGGCCATGGCTGGATTCCCATGGAGCAGCGACCCGAGAAGCTCGCGCCGCATATCGCGAGCCTGCGCGCGGCGTTCAAGGCAGCCGGTCGCGATCCGGCTAGCGTGGCCGTTCGCGCGATCCCACAGGCTGCCTTCAAGCCCGACGGCGCGCCCGATCTCGATCGCACCTTGGCCAATGTGCCCGCGCTCACCGAAGTCGGCGTGACGATGATCGAGCTGCTGCCGATCATGTTCTGCCGCGGGCCGGCCGATTTCGATTCATTTCTCGACCGCATGGTCCAACTTCGAAGGAACGGCAAATGAGCACTCAATTGACCGATGCGCTGATGCGTGACGAATGGGAGATGCGGCGGCTCGCCTATCTGTATGCGGGCGGCGGCGACAGCAACAACGGCGAGCAATTCGCATCGGTCTTCACCGATGACGCGGTCGTCGTCTCGCCTCAGGCGACGATCTCGGGACGCGAAAATCTCGCCAAGATTCCCGGCATGCTGCACGACATGTATGCCAAAACGATGCACACCGTGATGAACCAGACCGTGACCGTGAACGGCGATACGGCCGAGGGCGAAACCTATTGTATCGCCTATCATATGAGCCGCCCCAACAAGGACGGCAAACATATGCGGTTCGACATGTTCATCCGCTATCAGGACAAGTTTCGACGCGTCAGCGGCGCGTGGAAATTCTCGCGCCGGCATCTGGAGGTCGACTGGGTGCAGACGGTCGAAGTCCAGATGATGGGCGGCTGACGCCCGTGAAGCTCGAAGGCAAGGCCGCGATCATCACCGGCGGTAGCGGAGCGATCGGCTCATCCGCGGCCAAGCATCTGCTGCGCGACGGTGCCGCCGTGCTGTTGATGGGCCGGCGGGCGGATGCGCTCGAGGAGACTCGCACGCGCCTGTTGGCGGAGATCCCGAAGGGGCGTGTCGAATGTCATCCGGGAGATGCCTGTATCGAGGCGGATGTCGAAGCTGCGATCAAGCACGCCTATTCCATGCTGGGCCGGCTCGATATTCTCGTGGCGACGGTGGGTGGCGGGAACGGGTTCGTTCCGCTGATGATGCTCGACGCGGACGCTTTCCGCGGGCAGTTCGAGCGCAATGTGGTCAGCACCTTCATGGCCGTGCGTCACGCGGTGCCGCTGATGGAGCCGGGCGGCGCGATCGTCTGCATCTCGTCCAATGCCGGGAAGCTGCCCTTCGCCTATCTCTCGGCGTATCACACCGCCAAAGGCGGCCTCGAGAATTTCGTCAGAGCCGCGGCCGAGGAGCTGGGCTCGGCTGGAATCCGTATCAATGCCGTACGGCCGGGCCTCACGCGCACCAGCCGCACCGGCTATCTCTGGGAAGCGGAGACGCTCGCGAAGTTCGTGGCCGAGTATCCGCTCGGGCGCGCGGGCGAGCCCGACGATATCGGCGCCGCCGTGCGGTTTCTCGCCGGCCCGGAATCGTCGTGGATGACCGGACAAAGCTTCGCCGCCGACGGAGGCCAGGAGCTGCGCAAGAATCCCGATCTCTCCGTTGAGGTCGCCCGCAATCTCGGACAGGCGGCGCTCGACGCGGCGCGGCGGGGCAAACCCAACGATTCAAAGCAACGCCAATAGGTGAGGAATGGAACAGGGTAAGGCCGGCTGGCCGAATGTGAGCTTCAATTATGCGGGCGCCGAGGTGCTGGTCACCGGCGGAACCAGCGGGATCGGGCTCGGCTGCGCGCTTGCTTATCGCGACGCGGGAGCGAAGGTTACGATCACCGGCACCAAGCCGGACGCCTCTTCCTACAAGAGCGATCTCGGGGCGTTTCGTTATCTGCAGCTGGACGTCACGAGCGATCCGGATGTCGATCGCGTTGCGAAGCTCGTTCCGGCGGTCGACATATTGATCAACAATGCCGGAATCGGCTGGGTTGGCGGCGGCATGGGTGAGCATGAGTACGAACCCGAGATCTTCGAAAAGGCGGTGCGCATGCATCTGTTGAGCCCGTACCGCCTGGCGCAAGCGCTGCAGCCGAAGCTCGCCAAGAGCAAACTGCCCGGCGGCGCCAGCGTCATCGGCATCGCATCCGAGGCCTCGTTTTTCGGAATCGAGACAGTGCCGGGCTATGGCGCTGCCAAGGCGGGGCTGGTGCAGTTGACGAAGACTCTCGCCATCCGTTGGGCGAAAGAGAATATCCGCGTGAACGCAGTTGCCGCCGGCCTGACGGAAAGCGGTATGACGGCTTGGATGATCGACAATGACGAATGGACCGGACCGACACGCGCCCGGACACCGTTGGGTCGGCTCGGAAAGCCGCTGGACGTTGCCGGGTCGGTTCTGTTCATGACCAGCGCGGCAGCAGCCTACATCACCGGTCAGACCATCATCGTCGACGGCGGCTACTGCATCTTTGGTTGACCGGCTATAGGAACACTGCCCCATCCTGCCAGGTTTCCCGTCAGAATCCCTGATGGGAGAGCATTGGTATGCTGAGATGGGCTTTGATATTCGCCGTGATTGCGCTGATCGCCGGACTGCTTGGATTCGGCGGCATCGCATCTGCCGCCGCCGGCATCGCGAAGATTCTTTTTTTCGTCTTCCTGGTGATCTTCCTGGTCTTCCTCGTGGCGGGAATTACGGCGGGTCGATCGATCTCGCGGTAGCTCGCAGTGCGCGGCCTGCCGCTGCTCGCGATCCTTTGCGCCGGCTGCTCGATCGGCCGCTCGGACGTTGCCGAGAAGGCGCGCACCGCGCTGATCGGCGCGCCGAAGTCGGAGATATTGCAGTGCGCTGGCGTTCCCGACCGGACGATGGTCCAGGACCGAGTCGAATACATGACATACGACAATGAGCAGACCGGTCAGAGCGGACTCACGCTGCCGATCATCGGCGGCGGCATCAATCTGGTGGGCGACGAATATTGCCGGACGACTTTTGCGATGGTCGATGGCCGCGTCAGGTCGTTGAGCTATGCGGGCAACACGGGAAACATGTTGGGCTCGCTCGCGATGTGCGGGTTTACGGTGGCGACATGCGTCGATGATCGAAAAAAAGAAAAAGCGGCCATGGAGCGGCCGCACTGAGGTCCTGAAATACCCCGATATCAGCCCCGGGTGAGGGCCAGAGCGCGTCTCGGTCACAGTCCGATCGGCCGCTCGACTCGTTTAGGGCTCCAGGATAAGCGAACTGGACCTTACTTCCAACTTAATCTTGGCACGTTCCGTGGCAAGAATCGGGCGGGAGCGAGGTATTGTCGTGGCGCACGGGTTTTGTCCGGAACCCCTCGGTCCCGGGACACGTTGCGCAGTTACGAACAACGACTTCGGAGCGGAGGAATGGGACGGCTGCTGACGACGTCCGCAATCGGTTTTGCCGCGCTGCTATCGCTATCGGCCTGCACGGATCCTTACGATCCGGGGCAACGTGCGGCGGGCGGCGCCCTATTGGGGGCAGGCACCGGGGCGGCTATCGGCGGACTTGCGGGCGGCGGACATGGGGCGGCGCTTGGCGCGCTGATCGGCGGCGGCGCAGGCGCCCTCGGCGGCTATGCGACGACGCCTCCGCCACCTCCGCCGCGCTACTACCCGGGCTACTGATGTCCAGAACAGTATGGAGTAAGAAAAATGAAACGGCTGCTGACGACTTCTGCGATCACGATGGTCGCCGCCCTCTCGCTATCGGCATGCAGTGACCCATATGACCCGGGTCAGCGCGCCGCTGGCGGCGCTCTGCTCGGCGCAGGCACTGGCGCTGCGATAGGTGGGCTGGCCGGCGGCGGCCGCGGCGCCGCTGTTGGCGCGTTGATCGGCGGTGGCGCCGGCGCGCTGGGTGGCTACGCCACCACGCCGCCGCGCTACTAGCGCCGCGGATTTCCGGCGAGGTGCGCTACGAGCTCTACTATTGGGCCGAGATCCAAGGCCGTGGAGAGTTCGTGCGCCTCGCGCTTGAGGAGGCGGGCGCCGATTATGTCGATGTCGCCCGCCTTGCGGAGAGCGAAGGCGGGGGCGACGATGCCGTCGTCCGCATGATGGACGCGCAGCAGGTCGCGAACCCCGCCTTCGCCCCGCCTTATCTCAGAGCCGGCCGATTGGTCATCGGTCAAACGGCCAACATCCTTCTGTTCCTCGGCGATCGTCACAAGCTCGCGCCGTCGGCGGAGAGCGGCCGATTGTGGACGCATCAGCTTCAGCTCACGATCGCCGACCTCGTGCAGGAAGTGCACGATACCCATCATCCGATCGCGAGCGCGCTCTATTACGAGGACCAGAAACCCGAGGCGCGCCGGCGCGCCGAGGATTTCCTGGAGAATCGCGCGCCCAAATATCTCGGATATTTCGATGGCATCCTCGTGCAGAACGGCGACGGCCGATACCTCATCGGCAGGCGGACGACCTATGCCGACCTGTCGCTCTTCCAGATCGTCGAAGGCCTGCGCTATGCTTTCCCCAAAGCGATGAAGCGATTGGAACGACGGTTCAAGCGCGTCTCGCAACTTCATGATTTCATAGGCGAGAAACCCCGGATCCGAGCCTATCTCGAATCGACCCGCCGCATCCCGTTCAATCAGATGGGCATCTTTCGCCGTTACGCGGAGCTGGACAGGAAGCGCTAGACCGGCTTCTGATTTCCCGCCCGAATTCCGGACAGCGAGGGACAGATGTCGATGAAGAGCCGCCACCCTGAGACGATTGCGCTTCACGCCGGCTATCGCAGCGATCCTGCGACGACGGCGGTCGCCGTGCCGATCTATCAGACGACGTCCTACCAGTTCCATTCGACCGAGCACGCGACCAATCTGTTCGCGCTCAAGGAACTCGGCAACATCTACTCGCGGATCATGAATCCGACCCAAGCCGTGCTCGAGGAGCGGGTCGCCGCCCTTGAAGGCGGCGTCGCCGCGCTCGCGCTCAGCTCCGGCCAGTCGGCGTCCTTGTTCGCTGTTCAGAACATCTGTCATGCGGGCGACAATTTCGTCTGCTCGACCGATATCTACGGCGGTACCTGGAATCTGTTCGCCAACACGATGAGGACGATGGGGATCGAGTGCCGGTTCGTCGATCCGGCCGATCCCGAGAATTTTGCCCGTGCCACCGATTCCCGGACGCGCTGCTACTACGGCGAGACGCTTCCCAATCCGAAGCTCATCGTTTTCCCTATCGCGGAAGTGGCGCGGATCGGCCGAGACCTCGGCGTGCCGCTGATCATGGACAATACCGCGTCGCCCGTGCTCTGCCGTCCGCTCGCGCATGGTGCGGCGGTCAGCATGCTGTCGACGACGAAATATCTCGGCGGCCACGGCACCTCGATCGGCGGCATCATCGTCGATGGCGGCAATTTCGACTGGGAGAAGCATGCGGATCGCTTCCCAATGCTGAACACGCCCGACCCCAGCTATCATGGCGCGGTCTGGACCCAAGCCGTGAAGCCGCTGGGGCCGATCGCGTATATCCTGAAAGCGCGTGTGACGCTGCTGCGCGACGTCGGCGCGGCCATGTCGCCCTTCAACGCCTTCATGTTCATCCTGGGGTTGGAGACCCTGACGCTTCGCATTCGTCAGCATTCCGCCAGCGCCGCGAAGGTCGCGGAGCATCTCGCGCATCATCCGAAGGTCAAGACCGTCATCTTCCCCGGCCTGATGACCGGCGAGGACAGACGGCGTGCCGACGCCTATCTGTCCGGCGGCTATGGCGGCCTAGTGGGTTTCGAGCTTCCCGGCGGTCTCGAGGCAGGCCGCCGCTTCATCGACAAGCTCGAGATGTTCTACCACGTCGCGAACATCGGTGACGCAAGGTCGCTCGCCATTCATCCCGCCAGCACGACGCACTCTCAACTATCGCCCGAGGAGCAGCTGCAGACTGGCGTCACGGAAGGTTATGTGAGGTTGTCGGTCGGCCTCGAGCATATCGATGACATCATCGCCGATATCGATCAGGCGCTGGCGGCGACCTGAGCGTCACTCGTCGGTGTCGGCCTCGGCAAGGTTTTTCAGCGTAATGGCGCCTGGAATGACCTTGCGCTTCCAGTCGCGCATGGAGCGGGCGATTTTCAAGGCGCCGGTGACGGTGGGCTCGTCCGTGCCGTTCAGACGAGCGAGATAGGCCCAATATTCGACGGTTTTCGCCGCGAGCACATCGGCACCGCGCAGCACGAATACCGGCTCGTCCGGATGCGCCCGCTTGAGCGTCGAGCTCGGGAGCGCGAGCTGCTCGCTGGCGGTCGGGACGTGGTCGGGCCGCTTGCCCGGCTGCGGCAGAGCCTTCTCCGCCCAGTTCGACAGCGCCGCCTGCTGCAGCCGTGCCCGTTCAATCTTCTCGGGCGAGACGCCGCGGTTCTGCGCCAGCCAGATCCACCAGCCGACGACCTGAGCCGACAGCATGTCGCGGCCGCGCATCACGAAGACGGGCTCGCCTTTGTCGGCGCCGTGGATGATGGAGTTCGGATCCGACAGCTCGTCGGACGCAGACGTATAGGGGAAGCGCAGGCGCAGAGTTCGCGCGAACTCTGCGAGCGTGTCGTCCTTGACCCCCGCCGGCGATGCCTTGGAAATCTCCGGGATGGCAAGGTCGAGCTGAGTCGCCATCGGAATTTCCGCCACGACGGGCCCGTACAGCCGGATCGCCTCGTCCAGCCCTTGCGGGGTCAGGCAGAAAGCATTCTCGCCGCGCGGCGGGTAGGGCTGGATCTCGCCGGCCTGTTCCATCGAGCGCGCAATATCGAGCACGGCAGGCATGTCCGGCGGAATCTTGAGCACGCGACCGAGATGCAGGGACTTCAGCAGGCCCTCACGCGTAAGCTTCGTGGTCTGCGCGGGAGCTTCGCTCATGGGCGACTCGGCATCGATCGTTCGCATCCCAAGAGTGTGGGTCCTTTTGCCTTCATCGAAAAGACCTTTCCCGATCAGAGCAGCCCTTCGAGAAGCCGCGCGCTCCACTCTCCGATTCTCTCGCCGAGAGGGCGGTCGGCCCATTCATTGAACTTGATGGGCGTCCCGGCCTTGCGATCGTTCTGAAAGGCCGCCTCCATCTGTCCTGCGAAATCCTGGCTGAGCACGATGACGGCGAGCTCGTTGTTCCAGATCACGCTCCGCGCATCCAGGTTGGATGAGCCGACGATCGACCACACGCCGTCGATCGTCGCCGTCTTACCATGCAGGAACACGTCGCGTCGCTCAAAAATCTTGATGCCCGCCGCGAGTAGGCCGGCATAGTGGGAACGGCCGGCGGCGAGCGTCGCCTGCGAGTCGCTCTGCCCCTGCACGATCAGCTCGACATCGACGCCACGATGCGCCGCGCTCTTCAGAACCTCTTCGTCTTCGGGCGTCGGATCGAAATAAGCGGTCGAGATCCAGACTCGCGACCGGGCATGGCGGATCGCCGAAAGCAACGCGATGTAAATTTGCAGGTCGCCCTTCTGCGGCGCTTCCGGCGTGACCCTTACGTCGTCATGTCCGATGGCCGTCTGGGGCGGGAAGAAAGTCCTTTGGGGCAGGGGAGGGCCCTTTTGCGCCGACCAGGCGTCGAGAAAGGCGTGCTGCATTTCGCGGACAGCCGGTCCCTCGATCTGGACGTCGGTGTCGCGCCATCTGAGCCACCACCGATCGCGGGAGCCCGTCTCGGCGCCGCCATAGATGTAAATTTCGGTAATGTTGATGCCGCCCGTGATGCCGAGCTTACCGTCGACGACCAGCAGCTTCCGGTGATCACGATCATTGGGGTTGTAGCCTGCCCGCGCGTTGAGCGGGTTGAGCGGATTGTATTCGACGATCTTCACGCCGGCCGCGCGCAACCGGTCCCAGAAAGCTGAAGGTGTGTCGTGCGAACCCTGGCTGTCATAGATCAGCTGAACGGCGACCCCGGCTCGGCACTTCTCGATCAGAAGCCGCGAAATCTCGTCGCCGATCGTGTCCGCCGCAAGGATATAGAATTCGAGATTGATCGTGTCCTTGGCGCTCTGAATCGCCTGCTTCATGGCCGCGTAGGTAGCAGGGCCGTTTTGCAGCAGCGTGACCTTGTTGCCCGCTGTGAGCGGTGTGCCGGCGGCCTCGCCTTGGGACGCGACCTGGCGTTGGAGCGCTTCGTCATCGCCGGGAAATCGCGCGAGCCGCTTGATCTCGGTTTCGGCCTCTAGGGACGGAAGCATTCCGTTGGGGCCAAGTATGGCCGGCGGCCGATTGGCCTCCGGTTCAACCGCGAGCTGTCGGGCGGTCGGGATCGAGACACAGCCGACTGAGGCGAGGCAGACCGCCGCGGCGGCGATTCGCAGTCCACGCATCGGATCCCAAGTCCCGGAAAATCGGTAGACGGCAATAGTACCGCCCGAAGCGCGAATTTGTTCCTGCTAGGGCGTGGATCCGGCTGGCAGGGCGCGCCGGACGGGCTCGTCGCAATCCGCGGGCAGCCGCCAATCCGGGTCGACATGCGCGGGCATGCCGGCGCGCCCCGGATTGAGAAAGGATTGCGCCGCCTGCGCGCCGGTGGGCCATCGTGATCGAATGAAGGCGACCAGGGCCCGGATATCGGAATCGCCGAGTTGGTCGCGGAAGGACGGCATATCGGTCTCGTAACCAGGCCCCGCGATGTCGAGCACGCTGAACTTGATGATGTGGAACAGCTCCTCGTCGCTGTGCATCCAGGCGTGTCCCGTGCCGTCGAGCGGCGGCGCCGGCAGGCGCCCGCGGTCGTTCACCCGCCGCCAATTGGGTTGGCCTTGAAGTTTTTCGCCGTGACAGCCCGCGCAACGCGCGGCGTAGATGTCCCGGCCGTGTTCGATCGTCCGCGGCATCTGCGAGCCGCCTATCAGCAGAATTGCTGCCGCGGCGACCGCAACCGGGATAGCCGCGGTAAGCAAAGAGCGCATAGCCATGGACTGCGGATGACATGTCCCCGCGCAAGGCGCAATGGGCCGATGGGATTTACTCTGCCCTTCGAGGGTTGCTCCATCGGATGGACTTGGAGCACCCCTTGCCCATATAAGGCGCCATGGCTCTTCCGTTTCGTAAAATGCATGGGCTCGGCAACGATTTCATCGTGCTGGACGCGCGCGTCCGGCCGATCGCGCTCACGCCTGCCGATGTCGTGGCGCTCGCCGATCGCCGAACCGGCGTCGGGGCCGACACGATTGCGGTGATCGAGCCTGCGCGGGATAGGGAGGCCGACCTTTTCGTTCGCTTCCATAATTGCGACGGGGGCGAGATCGGCACGTGCGGAAATGCCACGCGCTGCATCGCAATGCTGCTCTTCGCAGAAACCGGACGGGACCGGGTGCGGATCGCAACCGCGGACGGAGTGCTCGAGGCTTGGAGATCCGGGGGCCAAATCGCAGTCGATATGGGTCGTCCGCGGCTGGACTGGCGCGATCTTCCGCTGGCCGAACCGGTCGACACGCTGCATCTCCCGATCTCTGGCCCGCTGGCCGATCCGGTCGGGGTCAGCATGGGCAATCCTCATGCCGTTTTCTTCGTCCCGGATGCCGAGGCCGTCGATCTGCCCGAGCTCGGCCCTGCGATCGAGCACGCGCCGCTTTTCCCGGAAAGGGTCAATGTCGAGGTCGCGACCGTCGAAGCGCCCGACCGTATCCGCATGCGGGTCTGGGAACGCGGGGCGGGGATCACGCTCGCCTGCGGCAGCGGGGCCTGCGCGACGCTCGTCGCGGCCGTGCGTCGGGGTCTTTCCGCGCGAAAGGCGACGCTCGTGCTCGACGGCGGCGATCTCGCGGTCGAGTGGCGCGATGATGATCGCGTGATCATGACCGGCCCGGCCGCGACGAGCTTTATTGGCGAGATCGACGAATCGTTGTTCCCCGGAACGGCCGGACGCGCCGCGGCATGAGCAGCAGGACCTCCGCCAAACCCGTCGAAATCCTCACTTTTGGGTGCCGACTGAACGCCTACGAGTCCGAAGTCATGCGCGGCCACGCCGCGGCGGCGGGCCTGTCGGACACGATCATCGTCAATACGTGCGCGGTGACGTCGGAGGCTGAGCGACAGGCCCGTCAGGCTATTCGTCGCGCCCATCGCGCAGACCCGCAGGCGCGGATCATCGTCACCGGCTGCGCGGCCCAGATCGATCCTTCCTCGTTCGCCGCCATGGCAGGGGTGTCGCGTGTGCTCGGCAATAGCGAGAAGCTCGACAGGGCAAGCTGGGGCGCCGCCGAGACAGGAATCGCGGTCAACGACATCATGGCGGTGCGCGAAACCGCGAGCCATCTCGAAGCCGGATTCGACGGCAAGGCCCGCGCCTTCGTCCAAGTGCAGAATGGCTGCGACCATCGTTGCACCTTCTGCATCATCCCGTTCGGGCGGGGGCCGGCGCGCTCTGTGCCGATCGGCGCTGTCGTGGCGGAGGTGCGGTCACTGGTCGAACACGGCTTTCGCGAGATCGTGCTGACCGGCGTCGATCTCACCTCCTACGGTCCCGATCTTCCCGGGCAACCCACGCTCGGCCAGATGATCCGGCGGCTGCTCGCGGCGGTGCCGGAGCTGGAGCGGCTACGGCTTTCTTCGCTCGATCCTAAGGAGATCGATGCCGATCTCTGGCGTTTGGTCGCCGAGGAGGCGCGTCTGATGCCGCATCTCCATCTCAGCCTCCAGGCGGGCGACGACATGATCCTGAAGCGGATGAAGCGGCGCCATTCCCGTGCCGATGCGATCGAAGTCTGCCGTCGGGCGCGCGACCTCAGGCCGGGGATCGCCTTCGGCGCGGATCTCATCGCCGGCTTCCCGACCGAGAGCGAAGAGATGTTCCGCAACAGCTTGGAACTGGTTGCCGAATGTGATCTCGGTTTTCTCCATGTCTTCCCTTATTCGGCCAGAAAGGGCACGCCCGCCGCGCGGATGCCGCAAGTGCCGCTCGAGCTGCGCCGCCGCCGGGCGGCGGAGCTGCGGGCGGCGGGCGAACGCCAATTGGCCGACTTCCTCAAGGCGCAGATCGGGGCGAAGGCGTGGGTGCTGGTCGAAAGGCCGGGGGAGGGGCGGAGCGAGCATTACGCGCCGGTGAAGCTTGATTCGACTGCGGCCGCGGGGCACGTGGTCCGTGCCCGGGTCCAAGCGGTCGACGGCGGCGCCCTCATCGCATGCGCTGAGGGGGCGACAGCCCAAGCCGCATGAGCGACGTCTCGTCAGAAGCGAAGCGGCCGGGCTGGTTCCAGCGGCTGAAGCAAGGGCTTTCGCGCTCCTCGTCGCGGCTGACCGAAGGCCTGACCGCGATCCTCGTCAAGCGCAAGCTCGACGGCGACACGCTTCAGGAAATCGAGGATTTGCTGATCGAAGCCGATCTCGGCCCCGCCACTGCGGCAAAATTGGCGGAGGAGCTCGGGGCTTCGCGCTTCGGCAAGGAAGTGACCGATACGGAAGTCAGGAGTTTTCTGGCCGATCGGATCGCTGCTTTGCTCGCGCCGATCGCCGTTCCTCTAACCTTCTCTACAGATGCGAAGCCTTTCGTCATGCTCGTCGTGGGCGTCAATGGCGTCGGCAAGACGACGACGATCGGCAAGCTCGCGCAGAGTCTGCGCGCACAAGGCAAGCGCGTGATGATGGCCGCCGGCGATACGTTCCGCGCGGCTGCGGTGGCGCAACTCGCGATCTGGGCCGAACGGACCGGCGTTCCCATTGTCCGCAAGGAGGAGGGCGCCGATCCGGCGGCGCTCGCCTATGAGGCGCTCGAGCAGGCGCGCCGCGAGGGCATGGACGTCCTCCTGATCGACACAGCCGGCCGCTTGCACAACAAGGCAGGACTCATGCAGGAGCTCGCCAAGATCGTGCGCGTGCTGAAGAAGCTCGATCCATCGGCGCCCCATTCGACGTTGCTGGTGCTCGACGCCACGACCGGCCAGAACGCGCTGCGTCAGGTCGAGACCTTCCGCGAGATGGTCGCCGTCGACGGCCTCGTCGTGACGAAGCTCGACGGCTCGGCCAAGGGCGGCGTGCTGATCGCGCTTGCCGAGCGCTTCGGTCTGCCCGTTCATGCGGTCGGGGTCGGCGAGACCGCCGACGATCTTCAGCCTTTCGACCCGGCGGAGTTCGGTCGTTCGCTGATGGGACTGGGCTAAAAGAGGTCGCCGGTCATTCCTGCCGGATTCCCGCTCGGCGGGAAGTGCGATTGCCCCAGCCGCGCACGGTAGTCGTCGAGCGCCCAGCGCACCGAGGGAAAGGCGAGGTCGAGCCAGGGGATGTCTTCCCACTCGAACAGCCGCACCTCGGCGCTTTCCGGGCCGGCCGAAAACCCCGGCTCGGCCAGCGTCGCGCGGTAGATCAGCTGGACCTGGCTGATGCGCGGAATCGAATAGACGCCCAGAAGGGCATCGATGCTGATGCGGGCGCAGGCTTCTTCCCAGGCCTCGCGGCGGGCGCCGTCCTCGGGGGATTCGTGGAGCTCCAGAAAGCCGGCGGGAAGAGTCCAATAGCCCTTGCGCGGCTCGATTGCGCGGCGGCACATCAGTATCCGGCCCTCGACCGAGACGACCGCGCCGGCAACGACCTTCGGGTTCTCGTAAGCGATGTAGCCGCAATCGGGGCAGGTCAGCCGCTCGCGGTCGTCGCCATCTGGAATTCTGCGGATTCGAGGGCCCTGGTCATTCGCGCTCATGCGCCGAACATGCGCCAGGGAGCCGGCGCTGAAAAGACGTCAGGCCGTGATGTCGACGTAGGTGCCGCGCGGCGCCCGGGGATCGTAGCCGTCCCGCGGCTCGGGGATGACGCGGTTTTGCCGTTGCCCCGAAGGCTGGCCGCCGGAACGGTCTAGCTGCGTCCCCGTGTTCGTCCTGCCGCGTACGGTCGTCGACAGGATTTCGGCGATGTTTTGGCTCGGTTGTACGGCCATGCTCTTTCTCCAACCCGAGCCCGATAATACCGGTAAATTGTTAACAAATCAAAGGCGCGACCCCCGGAAGCTCCTTTCCTTCCATCCATTCCAGGAATGCCCCCCCTGCGGTGGATACATAGGTAAACGCGTCTTCGACCCCCGCGGCGTTGAGCGCGGCGACTGTGTCGCCGCCGCCGCCGATCGAGATCAGCTTGCCCTTCTTCGTCAGTTCTCCGACCGCGCAGGCGATCGCGATCGTGCCCTTGTTGAAGGGTGAGATTTCGAAGGCGCCCAGCGGCCCGTTCCACACGATCGTGCGGCAGCCATCAAGCCTGCCGGAGATCTTGTGGATGCTGACCGGGCCGATGTCGAGGATCATCCGGTCGCGCGGAACGGCATTGACGGCGACCGTCTGGGGCGTCTGACCGGCCGCGAATTTCTCGGCCACCACCGCGTCGATCGGAAGGATGATGTCGCAACCCTTCTTGCGGGCCTCTTCCTCGATCGCATGCGCTTGCTCGAGCATGTCCCTTTCGCAGAGGGAAGTGCCGATATCGAGGCCGCGCGCGGCGAGGAAGGTATTGGCCATCCCGCCGCCCAGCACCAGCGCGTTAACCTTGCCGACCAGGTTGCCCAGAAGCTCTAGCTTGGTCGAAACCTTGGCGCCGCCGACGATCGCGAGCACCGGCCGTTCGGGAGAGCCCAGCGCCTGGTCCAACGCCCTGAGTTCGGCCTCCATGCCGCGTCCGGCATAAGCCGGCAGAAGCTGGGTGATCCCCGCGATGGACGCGTGGGCCCGGTGCGCGGCGGAGAAGGCGTCGTCGACGTAAAGGTCGCCGAGCTTGGCGAGCCCCTTGGCGAATCCCGCGTCGTTGGCCTCTTCACCCTTGTGGAAGCGCAGATTTTCCAGCAGCAGGACGTGCCCGTCCTGGAGCTGAGCCACGGCCCGTTCCGCTGCCGCGCCGATGCAATCGTCGGCAAAGGCGACAGGCAGGCCGAGCTGCCGCGCGATGGTCGGGACCAGGGGCGCCAGCGATTCCTTCGGATCGCGCCCTTTCGGCCGGCCGAAATGCGACATCAGCACGATACGCGCGCCGCCTCGCGCCAGCTCCTGGACCGTCGGGGCGAGCCGGTCGATCCGGGTCGTATCGGTAACCTGCCCGTCACGGACCGGTACATTGAGGTCGGCGCGCAGCAGCACCTTTTTGCCCCGGACATCCAGCCCATCGAGCGTGCGAATCTTGGCCATTTCAGGCTTCCTCGAAACTCGTCTCCAGCGGGCGCGAAAAAACCACGCGACCGGCCGCGGAGCAAGCTTTGCGGCCTATCCATGGGAGGAATCCGGGCTAGCGATCGGCGAAACGGTTGGTGGCGGCGATCAGCGCCGAGCGGATGCCCGGCTCGAGGGCCGAGTGTCCCGCATCGGGGACGATGACATATTCGGCCTCGGGCCAGGCGCGATGGAGAGCGTCTGCCGTCGCGATCGGGCAGACCAGGTCGTAGCGGCCCTGTACGATGATGGCCGGGACATGCCGAATGCGATCGATGCCCTGGAGCAACGCGTCGCGCGGCTCGAACAGATTGTTGCGAAAAAAATGCGCTTCGATCCGCGCAAGGCCGACAGCGTGGCGCTCTTCGCCGGACGTCGACAGGACCTCCGGGTTGGGCAAGAGCGTGGAGCAGGAGCCTTCGTAAATGCTCCAAGACCGCGCTGCCGGCACGCGTATCGCGGGATCGGGATCGTTGAGCCGCCGACTATAAGCTTCGAGTAGATCGGCGCGCTCGGCTTGGGGCACGAATCCGGCAAACCGCTCCCAAGCTTCGGGGAAGATCGTTCTCATTCCGTAGAGGAACCAGTCGATCTCCTCGGGTCGCATTAGAAAGACGCCGCGCAGGATCAAGCCGCGGACTCGTTCCGGATGAGCAATCGCGTAAGCGAGCGCGAGGGTCGAGCCCCAGGAGCCGCCGAACACACACCATCGCTCGATCGCCAGATGCGCCCGCAGCTTTTCGATATCGGCGACGAGGAGGCCGGTATCGTTGTCGCGCGTCTCGCCGAGCGGCGTCGATCGTCCTGCGCCGCGCTGATCGAATATGACGATGCGGTAGCGCTTGGGGTCGAAGAAGCGGCGATGGGTGGGCGAGGCGCCGGCGCCCGGACCGCCATGGAGGAACACGACCGGCAGCCCATTGGGCGTCCCGGATTCCTCCCAATACAAGCTGTGGACGGGATCGACCCGAAGATGCCCGGAGCGATAAGGCTCGATCGAAGGGAAGAAGGGGATGCGGGTCATTGATCGCCGACGCGCGCCGAAAGGAGCGCGAGTGTATGTCCGGCTTGATCGGGAGCCAAGCGTTGCCATGCTGCGCGAGCCCATAGGTCGCGCCTCGACTCGCCGCTTGACGAAAAGCCGCGCTGGATCCGGCTTCCGGGGAGTGCGTGGCCGGAAAGCCCGAGGTCGTGTTTCAGGCGCCGAACTGGAGGTCGCCCTCGTCCTTGACCTTGCGCAGGATCGAGACGCGCAGCTTGTTGAGCGCGCGTTGTTCAAGCTGGCGAATGCGTTCCTTGCTGACGCCAAGCTCCTTGCCCAATTCCTCCAGCGTCACCGCCTCGTCCGACAGCCGGCGCTGGCGAATGATCGTCTGCTCGCGCGGAGAAAGATCGCCGATCGCCTCGGCGAGCCAGGCCGACCGTGTCTTGGCATCGCGCAGACCAATGACGACGTCTTCCGGGTTGGGTGCGGCGTCGGGCAGGAGATTTTGCCATTCGTCATCGCTGGAGTCGCGCATCGGCGCGTTCAGCGACTGGTCCGAGCCCGAAAGGCGCATCTCCATGTCCTTCACATCAGCCAACGCGACGTCGAGCTGGTCGGCGATCCAGGCCCTTCCGTCATCGGTCAGCGTCTCGCCGCTGCCCTCGATCTTCGCCCTGAGCCGCCGAAGGTTGAAAAACAGCGCCTTCTGGGCCCCGGTCGTACCGGTTCGCACGATCGACCAGTTGCGGAGCACGTAATCCTGCATGGCCGAACGGATCCACCAGGCGGCATAGGTCGAAAATCGGACCTCACGGCTCGGTTCGAACCGTGCCGCAGCCTGCATCAGGCCGACATTGCCTTCCTGGATAAGATCGCCCGCGGGCAATCCGTAATTGCGGAACCGCGAGGCGAGGGACACCACCAGTCGCGTATAGGACCGGACCAGCTTGTGCAGAGAGGCTTCGTCGCCCGCTTCGCGCCAGCGGCGCGCGAGTTCGAACTCGTGGTCGCGCTCCAGCATCGGCTCGCGCATGGCCGACCGGATGTATTCCAGGTTGGCTTTTTGAGTCGTCGGATCGTCGATGTGAGCCATGGTGGAAATCCTGCGTGGATGCGCGAGACGGTCTGGTGTCTCCCCTCCGGGTGCCCTTTCGATACGCAGGAGCGGCCCGACTGAATCACAGACGCTTGGGCGAGGTGTGTGTTCCCATATGGGATGTGAAACTGCCTTTGGCTATGCCTCGAAAAGCTCGTCGATCGAGCCGTCCGGAGCAATAGACGCCGCGAGGAGGGGACCTCCTTCGGTCGCTCCGCCGTCGAGCGTGACGGCATAATCTTCGAGTTTAGCGCCGCCCTTTGCGGGATCGTAGCCCCTGAAAATACGAGTAAAAGTCTCGAATCGGGTTGTCACCCGGTCGAACCCTCCGGCTGCCCACCAGAAGCTGTCTCCTTGGGCCGCCAGCGGCCGGGCCGGATCAATTCCGGCATGCACGAAAAGCAACCCACCATTTCCGGTATCGTCGGTCAGGGCGGCGCGATGGAGCACCGTCATGAACTTGTCATGGCCGGCATGCTGGCGGATCGAATCCCGGAGCCTGTTGGTCCAGCGCGCCATGGTCATGGCGCCGTCGCGCGTGGCTGCGAGGCCCGCCTTGGGATCGCCACCATAGGCCTCTACGGTCGCGGCCGCTCCGCGCTCCAGCATCCAGGCGAGGACCTCGCGGGGGTTCGGCGCGAATTGGATTTGCAGGAGCTTGCTCCACATCTCCTCCTGCATGCCGCGCAAATAGACGAAATCTTCCGGAATCATGCCCGGCCGCGCGAGAAGGTGGGTTCTGAAGGCGAGAAGATGGTCGATCGTGCCGACAGGGTCGCCGGCGCCTAGATAGTTGCCCAGATAGACGAGTCGGTCGCCGAGCGCGAACCGCTCGGCAATGGCGAGATGCAGCCGGGCGAGGCGGTCGACCGCGCCATGGCAGGCCGCAACCGCCCAGACTCGCCGCGGACGCCCGAGGCGGGCAAAGGCCGCGGAATCGCTCACAGATTGGTAGCCGAGAAGGGACTCACGCCCATAATGTTAACGGGCGTGCTCCCAGTCGGAAAGTTATTAGGCGGCTTTGCCGAGAACGGCTTCCAGACGCTCGGCGGCGCGGGCCTCGTCGATCTTTTCGACCGCCGCCAGTTCGCGGGCCAGCCGCTCCAGCGCGGCCTGATAGATCTGCCGCTCGCTGTAGGATTGTTCGGCCTGCTCGGTATTGCGCCGTAGATCGCGCAGCACCTCAGCGATCGAAACCGGATCGCCAGAATTGATCTTCGCCTCGTATTCCTGGGCCCGGCGGCTCCACATGGTGCGGCGCACCCTAGCGCGCCCCTGAAGCGTTTCGAGGGCCGCCTTCAGACGGTCTTTGGAACTCAAACGGCGCAAACCCGACGTTTTCGCCTTGGCGACCGGAATCTTGAGCTTCATGCGTTCCTTTTCGAACGTGATCGCATAGAGGCTCACCGACTGTCCGGCCACAGTCAGGGTTTCGACCCCGTCGACCTTACCCACGCCATGGGCGGGGTAGACCACGAGATCACCGGCGGCGAAGTCTAGTTTCTGTGACATACGCGATGCTTTTCCTCGATCGAGCGCCCGAAACTCGAGCGCAAGCGTCGACGCGCATCGTCCTCGTGGTTGCCAAAGAAGGGCAAGCCCGAACGGTTCGCTAGTGGGGAGCGAGATCCGTTCTCCCCGCCGTCAGCGGAGCGAGAACCGGCGATCGACCATAATTACCAAGCATAGCGCAAAATATTGCCTGTTACAAGAAAGCAACGGTGTTTGGCACGGTCTCAGTTTGAAATGGTTCCCTTTTTGCTAACCAAATAGGCATCGGTCATCGTTGCCAAATCCTCCATTGACCATGCGAAATCCGCAACGCCCGCAGCTATCGCGGGAGTATCCCGCGTCATTTTGTGCAGGCCGACAAAGTTGTCGCGCATGGCGAATAGTCGAATGCTAAGTCCGCGATGCCACCAAAGCCGGCAACCAGCTCGACCGCATACCATCGTATGCTGCCTGGATCTACTTGTGGTCTCCCCTAATAGAAGTTGTATCCGCTTGCTCGCTATAATCGTAATCGTTGAGCCGGAGAGCGAGCATGGACGCCGAACTGATTACGAAAGTGGCCCGGCATATGGTCGAGAAGCACCGGGGCGAGGGCCTGCGTCATGCCGTGCTGCGAGCGGAGCAGCTTCACGACGACCCTGAGGCAGCCGCTCTGTGGCAGCACGTCGTCAAGGCCATCCGCGTGATAAACAGGATGGCGCCGACGTTGCCGAACCAGGTCAGGTGCCGGGTTTCGAGCTGAAATGCTCGGCGTACTTGTTCGGTACGTCCTTCCACTGATCGGCGTCCGCGGGCGCCGGCTTCTTGCGGGTGATATTGGGCCATTGCTCCGAGAAGTCCCGATTCATCTCGGCGAAAGCTTCCGCGCGCGGGTCGCTGTCCGGAACGATCGCCTCGACCGGACATTCGGGCTCGCAAACGCCGCAATCGATGCATTCGTCGGGATGAATGACCAGCATGTTCTCGCCTTCGTAGAAGCAGTCCACAGGACAGACTTCGACGCAGTCGGTGTATTTGCACTTTATGCAGGGCTCGGTGACGATATAGGGCATTAGCGGCTCCGAAACGGTCCGGCGACCGGTCGATTCACGAATCCGGGCAACATATGCGACAGGCGGGTGGAAATTGCCAACCCCCGGCAGGCCGCATACCCCGTTTTAACGGCCATGCAAGCATTGCAGGGCCATCGTCGGTCCATGAGTCTGATCAAGAACCGCAAGCTCGCCTTTGAAATCTCGTGCCTCTCCGAAGGGCGCTGGACGATCGATTGCGTCGTCCATGACGAGGAGGAAGCGGTTAATTACGGCCGAACCCTGCTCAGAACCGGCGAATGCGAGGAGGTTCGGATCGTCCGCCACCGGACCGGACCGACCGGTTTCACGGTCGAGACGGAGATCCTGCGGGAGGTCGCGCCGCGCGACAAGAAGGCGCCCGTGGCGCTGGCGGGAGACCCCGACCAGGTGCCGGTTTGCCAGGATTCCGGGGCGCTCTACGGCATCGACGCCCGTTTGGCGGTCGGAAAGCTCATGCGGCGGTATCTCGAACAGGAAGGGATTACGGCAACCGAGCTCATGCACGTCTGGCCCTATATGCGACGCCTGGACGACAAGGCCGGCCAGCTGGTCGCAGCCGCCATCTATCGGGTTTCCGAAGCGCAGGCGAAAATCCTGGGGATCGGCCCCAAGGAGCGCCTCGCCACCTTGCAACGCTGGGTTGCCAAGGCGATGGAACGGGTCCGCGAATTCGACTTTTTGCGACGCAAGATTCCTTTCGATTTGGCCAACCTCGAGCATTCGATGCGACGCTTGGACGCGGCGATCGGCGACGGCCAGAGGCAATTCGGACTAACCGCCCAGCTGTCCTATCAGCTTCTCGGCGTGGGCTCCCTGGCCGGCCGGCTCGAAAAGCTGCTCGAGATGGCCGAAGGGGCGAAGGAGCCCCATCTTTTCGAGACCCTGGACGGCATGATCGCCGACGCCCTCAGCTTTCCTTCGATCGTGAACGACATGCTGGCTGCGCTGCCCAACCGCGCCGCGGGCATCGCCCGTTTGGCGGACGTCGTGACCGGGCGGTTCGCGCCTGGACCGGGCGAGCGCGTCGATCCGGTCTTCGGCCGATTCGTGAAGCTCCAAGCCGGACGCTCTCTCCCGATCAGCGGCGCGATCATGCTCGACTGGCTGATTGGAGAGGTCGGGCGCGACAAACCTCTGGATCGGCACAATCCGGACGGTGAAGACGCCCTGCTGCAGAAGCTTCTGCCGCGGCTCAGGGACGATAAGGGCGCGCTCCTGGGCGGGGTTCGCATGCAGGAGGCGATCGGTGCCTTCCGCCTCGGACAGCGCCAGCGGGTGCTGCGCGGGATGGGCATGCACGACCAGGCCAACGAGCTCGCGAAAGTCTGGTCGCTCGACATGGTCGAACGCATGGCTCCGCTCGTCGAAATTTAGCGCTCGGCCGCTACGACCTCGGCCGCGTTCGGCCGGGCATGCCGGCGGGTCTCGCGATAGACGATGTAGAGGCCGCTCGCGATAACCACGAGCGCCCCTTCAAGCGTCCGGCGGCTGGGCAGCTGATCCCATATCAGAAAACCGAACAGCGCGCCCCAGAGGATCGATGAGTAGGTGAAGGGCGCAAGCGCGGCGGCCGGGGCGCTTCTGTAGGCGTGCGTCACGCAGAGCTGCGAGAAGGCGCCGATGAGTCCTACGCCCGCCAATCCGACCCATTCCCAGCCGGTCGGTCGCACCCAGACGAAGGGCAGGATCGTCCCGAAGATCGCGCAGCCGATCACGGCGAAATAGAAGACCGTCGTGACCGGAGCCTCTGTTTTGCCGAGCTGGCGGACGGTTATCATCATCACGGCGCTCAGGAACGCGGCCAGCACGCCCATTCCGGCTCCGGCTTCGGCGCCGGAGGTGAACCAGCTGAGGCTCGGGTGGGTCATGATGACGACGCCGACGAAGCCCACGAGCACGGCTCCCCAGCGATGAAGGCCGACCGCTTCCGCCAGCAGCGGCACCGAAAGGGCCGTCACGAAAAGCGGCGAGGCGAAGGTCAGCGTGGTGGCGTCCGCAAGCGGCAGAAGGGCCACGGACCCGATATAGGGGATCATTGCCAGATTGCCGATCGCGCCGCGAAACAAATGCCCGAAGGGCCGCTTTGTCCGCATCATGCGCACGCCGCCCTCGCGCTGCATCACCAGTGCGATGGGGCCCAGCGAGATGATTTGGCGGAAGAAGCCGATCTCCGTGACGGGAAGATGATCGGACAGCAGCTTGACGATCGTGTTCATCGCCACGAAACCGAAGCTCGACAACAGGATGAAGCCGATTCCGTGGGCCAGGTTCTCGCGTCCGGGCGCGCCGCGCGGAGCGGTCTCGGTGGGCGGGGAAAGCGTCGCCTCGGACAAAGCGGCGGAACTCTGGTTTCGGGTGGAGGTCGAACCTAAGCCGTCGCGACGGCGGATTCCAGTGGCGGGAACCGCCGCTAATGAGCCAACGCCGCGGCGTCCTCGGCCTTCGGACGGTCTTGCGGGCGCGTCGAACGCATGAAAATGAGGACCGGCGCGAAGACGATCGAAAGCAGTGCCATCAGCCGGAAGACATTCACATAGGCGACCATGCCGGCCTGCTGCGTAAGGCTGAAATTGAGCATCTCCATCGCGGCCTGTCCGGTCATTCCGGGCGTGGGCGGCATATGGCGGAAGGGCGTCATATAAGCGCCCAAATAGGCGTGGTTGCTCTGCGTGAACTCGGTCAGCTGCGAGACGACGATCGAGATTCCGACCGAGGCGCCCATGTTGCGCATCAGCGCGTAGAAGCCGGACGCCTCGGTGCGTACATAGGTCGGCAGCGACGAGAAGGCGAGCGCCGTCATTGGCCCGAAGACGAGCCCCATCCCGAAACCCTGCACGATGCCCCAGGTGACGATCTCGCGGGCGCCGACCATCAGCGACCAGCCCGACATGACGTACATGGACAGGCTGATGACGACGAGCCCGATCACCACGAGCGGTCGCGCGTCCAGGCGGTTGGAGAGCCGTCCATAGAGCATCATCGCGGCGATCGTGCCGAAGCCGCGCGGCCCCATGACGAGCCCCGCGGTCACCACCGGATAGTTGAGCTCCGTCTGCAGAAGCTGCGGCGTCAGCACCATCGAGCCATTGAAGACCACGCCGATCATGATCGCGATCAGGAGGCTCAACACGAAAGCCCGGTCTTTGAACATGACCGGATCGAGAAACGGACGCTTGGTCGTCATGCTGTGGACGACGAACATGTAGATGCCGAAGACGAAGAGCGCGGTCTCGATCTGGATCTCGGGTGATGCGAACCATTCCTTTTGCTCGCCGCGATCCAGCGCCAGCTGCAGGCTTGCGAGCGCCAAGGACAGGAATGCGAAGCCGAACCAGTCGAACTTGCGGTCCTGGATGCGGGTCGTCTCCGGGATGAAGGCAAGCGCCGCGATTACGGCCGCTACGCCGATCGGCAGATTGATATAGAAGCACCAGCGCCAATTGTACTGATCGGTGAGGAAGCCGCCGAGGGTGGGGCCGATGATCGGCCCCACCATCACGCCCATGCCCCAGATCGCCATCGCGCGGCCCATCTCCTCGCGCGTGTGGGTGTCGAGCATGATCGCCTGCGAGAGCGGCATCAGCGAGGCCGCGAAGACGCCCTGCAGGATCCGGAACAGCACCATCTGCGGCAGCGTCTGCGCGATACCGCAAAAGAGCGACACGACAGTGAAGCCTGCCATCGAGATCACGAACAGACGGGTCCGGCCAAAGCGCGCCGACATCCAACCCGTGGCCGGCGTCGCGATGGCGCTGGCGACGATATAGGAGGTCAGCACCCAGGAGATCTGATCCTGCGTCGCGTTAAGACTCGCCTCCATATGCGGCAGCGAGACATTGACGATCGTCATGTCCAGCGCCTGCATCGTGGTGGCCAGCACGAGGATGATCGTGATCACGAGCTTGTTGGGAGAATTCGCCGGCAGCGCCCGAAGGCTGACCGAGGGTGTCGCGTCGCGCTTCATGCGACCTCAGGCGACCAGATGGGCGCTGGAGAAGGCGAAGAGCCGCCGCCGTCCCAGCATCACGACGTCAAAGGCTGCTCCGAACAACCGTGCGATCGACGGGTCGAGCACGTTCAAGCCGCCGGCGTAAGCGCCGAAGGCCGGCAGCACGGCGCGAATGCCGTCGCTTGCGAAGCACCGGCCGGAGACTCGAGCCGCGCGGGTCGCCACTGAGGCGGTCGGATGGAAATGGCCCGAGATCTCGGCAGTCCCCGCTTCGGGTGGCAGCTTCGAAGCCTGATGACGAAAGGAGACCGGACCGATCGACAGTTCGCGGAGCGTTCGTCCGCCCCAGGAATCGGGTGGATCGGGATCGTGATTGCCGGCGATCCAGATCCAGTCGCGCCCGTTTGTGAGTCTCGCGATCCGGTCCGCATCGGCCGCATCGATTCGGCCGCAGGCCTCCGGATCATGAATGGAATCGCCCAAGCAGATCACGCGTTTCGGATCGTGGTCGGCGACCAGCCGCTCCAGCCGCTCGACAGTGGCTCGCGTGTCGTAAGGAGGCAGAAACTGGGCGCGGCGGTGGCGAGCAAAGCTGGAGCCCTTCTCCAGATGGAGATCGGCGACAATGAGGGTCGATTCCTCCGGCCAGATGAGCGCGCCCGAAAGGTCGGCTTCGAGCGTCGCCCCGGCGAGGGAGAGCGCGTGCGGTCGAGTCATGGGAAGACACAATCTGGCTCGGCGGGCCTCATTCCGGCAAGACCTTCCCGGGATTCATGATGCCTTTCGGGCCGATCGCCGCCTTAACTTGATGCATGAGGTCGATGGCGGGCCCGTGCTCGGCGCGCATGAACTTCATTTTGCCGAGACCGACGCCGGTCTCGCCGGTGCAGGTGCCGCCCATGGCCAGCGCCCGGGCGACCAGCCGGTCGTTGACGCGTCCCGCCTCGGCGATTTCCTTCGTCATGCCGCTGAAACTAGCGCCTCCTCAGGCGGCATAGAAGGAGGCGCGGGTCTCGCCCGCGACGGCATCGCGCGCGAAGCCGATCAGATGATGGCTGATCACGGCCATATGCAGCGCCTCGCGAATGTTGCCGCGGGCGAGCAGGGGCGCGGCATGGCGCCAGAAGAGCGCGCGCCAATCGGCGGCAAGCCCGACCTTGTAGAGCAGGTTGGCCGCGATCTCGAGGCCTTTCACCGCATCCCTCCAGCCGCGATAGGGACTGGAGGACGGGGGCTTGATACGGTTGGGATACGTATGCTCGGCGTTCCAGGCCAGCCGCTCCCACAGCGCGTCCGGCCGGTAAAGCTCTTCCATGCAGCGCCGCCAATCCTCCAGCACGGATTTGTAAGGCCGACTGAAACGGACATTCGATTCGAGCCACGGGTCGTCGACGATGCGGCCGTCGCGCTCCAGTCGATCCCAGAGCGGGGTTCTGGGCAGCGCCTGAAGCAAGTTCACGGTCAGCATCGGGATGTGCGTCGCTCGGGCGAAATCGATGATGTGCCCAGCGGTCTCCGGCACGTCGGTGTCGAGGCCGATGATGATGCCGGAGACTACCTCCATTCCGTAGGAATTCAGCTTCGCGATCGCTTCGGAGATCGGCATCGCCATGTTGTGCGATTTGTCCATCGCCTCGAGCGCGTCCGCATCCGGCGATTCGATGCCGCAGAAAACGGTGATGAAATAGGCATCGCGCATCATCGCCAGCAGCTCATCGTCGCGGGCGAGGTTCAGCGTCGCCTCGCAATTCAGCTGGACCGGATAACCGTTGGCCTTCTGCCAATCGATCAAAGCGGGCAGGAGGGCCTTTGCCGCCTTGCGGTTGCCGACGAAATTGTCATCGACGAAATAGACGGCGTTGGGCGCTCCGCGGCTCATCAGACCGTCGAGCTCGGCGATCACCTGCCGCGGGCTCTTGATGCGCGGCACGCGGCCATAGAGGCCCGGTATGTCGCAGAACTCACAGCGATAGGGACAGCCCGACGTGTACTGCAAGGCGCCGATAAAATAGTCGCGCATGTCGATGTGCCGCCAGGCTGGCACCGGGAAGGATTCGATCGGGAGGCGCTGATCCGTCTCGAAGCGTGCTTGCTGCGCGGGCCGTGCCGGATCGGCTGCAAGTCGTTCGATCAGCCGGTCCGTCGCGTCGCCGAGCTCGCCGATATGAAGATAGTCGAAATCCGGATACCAGTCGGGCGCGGCCGAGACCGAGGAGCCGCCGAGCACGGTCGTCGCACCGGCTTTGCGCGCCCTCGCGCCGATATCCTGAATCTCGCTCCGCTGCACATGCATGCCGCTGACGAAGACGATCTCGGCGGCCTCCAGCTCCCCGGCGGTCGCGGCCCGGATATTCTCGTCGATGAAAGAGATGTCCCAAGAATTCGGCAGATAGGCCGCGATCGTGAGGAGCCCCAAAGGCGGCATGAAGGCTTTGACGCCACCCATCACGTCATAGGCGCGGCTGAACGTGCCGAAACTGGGCGCATAGCGCGGGAAGACACAAAGCACGGGGCGCCGAGAACTCATTGTCCACTCCCGGTTAGGGTCCTAAGTCCCGACAAACGCCGACGGTGACAGGCGGTTCAGGGCACGGGGATTGGAAGCGAAGCGGGCAGCGGCTATCGTCGGGAGAGGCAGGGCAGGGAAAGGAGGCGCCAGATGCCGGACGATGCGGGAAGGCGCGCCCAGCGCTGCCCGGGACCTTCCACCGCCGACATCGTCGCGGCGGACGCCCAGCCTGCGCCTGCCTTCCTGGGCGAAAGCAATGCCGAGGTGCCGGGGCCGGTCGATCTCGGCGTCGAGGCTTATACAAGCCCCGACTTCCACCGCCGCGAGATCAAGAAAATCTGGCGCCGCTGCTGGCAGATCGCCTGCCGCGAAGACCAGCTCGCGAAGCCCGGCGATTTCCTGGTCTATGACATCGCCGATGACTCCGCGATCGTGCTTCGGGATCGCGGCGGCGAATTGCGGGCCTTCATCAATTCCTGCCCGCACCGCGGCACCCGCATTTGCGATGGCCAAGGCCATCAGACACGGCTCCGCTGCCCCTTCCATGCGCTGACCTGGAGCCTCGAAGGCACGGTCAAGGAGCATCCGGGTTCCTGGGACTTCCCCGACCTGGAGGCCGGCGAGTTTGATCTCGACGAGATCGGCATCGGCACCTGGGGCGGCTTCGTCTTCGTCAATTTCGACCGCGCCGCTCCGCCGCTCGAGGACTATCTGGAAGACCTGCCGGCTCACTTCGCTAGCTGGCCGCTCGATAGGCGCTTCACGGCAGCGCATGTTGTGAAACGGCTCGCCTGCAATTGGAAGGTCACGATCGAGGCCTTCATCGAGACCTTTCACGTCATCGGGATCCATCCCGAGGCGATGCCCTTTTTCGGCGACGCCAATTCCCAATACGATCTCTGGCCCGGCCGTCGCCATGTCTCGCGGATGATCAATCCATCGGGCGTCGGCAGCCCGCATCTGGCCGACAGGCTGACGCCGGAGCGCATCGTCGAAGCCGCTGCCAAGTTCGGCCTGTGCGAGGGCGGACCGCTTGCGCCCGGCGAGACTCCGCGCGGCCGCGTTGTGGCGCATCTTCGTCGGTTCTACGAGACAACATTCGGCATCGATCTCTCGACAATCAGTGACAGCGAGGTCGCCGATGTGATCGAGTATAGCCTCTTTCCCAATGCGGTGCTGTTCGGCGGCTACGGCTCGCCGCTGGCCTATCGCTCGCGGCCCGATGGGGACGATCCCAACCGCTCGATCTTCGAGGTGTGGCTGCTGCTGCCCTATGCCGGCGATGCGTCGCGCCCATCTGCGCCGACGCGGGTGCTGGGCGACAGCGAGAATTTCGCCGACGTTCCGGAGCTCTCTTATTACGGTCCGGTGATCGACCAGGACGCCCTCATGATGCCCCGCGTGCAGCGGGGCTTGCGCAGCAGCTGGAAGGGCAGGGTGACGCTCTCCCGCTATCAGGAAAGCCGTATTCGGCATATGCGCCGGACTCTCGCCGAATATCTCGCGCGGGAGTAGAAGGGGAACGGCGTTACAGTGCCCGCTCAACGGCCACCGGTATCCCCGTCATCGCAGGCTGCCCCGTCAGCAGGTCGACGTCGGCGCCATTCGTCAATTGTCCGACATTGGCCTCGTGCCACCCGTGGGCGACCCAAACGACGCCCGGGCGCAGGGAATCGTCCAGCTTGATTGCCGTGCCGAGGCGGCCGTTGGGGCTCGTGAGCCACACGCGGTCGCCTTGGGAGAGCTGGCGGGCCTCGGCATCGACCGGGTGGATGTGGAGGTCGGGATAGTCGCGGGATTTGCGGGGCGGGACGTATTGCGTTGCGTTGGTGCGGCTGAGCTGGCGGCCGCAGACGAGGGTCAGATCGTCGCCGGGATAGCGGCCGCCATCGTTCGCGAGCAGCGCGGGGAGCCGTTCGGCCAGGCCCGGCGGCATCAGGCGGAAACGGCCTTGCGGCAGCGCTTTGCCCCGCACCCAGCCATGGAGGCGCGGCGGCGCGAGGCCGTCCGATCCGGCGGCGAAGAGCGCATCGGCACCATCACGGCCGGTCGCGGCCATGGCGCGCAACAGATCGTCGTCGGTCGTGCTGTCCGGATCGCGTCCTTCCAACATGTCGACTCCCAGCGCGCGGCCGATCTTCGAGAAGATCCACCACATCGGCCGACGCTCGGCGATCGGGGCGGTGACGGCGGGCGAATACATGGCGCGGGTCTCGACCATGATGTCGGCGCGCTCGAGCTGGCCGGTCGCGGGCAGCACGTGACTCGCCATGCGCGTGAGCTCGGTCTCGACCACATCGACCACCGCCAGCACGTCGAGCTTGCGGAAAGCGCGTTTCAGCCTTTCGGGGTCGGGGAAGGCAGTCAACGGGCTCGAGCCCGAGACGATCAGCGCGCGGATGGTGCCGGATTCGATCTCGTCGGCAATCGCGACGCAGGGATTCTGGCCCAGCATGCGCTTCAGCTCGGGACGTGATTTGGGCCCGGGCGCGAGCCAGCCTTCGGGCGGGGTTTCGGGCCAAACCGGCCGCAGCTCCAGCGGCGACAGCCAGCCGGGGTTGAACCACATGCCGCCTTCGCGATCGAGCGAGCCGGTCACGATCAGCAGCACCCAGCGCAGCCATTCCGTGACAAGGCCATTGCCGCCGAGCGTGATCCCCGTGGCAGCCACGATTGCGATCCGCCCGGCTTCGCGAATGTCTGCAAGCAGCCGGTCCATGTCGGCCGGGTCGAGCCCGGTTGCGGCGGCGACACGCGCGCGGTCGAAGGGGGTGAGGGCGACACGGAGCGCGTCGCGATCCTCCGCCGTCGTCATGCGCGTGAAATCCTCTGCGTCGCAGCCTTCGGCGATCAGCTCACAGATC
>DATGMP010000153.1:0-4445 GCA_035293565.1 Alphaproteobacteria bacterium | reverse complement strand
TTGCAGGCGAACCAGATGATCGATATCGGCAATGATTTCGTAGTTTCTGCGGCCGACCTTGAATATCTCCGGAACATGCTCCCATACCGCATCCGCGATGGCGCAGCTTTTGCGGATGAGGGCGACCTCGTAAGCGCTCTTTCGCAACCGAAGCCGCTGAAACTCTTCGGATACGTCGACCAACTCCGGGGCTGACGGCTGCTCGCTCAACGCCACGGCGAGCTTCGCCGGAAAACTTTCCATCTCGGCGATTCCCAGCCGCGCCGGTCGGTGATGGGTAATGCGCTCCGCGAGAAGCGACGGAGAAAAGCCGCTCACGAGTTCGATCGGTAACGCAAGGCTTTCGTAGTATTCGGCCACCATCTTCCCGACCCGCTGGGTAATCAGTTCGACGCGCCCATCACGGTGAAGCAGGGCCGCGGCGGGTCCACCCCTGGCGATGAAGCCTGTCAACCACCGTTGATGGCCCATGAGTATCTCATCGCGCGACCAATCGATCGCGAGCACCACCTCCAGGTCACGATCCATCATCATCTGCCGTACGCGTGCCCAGCGTGCGGTCGCTTCCGCCAAATCAAACATCAACGCGGCTCCTTGCTGAATGATCAGCGCCGCCTAGGTCGCCAATTCACTTCCCGTTCGCGGCCGCGACTCCGGCGTTCCGCCACTCGTGCTTAATAGAACGGATCAGCTTGCAATGAACGATGGCAGTTTCGGCAAAGTGTTGCCACGCCGGTATCGCAACTGCCGTTTTGTCAGCCCAATGTCTGGTTAATCGATTTGCGGCAGCCCGACGCAGATAAGCAGCCAGCGGCGTCGGCCGGAGTGGTCTTCGCTGTGACTCGTTTGTCAAACCATCGAGCCACATCGGGTAAAGAAACGCTCGCCCGGCGTCTAGGCGGAGGCGCAAACCGAACCGGCTGTTCGATTCGATCCGGACGATAGAGACGGTCATCCGCGATACCGGCGCGGCAACACTTTACCGAAACTGCCATCGTTTGTTGGCCGCGGAACTGCTCTATCGAGAGAATTGACGTTGGGCTTCGCTGCCCTCGCCCGGACTTACCAGAGGAAATGCGATGAAGCTTGCCACCTTCAGCCTATCGGGGCGGACATCCTGGGGCGTCGTCGCGGGCGACGAAATCGCCGACGTCGGTAAATTGCTCGGCGGACGCTTTCCGAGCCTGAAGGAGGTGATCGCCGGGCAGGCCTTCTCGTCGATCATCGACGCGACCGAGTCGGCCTCCCGGATTCCGACCGCGGACATCGAGTGGCTGCCAGTCATCCCCGATCCTGCCAAGATCTTGTGCATCGGCCTCAATTATGAAACCCATCGTCGCGAGACGGGTCGCGAGGCAACCGGGCATCCGGCTGTATTCACGCGCTTCGCGGACACGCAGCTCGGCCATCGCGCGTCGATCGTCCGTCCTCATGTCTCCACGGCGCTCGACTACGAAGGCGAACTCGCGGTCGTGATCGGGAGGGGCGGGCGCTACATCAAACGTCAGGATGCGATGGCGCACGTCGCGGGTTACGCCTGTTACAATGACGCCACCGTGCGCGATTGGCAGCGGCACACCATTCAGTTCACGCCTGGGAAGAACTTTCCGGGCACCGGCGCCCTCGGGCCCGTCGTCGTCACAGCGGATGAGATCGGCGACTATACAAAATTGCATATCGAAACTCGCGTGAATGGAGTGACCGTGCAGTCGGCGGAGCTCGATCAGCTGATTTTCGACATCCCGACACTCATCGAATACTGTTCTGCATTCACGCCATTGGCGCCGGGCGATCTGATCGCCACCGGGACACCGGGAGGGGTTGGCTTCAAGCGGGAGCCCCCGCTGTTCCTCAAGCCTGGCGACACGGTCGAAGTCGAGATTCCGCGCGTGGGGACCCTCGTCAACGGCGTGACGGATGAGCGTTGAGCCCTCGGCGCGCATTTACGACGTCATCATCGCAGGTGCCGGGCCGACTGGTCTGACACTCGCGAACCTTTTGGGATTGCGGGGATTATCGGTCCTTGTCGTGGAACGCAATACAGCGACGGTGCGGGAGCCGCGCGCGGTTTCGATCGATGATGAGTCGCTGCGCACAATGCAGGCGGCAGGCATAATCGAGCAGGTGATGGCGCAGGTCGTACGGGGATACGGTTCGCGGTATTTGACGCCGCGGGGAAACTGTTTCCTGACGGTAATGCCGACCGGCCGCCCATACGGCTATCTGCGCCGTAACGCGTTTCGTCAACCTATCCTTGAGCAACAGCTTCGCGACGGCTTGAAACGGTTCGCCCATGTCGAGACCCGCTTCGGTTCGACCGTCAGTGGATTTGTCCAAGACATGGATTGCGTCAATGTCTCGATCGCCTGCGACGGCGAGCAACTCGGCGCGCGCGGGCTATATCTGGTCGGCTGCGACGGTGCGAGCAGCACCATCCGAAAGCTGCTCGGCGTCAAGCTCGAAGGCGAGACCCTTCCGGAGCGCTGGCTGATCATCGACCTCGCCGACTCACCCGCCGATCGGGACACAGTCGTCTTCTGCGACATCGATCGCCCGTGCATCGCGCTACCGGGGCCGGACCAGACCAGGCGCTTCGAGTTTAAGCTGCGAGACCACGAAACCGAAGGCGAGATGCTGCGTCCGGAAAGGGTCCAGGCGCTGCTCGCGTCGCGCGGCGCCGCCGCAGGCAGCCGGACGGTGCGGCAGGTTGTGTACACCTTCCATGCAAGGATCGCCGATCGATGGGCGCATGATCGCGTCTTTTTGGCCGGAGATGCGGCGCATCTTATGCCACCTTTCGCCGGACAAGGCATGAACAGCGGCATTCGCGATGCGCACAACCTCGCCTGGAAGCTTGCGGAAGTCGTGACGGGCCGCATCGGCGAGAGCTTGTTGCACAGCTACGAGACAGAGCGGCGCGGACATGTCGCCGCCATGATCGATTTGGCTCTGCGCATGGGGCGCATTATGGGCCCGCCGACGCGCTTGCGGGGCTGGGTCACGCAGACCGCCTTTCGCGCGGCCGGTTTGTGGCCTGAGCTTCGCGCCTATTTCGGCGAGATGAAGTACAAGCCACAGCCGCGCTTCAGCTCGGGATTTCTTCTGCCTTCGGCCCACACGCTGGTCGGCCGACTCCTTCCACAGCCTGTCGTGCGGTCTCGCGATGGGTTCGAGCAACTGCTCGATGACGCGCTGCCAGATGGATTTGTCCTGGTCGGCTTGGACATGCCGCCGGTCGCTCTGAAGGCCGCCGCGCGTCAGTTGGACACCGGCAAGGTTTCGGTCCCGACGATCTCGTTGTTCTTGACGGGCCCTCCCGCGTCAGATCTCGGCGGGGCGTCCTTAAGTCTGGTCGATCCACCTGACCGGGCGCTGGCGGCGGCGTCGGGGTCGCTTCTGCTGGTCCGGCCAGACCGCTACGTCATGGCGGCGTTTCCGGCGGGAAAAGTCGCCGACGTCGCAGGGCTGTTCAAACAAGGCGATAGCAGAAACAGCGCTCGAGCCGCAGGTCGTTTGCATTCAGAAGGTCCGCTGAAGTCGGCTCCGCCCATTCAGACCTGAGGGCGCGCGTCCCGCGTGATAAGCCAGTCTAATCGTTCGGAAGAAGTTCTAATTTCCGTTCCGTGCACACCCTCGATATGTTTCAGTATCATTCAGCCTACGGGATATTCAGATGCTTCAAGGCCGGCAGCAACACCCTTCCGACGATTTCTCGCTTGTTGAGAATGGCGCGATCGCCGGGCGATATCTGTCGCGGTTCTGGCAGCCGGTGGCCTTGTCCAAGGATTATGCGCCGGGCGCCGCGAAGCGGATCAAGATACTCGGCAAGTTTTATACGCTGTACCGGGGCGAGCAGGGGGTGATGAACCTCGTCCAGGACCGCTGCCCGCATCGCGGGACGAGCCTCGCCTATGGCTGGGTCGAGGGGAACTGCATCCGGTGCCGCTATCACGGCTGGAAGTTCTCGGGCGACGGCCAGGGCGTGGAGTTCCCCGCCGAGACCGCCACCTATACCCGGCATGTCAGCTTGGAGACCCACCCGGTCCGCGAATATCTCGGCGTCGTTTTCGGCTATTTCGGCGAGGGCGAGGCGCCGTCTTTTCCGCGTTTCCCCGAGCTCGAGGACGAGAGCGCGGGCGAGCTGCTCTCGATGGCGGTCGTCCTGCCCTACAATTACTTTCAACGGGTCGAGAACGATGTCGACGAAGTGCACATTCACTTTACCCATCGCGAGTTCATGGGAAGTTTCGGGCTGATCGACCTTCCGCGCATTTCGGCCAAGGAGACCGACTACGGGCTGGTCGCGATCGCGACGCGAGCCGACGGGAGCAGGCTGCACACCCATGCCTTCATGCCCAACATCATGCTCCGCGAAGTCGCGATCCAGCAGGACACGAGCAAGCTGACCATTCACGCCGCGTGGCGGGTGCCAATCGACGATGTCA
>DATGMP010000152.1:0-40892 GCA_035293565.1 Alphaproteobacteria bacterium | reverse complement strand
CTGGTGCGCGCAGATCGACTGTCGGAGGTGATCATGGATGATCACCGGCCGACAAGTTCGGGCGGCGCGAGCCTTGCTGAACTGGAAACAGGAAATGCTCGCGGAGAAAGCCCTGGTGGCATTGACCGCCCTCAAACGCCTGGAGTCCGAACGCGGTCTCCCGGTGCATGAGGGTACGCGCGACCAGGTACGCCGAGCGCTAGAAGCCGTCGGCATCCTGTTCGTCGAGTCTGACCGCGGTCGCGGCGTCATGCTCCTGAACGAAGCCCCCGCCAGTTCGGTGCGAAGAGCGTCACGCGCTCGGGCTTGAACGCGGCTACGCTTACAGGACATGAACACCGACCGACCCTCGATGGATTCGCCACTGATGCAAACTCCACCGCTCAATCCACCCGTTGCAGACACGGCGCCGGCGGACCGCGTCCTGACCGGTTATGACGAGCAGCACCTCGTGACGTACCTTCGCCTGTTGGACGCCGAGAAGGACGGTGCGGATTGGCAGGAAGTGGCGAAGTTGGTGCTGCATATCGATCCCATAAGCGAGCCCGTCCGTGCCCGGCGCGCGTGGGAAACGCATCTGGCGCGCGCGCGCTGGATGACAGAGAGCGGCTACCGCCACCTATTACAGGGTGGAGCGCCTCACTGATCATTGCAGACTCGGCAACACGCGTTGCCGAGTGACCCCGTTCCAGCTTGCCACCGCAACGTGCATCTTTCCTGAGCGCCTACACCTGATAACGCTCAGCGGAGACGATGCCCATGAGCCGCACGGATTGGCGTTCGCCGGTAGCCTATGAGGACCTGCGTACGCTCGACGCCCCGGGGTTCGCCTGGGAATTTCTCAGCCGCAACCCCGAATTCGAGCGCGACTGCAAGCGGCTCGAACACGCCGATGACCAGGATCCCCTCAGCGCCGGCGAACTGGACGATTTCGCGCGGCGTTGGGGGGTGCGATTTCGTAAGGCCCGAGCTTCGCGGCCACCCAGCTCTTTGGACGCCGGCGAGCCTGCCGAGCGTGATCCCGATAACCCGCCTTTCACCCGATCTCGCCGACCCGAACCTCAAACGTGATGCCTGGTCGCTCGCCCCGGCCGTTGGGGAGGGCGGAGCCGAACGGCTGATCGAGCGCCGTGGCAGCCTGTTCCGCCTTCACCTCATCGAAGCGCCCGGCGAGGAGACGCCTTGCGTCGTCCTGCCGCTCGACCGGCTCTTCGAGATCCGCGCGGCGGCGGCGCTGCGGCTGTGGCGCGGCTTGATGGGCCGCCCGCTGGGGCGCGACCCGGCGGCGCTGCCCGCCACACGGCGTGAACGCCTCGTGCTCGCGTTGCGCGCCCTCGATGCCCGGCTCGAAAAGGCGAGCTACCGGGATATCGCCGAGGCGCTCTTCGGCGCTGGCCGCTTGCCAGAGCGCGGTTGGAAAACCTACGACCTTCGCGATCGGACCGTGCGGCTGGCGCGCCTAGGCCATGCGATGATGCACGGCGGGTATCGCCGCCTGCTGCTCTATCCCTTCCGCGGCCGGACCTGACCGCCTCCGTTTGACAGGGGTGGCGATCTCACCACCCAGCGACATCACCATCCCCCTCAGCGAAGCCTCTGCGCCACCGTGATCCGCAACGGCCGCCGCCATTCGGTTGCCCCTGACACGATCACGGAGATATCCCATGTCCACCAATCTCGCAGGTCTGCCGCAGCGCTACCTGCGCACGCCGGAGGCCGCGCGCTTCGTTGGCCTTTCCATCCGCACGCTCGAGAAGCACCGCATCTA
Source organism: Alphaproteobacteria bacterium (assembly GCA_035293565.1). Taxonomy (GTDB): domain Bacteria; phylum Pseudomonadota; class Alphaproteobacteria; order BOG-932; family Roseiterribacteraceae; genus DATGMP01. Next base: position 39,124 of record DATGMP010000152.1, on the reverse strand, counting down.
CGGCACCGGCCCACGCTATTCGAAGCTCGGCGGCCGCGTGGTTTACCGCGTCGAGGACCTGCAGACGTGGGTCGATGCCGCGGCCAAGGAGTCGACGTCCGATCCCGGCAAGGTGATCGTTCTACCGGCCAAGCGCCACACGCCGGACCAGCTCGAACAAGCCCGCCAGCCGCGCCGCTGACCTCCCCATGTCGGCGCGCCATCGCACACGATCCGAACGCGAGCAGCTCGAATTGTTTCGGGCCCTGCCAGGCGATCTCGCGCCGCGCGACGCGCAAGACCTCATGGCCTATCCCTTCTTCAGCCTCGCCAAGACGCATCGCACGACGCCGATCGACTACCGGATGAACGACGTCGCCATCCGCGTCGAAGCCGTGCCCGAGCATGGCATGGCGACCATCTGGGACGCCGACGTCTTGATCTGGGCAGCCAGCCAGATCGTCGAGGCACGCGACGCCGGCCTGCGCACATCGCGCCTGATGGCCGCCACCCCATACGAGATTCTCACTTTCATCGGCCGGGGTGTCAGCGCGCGCGACTATCACCGCCTGAAGGCGGCGCTCGACCGTCTGCAATCCACCACGGTCGCCACATCGCTGCGTCAGACGAGCGAGCGGCGCATGCACCGGTTCTCCTGGATCAACGAATGGACCGAACGCGCGGATGCGCATGGCCGCGCCGACGGCATCGATCTCATCGTGCCGGACTGGTTCTATCGCGCCGTCCTCGACGACGCGCTCGTGCTCACCATCGACCGCGAATACTTCAAGCTGACGGGCGGCCTCGAGCGCTGGCTTTATCGCATCGTACGCAAGCACGCTGGCAGGCAGCGTGCAGGTTGGCGGTTCGACTTCCGACACCTTCACTGCAAGTCGGCGAGTCTTTCGCCGTTCAAACGCTTTGCGTTCGAGCTGCGCGATCTGGCACGCCGGCAACCGCTGCCCGGATACCGGCTCGGCGTCGAACGCGACCGGACCGGTCGCGACCTTCTCATCTTCGCCCGCAGCCACTTATCCACAGAAGCCTGTGGACAATCTGTTGACGCCGTCGTGCCTTCAGGAACCCCGGTGCGCGTGCCATCGGGAACCGAAGCCACGTGCCATCAGGAACCCGAAGCGACCTTTTCCGATGGAAATTCCGTCGCTTGCGAGCCGCCTAACTTAGAATCTAACCAACAGGAATCTAACGAGTCTGTTGTTGGCGACGGCGCTCCCCAGTCCAAAACCGGGAGCGGCGCTCGATGATCGTCGCGCTGCTCAACCAGAAAGGCGGCGTCGGCAAGACGACGCTCGCCTTGCATCTCGCCGGCCAATGGGCCCGGCAAGGAAAGCGGATCACCCTGATAGACGCCGATCCGCAAGGCTCGGCGCTCGACTGGTCCGAGCAGCGTGGACGCCGGCGCCATGACCGCCTGTTCGGCGTCATTGGCCTAGCGCGCGATACGCTGCATCGCGAGGCGCCCGAGCTCGCTCGGCATGCCGATCACGTCATCATCGACGGACCGCCGCGCGTCGCCGCCTTGTTGCGTTCGGCACTGCTCGCGGCTGACCTCACGTTGATCCCCGCGCAACCGTCGCCGTTCGACGGTTGGGCATCGGCCGAGATGCTGGCGCTGATCGCCGAAGCGCGTGTCTTTCGCCCCGAGCTCCTGGCCCGCTTCATTCTCAATCGCTGTCCTGCGCGCACCATCATCGCCCGAGAAACGGCGCATAGCCTGGCCGAACATGATCCGCCGGCACTTGCGGCGCGGATCGGCCAGCGCGTCATCTTCGCCGACGCGGCGCGCACCGGCCAACTCGTCTTCGAGCAGGACGATAGCAGCTCGGCCGCGCGCGAGATCGCAGCGCTGGCGGCCGAAGTCGAAAGGCTGGCGCCATGACCGCACGCAGCTCCAACAGCGGCTTCGCCACGCGTCCGCGCAACGCCGAGAGCTGGATCAAGTCGCCCGATCCCACCGCGTCCGGCGCGGCGGCCGCAGACCTCTACACGGCCCGGCTCACCGTCGACATCACACTGGCCTTGCGCGGCCGGATCAAGATCGCCGCCTTCCAGCGCGGCGTCACCGTCGCCGACATGCTGCGCGACCTGTTGGCGCGCGAATTTCCCGATGCCGATGGAGACCGCTCATAAAAGCCGATTTCAACGCCGGCCGCGCGCCGCGGCCCGATGCCGGACCGTTCCTGACGCACGTCGAGCTGACCTGGCTTGAAGGACGCATCGAGCACTGGATCCGCTTCGGCCGCGACGCCGGCGAGACGATCCTCGATCGTCGCCGCCGCGTGCTGAGCTTCGCGCCACGCGACGTCTTCGCCTTCGTGCGCTGGGCGTCCAACGATTTCGGCACGATCGTCTCGCGCATCGACATCGTGCGCGCGATCGACCGCGGCGAACCCTATCAGACGCTGCCTTTCGTCCGTCCAGGCGGCGAGATTCTGCTGCGGATCAGCGGGTGGCCGAAAGTCGAGAGCGTGCTGCAGGCGATAGATGCCGTCGAGGCGCTCGGCATCGATCCTGCCGACGCCGCGCCGGATCACTGGCGTCATCTCCACAATCGCCTCGTCGCCGGCCTACCGTCGCGCCCCTATAGCCGCGAGCAGCATCGCGCCTGGCTGCTACGCCGAAGGCTTGCGCCATGACGCGCTTCGGCTTCGTCCTCACCACCTACGCAACAACGCTCTTCGTCGCGCTGTCGAGCCTCGTTCATCCCGCGCCGAAGCTGCTCTGGAACGCCAGCGCCAGCGTCCCGATCGGCCTCTATGCCATGCGGCGCGCGCCTCCGCTGCATCTCGACGAACTGGTCGTGGTCCAGCCGCCGGCGCCTCTCGCGCAGCTCTTCGCCGCGCGCCGTTATCTGCCTCTCGGCGTGCCGCTGGTGAAGCGCATCCTGGCGCTTCCCGGTCAGACCGTCTGCCGTACCGCACGGCGCGTCACCGTCGATGGCGCGGCTATGGGCGATGCACTCGAACGCGACCACCTCGGCCGTGCTCTGCCGGACTGGCAGGGCTGCCGCGTGCTCGGGCCGGGCGAAGTCTTCCTCATGAATCGCACGCCGCCGGACTCACTCGACGGCCGGTATTTCGGGCCTCTGCCGACGACCAGCATCGTCGGCCGCGCCGATCCGATCTGGACACACGCGGAGAACTGACCATGCCTCAATCCTTCGCTCGGCCGGCTTTCTCGGTATCGCCCCCGCCTCGCGACTCTTCCTCCTTCCCGGCCATCGCCGCACCTCTCGCTCGCCGTACCGGCTCACATCGATCGCACCAGTTTTGCCATCACCTGTCGCTCGCGATCGTACTGGTGCTGCTGTCGGCGAACGGCGTTGCTCATGCGCAGGCCGGCGACAGACGTGTTTCAGCCGTCACGTCGGAGAGCGGTCGCTTTGCACGGTTCGTGTCGGAAGCCGCGCTGCGCTTCGGCATTCCGACGTCTTGGATCACCGCCGTCATGCAGGCGGAAAGTCGCGGCGTCGTGCGCGCCGTCTCGCCCAAGGGCGCGATGGGGCTGATGCAGATCATGCCCGACACCTGGTCCGGCTTACGGTCGCGATACGGCCTCGGCGCCGATCCATTCGACCCGCACGACAACATCCTGGCGGGCGCCGCGTATCTCCGCGAGTTGCATGACCGCTACGGCGCGATCGGCTTCCTCGCGGCCTACAACGCCGGTCCCGGACGGTATGAGGATCACCTTGCGACCGGGCACCCGTTGCCGACAGAGACGCGGGTCTATGTCGCCGCGCTCGCACCGTTGCTGCGCGACGGCGGATCGGAACCGGGCAATATCATCACCGCGATCATCCGCTCGTGGACCGACGCGCCGTTGTTCTCGGTGCGGCGCAGTGGCGGTTCGACGGTCCCACCACCGTCATCGGATGGCGTGTCGAAACAGCGCGCGACTGCAACGTCGGCTGCCGACTGGACAGGCCTCGCGCCACAGTCAGAGGGACTGTTCGCGCGTCTGTCGGCCCGTGGGCCCAGGCCATGAGCCGCCTTCGGTCTCGTCGGGGTGTGGCGGGCAAGCGGACACGTTCGGCTGTGGGTGCTGGCGAGCGGAGACGACCAACCGTATGCGTCCGGCCGCTGCACGTCGATCAGGTGTTGACGTGATTTTGCCCCTTCCAGGCCCAGGGCAGCAGTTCGTCGAGACGGTTTACGGGATATCCGTCGACCATGCGCGTGAGCACATCCTTGAGATACGCATAGGGCTCGACACCGTTGAGTTTGCAGGTTTCGACCAGGCTGCAGATGATCGCCCATCTGGCGCCGCCGCCGTCGCTTCCGGCGAAGAGGTGGTTCTTCCGGCCGAGCGCGATGGGCCGGATCGCTCGTTCGACCGGATTGGTGTCGAGCTCGACGCGGCCATCGTGCAGGAAGCGCGTCAGCCCATCCCAACGTGCGAGCGCATAGCGTATCGCTTCGGCGAGCTTTCCGCGTCCCGGCAGAAACGGCAGCTCGGCTTCGAGCCATGCCTTCAATGCGTCGACGATCGGCTTGCTGTGAGCGCGCCGGATCGTCATCCGGTGCGCCGGCGCTTTGCCGCGCAACTGCGCTTCGATTGCATAAAGGGCGGCAATCCGGCGCACCGCCTCATGCGCCAGAGGCGTATTCTCCGCTTGTGCTACCTCGTAGAATTTGCGTCGCGTGTGTGCCCAACACGCGGCGAGCACAACATTCCCTGCGCCGGTCAGCCGTTCGAACCCGGCGTAGCCGTCGACGTGCAGTACGCCCTTGAATCGCTCCAGATGTGCCGCCGGCCGCTCGGCTTTCCGGTCAGGCGCAAAGACGTAAACCGCGGCAGGCGGATCGGGTCCGCACCAGCCGCGCTGCTCGCGGGCGTACACCCAGAGCCGCCCCGTCTTGGTCCGTCCCCGGCCCGGATCGAGCACCGGCACCGGCGTATCGTCGGCAAAGAGTTGTTCCGAGGCGAACACGTCCCGGCAAAGCCTGTCGTGCAATGCTTCGAGCCACCAGCACGCGCCGCCGACCCAGCCGGCGAGCGTCGAGCGTTCCAGCTCAACGCCGTGACGGGCAAAGATCTGCGACTGCCGGTAAAGCGGAGTATGGTCGCAGTATCTGCTGATCAGCACCTGGGCGAGCAGCGCCGGCGTGGCCAATCCGCCGGCGATCGGCCGCTCCGGTGCCGCGGCTTGCGCCACCTTATTGCAGATCCGGCAGGCGTATTTCGGCCGCGTGACTCGCAGGACCTGAAGTTGCGCCGGCACCCAGTCGAGCATCTCGCTGACGCTCTCGCCGATACTGTGCATCGCCCCGCCGCAACACGGGCACGCTTCGGCGGCTACGTCGATGATTACTTCCTTGCGGGGCAGATGATCGGGCAGCGCTTTGCGACGCGGTCGAGGGTCGGCCGTCTCGATCGCGGCGGGAAGCCTGGCCTCGACCTGGCCAATATCAGCGTCCAGATCCTCGAGGCCAAGCGCGAGTTGATGGGGATCGAGGCGCTCCGAGCGTCGGCCGAACTGCGCTCGCTGAAGCTGTTTGATGATGCTCTGAAGGCGCTCGATCTCGCCGTCGCGATGCTCGACAACCTCCGCCATGTCGCGCACCAAACGGTGCAGCAAGGTAATGTCGGAGGGCAGATTGTCGAGATCGAGCCGCATGCCCGATTCTACTTTTGTTCGACTCGGCCTCCAAACGTTTTCTCGTTGATCCGCCTGGGATTCGGAGCAGTTTCATCCCACTTTGGCGGGTCTCCAGACGCGTTCGGGCGAGCGCCAGTCAATGCCCTCGATCAGCATGGCGAGCTGCGCCGGCGAGAGCGTCACCGTGCCGCCCGGTTCGACCATCCGCGGCCAGACGAAGCCGCCCTGGTCGATGCGTTTGGTGAACAGGCAAAGCCCGTTTCCATCCCAAAACAGCACCTTCAGCATCGACGCTTTCTTGCCGCGGAAGGCGAACAGATGCCCGGAGAACGGGTCCTTCTTGAGCTGTTCTTGGACGAGCGCCGCCAGCCCGTCCATGCCCTTGCGCATGTCGGTGTAGCCGAGCGCCAAATGCACTTTCACGCCGGCCGGCACGATCATCATGGTGCGGATTCCCGTTCCGCAACATGCCGCCGGACCGCATCTGGATCGGCGCTCATAGGCGCGAAGACGCGGCGTCCATCGGGCAGATCGAACGCCGCCATTCCGTCGGGAGTGGGCAGGAGATCGCGCACAACCAATGCCTCGGTGCGGCGCTCGCCTTGGGCATCGCCGGCTCTAACCGTAGCGAGCTTCACCGGCTCGTTGCGGCCATATCCAAACTGCACACGCCACCGGAATAGCATGCTGGTGACAATGTCATGGCGGCGGCACACCTCGACCGCGATGGCGCCGGGAAGATGCGACTCACGCACGATCGCGAGCTTTTCTTCGTCACTGAACCGGCGGCGGTTGGCGCGCCGGTCGCCCGCGAACCCGACCGCCGGTGCGTCTGTCAAGCCGCTTTCGTGTGCTGGCTCCTTAGCAGCGCTGCTAGCACCGCTGCTTATTTTCGGAAGGGCGCTCGGATGAAGCCGTGCGCGCCAGTCGACTGCTATCTCGCTGGTCTCCAACAGATCGCGCCAGCGTCGCAGGCTGGTCGCCGAGATACCGAGCGCCGCCGCATAATGAGTGGCAGCCTGGCCGCTCCAATTCAGCGCCTCGACATGCATCGCCCAGAACGCCTGAACGGCGCTCGACCGTCTGGACTTCGACAGCGAGGAGTCACCTCGGTGACGTTTTCGCCGCGCCTTGTGTTCCAAGGCTTTGGCATCCCCGATCGCAGTCAACCAGCGCCCAAAAGTGTTCACGTCGAGCCTGTGCTGCCGGCAATACCGCCGACGCGACAGACCGCTACGCCGCCATGCCTCGATGTGAATCGACCACCACTCACGCCGAGCCCGGTTCTGGAAATGTTTCGACCCCACCGGAGATCCTCCCATGTACGAAGGAACCCGATATGGACCGCCAGAGCACGCCCGAAATCAGTGCAGGATCCGGACGGTTACGACCAACCCACGGACGGCAAGGGAAAAGGCCGGCCTTCGGCGCGGCTTATGTGGTTGGGAAGATTGAGGAATTCACCAACGACGCCAACACTCACTGCTGGCGCTTTCTGCAAATTGTGCAAACATTTCAAGGCTTCGAGCGCCGTCGCTCTGAATTGCCGCCGGGCCCAACACCATGACGACGCGCGACGACGACCTGCGGGTCCGGCCCGGGCGCATCCAGCACGGCAACCGTGGTGGCAAGCGACCACAGACCTTCGTCGGCGAGGTGATGCGGGCCGCGAAGAAGGCGGGCCATGTCGGCAACAGCTTCCGTTCGAGCCAGGGCCGCAGCCGGTCGCGCTTCGGACGCGGCCGGCGCGCGGCGGTCTCGATTCGATTGCGCTCGAACGCTCGCCGCGTGGTGATGAAAGCGCGCGTCGTGCGTCACCGGGGAGCGCGGTTCCGCTCGGCGCCGCTGCCCAAGCACATCGCCTACCTCAAGCGCGAGGGTGTAACGCGCGACGGCGAGGATGCGCGGATGTTCGACGCAGCCTCCGACACGGCGGATGAACGCGCCTTCGCCGAGCGCTGCGAGGATGACCGTCATCACTTCCGATTCATCATATCGCCGGAAGACGGCGCCGAGCTCGGCGACCTCAAGACCTTCACGCGCGAGCTGATGCTCGATGTCGAGAAGGACCTCGGCACCAAGCTCGACTGGGTGGCGGTCGACCACTGGAACACTGACAATCCTCACGTCCATGTCCTCATCCGCGGCCGCGCCGATGACGGTCAGGACCTGGTCATCAGCCGCGAATACATCAGCCGGGGTTTTCGCGATCGCGCGGCCGAGCGCGTCACGCTGGAGCTGGGCCCGCGCAGTGAGCGGGAGATCCGCACGGCCCTCGAACGAGAAGTCGGATCGGATCGATGGACGAGCCTCGACCGGGCGCTGCGCGACATCTCTGACGAATGCGGCGGCGTCGCCGACCTGAGGCCCGGGCCTGACGCCGAGGACCCCGAGCTGCGTGGCTTGCTGCTCGGGCGGGCGGCGAAACTCGAACGCCTAGGCCTCGCGGATCCGGTCTGCCCTGCCTGCTGGACGCTCAAGCCAGGGCTTGAACCGGCGCTCCGACAACTCGGCATCCGGGGCGACATCATCAAGACCATGCACCAGGCGATGAGCGACGGCGGGCATGAGCCGGACGTCAGTTCTTTCGCTCTGCACGGAGAGGAGCCATCCGATCCAGTGCTCGGCCGGCTGGTCAAGCGCGGCCTCGACGACGAGCTCAAGGGGACCGCCTACGCGATCGTCGCCGGCGTCGATGGCCGCACCCATCATCTCAAGTTCTCCGATCTCGAGATGACCGGCGATGCGCCGGCGGGGGCGATCGTAGAGGCGCGGAGCTATGACGACTCGAACGGACGGCGCCGCCTGTCGCTCGCCACCCGCTCGGATCTTTCGATCGAGGCGCAAGTGACAGCGTCGGGGGCGACCTGGCTCGATCGCCAACTCCTCGCCAAGGATGCGCCGCTCAGCGGCGGGGGGTTCGGCGCTCAGGTGCGCCGGGCCATGGACGCGCGCGTCGATCATCTCGCACAGGAAGGACTCGCTCACCGGCAGGGGCACAGGGTGATCTTCGCTCGCGATCTCCTCGCCACACTGCGTCGGCGAGAATTGGACGACGCGGCGGCGAAGCTCTCTGCGGAGACGGGGCTCGCTTATCAGCCCGCGGCGGAAGGCGAGCGCGTCTCGGGCGTCTATCGGCAGCGCGTGACGCTCGCCTCCGGCCGGTTCGCGATGATTGACGACGGGCTCGGCTTCCAGCTTGTGCCGTGGCGGGCGGCGCTGGAGAAGGAGCTCGGCCGTGAGGTGCGCGGCGTCATAGCGCCCGGCGGGAGCGTGGACTGGAGTCTCGGCCGGAAACGGGGGCTGGGACTATGAAGATCCCACTGCGAACCGTCCGATTACTGCGCCACCGTGTCCAGCCGCTTGAGCCCTCGCAGTCTGAGCTTGCGTCGACCTTCCGCGAAGCGGCTGATCTGGTCTCGCCATGAACCCGACCAAGATTCTTTGGGTCCAGATTCTTCTCGTCTGCGCTTCCGTGCTCGCCTTCGTGTGGGGGGCGACGGAGTGGACCGCTTGGCAACTCGCCTTCCAACCCCAGCTCGGGCGGCCCTGGTTCACCTTGCTCGGCTGGCCGATATACCAGCCGCCGGCGTTCTTCTGGTGGTGGTTCGCCTACGACGCCTATGCCCATGAGATTTTCGTTACGGGAGGATTCATCGCAGGCGCCGGTGGCATCGCCGCGTTCGTCGTGGCGGTCGCGATGTCGGTGTGGCGGGCGCGCGAAGTGAAGAAGGTGACGACCTATGGGTCCGCGTGCTGGGCCGAGACGCGCGAGATCAAGCGGGCGGGCCTTCTCCATCCCGACGGCGTTCTCCTCGGTCGCTGGCGCGGCGCCTATCTCCGCCACCACGGCCCGGAACATGTGCTGTGCTTCGCGCCGACGCGTTCCGGCAAGGGCGTCGGCCTCGTCGTGCCGACGCTGCTGACCTGGTCTGGCTCGGCGATTGTGCACGACATCAAGGGCGAGAACTGGGGGCTGACCGCCGGCTGGCGAGCGCGGTTCGGCCGCGTGCTGCTGTTCGATCCAACCAACACGCAAAGTGCCGCCTACAATCCCCTGCTCGAGGTCCGTCGCGGGGAGTGGGAGGTGCGCGACGTGCAGAACATCGCTGACGTCCTTGTCGATCCCGAAGGTGCGCTGGAGAAAAGGAACCACTGGGAGAAGACGAGCCATTCGCTACTCGTCGGCACAATCCTGCATGTGCTCTACGCCGAGGCGGACAAGACGCTCGCCGGCGTCGCTAACTTTCTCTCCGATCCGAAGCGCCCGATCGAGACGACGCTACGGGCAATGATGACGACACCGCATCTCGGGGCGAAGGGGGTTCATCCCGTCGTCGCAAGCGCCGCGCGCGAGCTGCTGAACAAGAGCGAGAATGAGCGTTCCGGCGTCTTGTCGACCGCCATGTCGTTCCTCGGTCTCTATCGCGATCCGGTTGTCGCAACCGTCACCCGGCGCTGCGACTGGCGCATCCGTGATCTGGTCGAGGCCGAGCGTCCAGTGACGCTCTACCTCGTCGTCCCGCCATCCGACATCAGCAGGACCAAGCCTCTTGTGCGGCTCATCCTCAATCAGATCGGTCGCCGCCTCACCGAGGAGTTGGACTCGAAGCGCCGCTGGCATCGGCTGCTGCTGATGCTCGATGAGTTTCCGGCGCTCGGCCGTCTCGACTTCTTCGAAAGCGCACTCGCCTTCATGGCCGGTTACGGCCTGAAGAGTTTCCTGATCGCGCAGTCACTGAATCAGATCGAGAAGGCCTACGGCCAAAACAACTCCATCCTCGACAATTGCCATGTGCGAGTGAGCTTCGCGACGAATGACGAACGTACCGCCAAGCGTGTTTCAGACGCGCTCGGCATGGCGACCGAGTTGCGTGCGATGAAGAACTACGCGGGCAGCCGGCTCAGCCCGTGGCTTGGGCATTTGATGATCTCGCGACAGGAAACGGCACGCCCTCTGCTGACACCCGGCGAGGTGATGCAGCTCCCGCCCGACGACGAGCTGGTGCTGATGTCCGGCTGCGCGCCGATCCGCGCGAAGAAGGCGCGTTACTATGAAGACCCGGAATTGAAAGCGCGCATCCTCCAGCCGCCGACGTTGTCCAACCCAAGACCGACGCGACGCGGCGAAACTCCATCACTCCCGCCAGATGGCGATTGGGCCGGTGCGGTTGTGCCGCCACCTGCAGCGACCGCCACGGAAGATCCCGCCAACGCTGGCATCCGGCGCGAACCGGAATTGCCGGAGCATGAGGAAATCGTGCCGGAGCCGAAGGCACCCGTTCAGGAATTCGAGCCGATGGACGAGGAACCCGACGACGAGGTCCAGCGCCAGCGCATCATGCGGCGCACGTTCGGAGCTGTCGCCCGCCAGGTCTCCCTCGATCCCGGCGATGACATGCAGATGTGACGGCCATGCGGACAAAGCACACCTTCCGCCTTCCACCGGACCTCGCGACCCAGCTTGCGGACTATGCCGCCCGCAAGCGCGTGCCGCAGGCCCTCGTCGTCGAAGCAGCGCTTGCCTCGCATCTGTCGCCCGATGGCGCCGACCGCTTGGAGGCCGCGCTCGCGAGACGGCTCGATCGTATGACGCGACAGATGGAAATGATCGAGCGGCACGTCACCATTTCGAACGAGGCGCTGGCCGTGTTCGTGCGCTTCTGGTTGACCAGCACACCGGCCTTGCCGGACACGGCGCTTGCCGCTGCCCAGACCAAGGGGCGCGAGCGCTACGACGGTTTCGTCGAAGCACTGGGCCGAAGGCTGGCGCGTGGCCGCAAGTTGGCGGACGAGGTGGTCCGCGATGTCGCAGAGGGCGGGCCGCAGTGCAACGAAGACCCGCACTCGTAGTCAAAATAATCTTGGCGACCATAACGAAAGCCGTTCATCGAACCCAAATCTGACATTCGCCACTCTTGATGTAATTCTCGGTCCGGGCCGGAAGCGGAACAGCGGGTTCCCGATGTCCGATGCCGGCCCATTGTTCTTCCCGCGCCACACGGCGTAACCTCGGCTAGGATTCTTTAGCTGGGCGAAACGCAGTCGCAGGTTGTGATGCCCAAAGACCAATTCGCGCACGAAGAGCCGCTGGTCGCCCGTCTGCTCGACCGTCTGCGGATCAAGCCCGACGCGCCGCTCACGAATCCGAATCTCGACGGCGAAAGCGGAGCCGATGTGCTCGCAATCGTCTGCGGGAAGCGCATCGGGATTCAGGTGACGCAAATCGACAACGGCTACAGCCTACCGGGCGTGACGGGTGCACCTATCACTGGGCGCGGTGCTGAGAAGCGCCTTGCTCGCGAATGTCACACCTATGCCGGTTTCGCGGAGAACGATTCCGCGAAGGTCGTCGCCAATATCGCGGCAGCTATCCGGCCGAAGGCGCTGCATCGCGTGACGGGCTTCGATGGACTCTGGCTGCTTGTCGCTGTCGGTGTGCCGGAGATCGGAAGCGTGATTTCCACGTTTGTCCTGTCGGCGCATCTTTCGCCCGCCCATCTCGACGCCGCGACGGGGCCCGATTTGGTGCAATCGAGCTACGATCGCGTGTTCCTGCTGCCTGTTCTGGGCGCCGAGCGCGCACTATTCCAATGGGCCAAACCGTCCGGCCCTTGGCATGTGGAGGTCGAGCCCGAGGCGGCACCATCGCTTTCATTCGATGAACTCATGGCACGGGCACACGAGGCCGCGCGGTCGGGCGATCTCGACGCATGGACCGACCGAGAAGTGCAGAAAGTGCTTGCCGAAATGCGCGCCCCAACCATCGAAGGGACGTGACATGATTCAGATCTATCGCATCCCGATCCCGAAGGACTCTTTGCTCAAGCTGCCGAAGAACGAGCGCGTATGCCTGTTGCAGCTTGGGCATATGGCAAATCAGGTGCTGATGTTTGAAAAGCTTCTGATCTTCGCTACCGCGCTCGATTCCAAGAATGAAGTCGAGCAATACACGACCGGCGTGCAAACGCAGATGCTTGTCCGGCTCGCGGTTAGCGCCGTGTTCGAGTCCTTGCTTGTCGTGGAGCGGCTATTCGTAAAGAGCAAGATCGGCAACGACTACAAGGACAAGCTCGACAAAAAGGGCAGCGATGCCCTTGCCTATCTGAAGAAGCTCATGGGCAAATCGGCACTTCTCGCCGCCGTCCGAAACAACTACGGCTTCCACTACCCGAAAGCGGATGAAACCGAGGCGGCGTTTCAAGCTGCGATTGCCGACGCGGATTTCGACGGCATGTGGAAAGTCTACTTCTCGCACCATGGCTTCAATTCCATGTTTCTGTTTTGCGATGTGATTTCGACCAAGGGCATTGCGGCGGAGGCAGGAGTGGCGGACCTCGCGGCTTTGCAAAAGCAGCTAATGACGGAGCTACGCGAAGCCGCCCTCAATCTGGTCGATTTTGCGCACTCGTTCTTCGCAGCGTTATGGGTCCAACACTTCGGCAAGGAGATTGACGCGGAGGGCATTACCGAAGTCACTGGCGCACCGCAGTTCGATGAAGTCTTGATCCCGTTCTTTGTTGAGGTTTAGCCGCCGCGTTAGGAACTAGACCCAGCGCGGCAGGATCGGGAATGCGTGACCGCCGCCATGTCGGTCGTATAGAAATCCATGTGCGTGGTCCAAAGATCGGAATTTGTCCGGGTCCCGCTGTGTCTCCAAGTACGCATGCGCGAGCACGTTCCAGTAGCGTTTGATCGGATAGACGGTCTTGATTTCGAGCGCATCGGAAAGCATCTCGCAAAGTTCCGTCGGACCGGGACTGACGACGAGGATTGCGCCGGGGTAGTGCTTGAACCTCTGGACGAAGCAGGCGAGCGTCACTGCGTCGTCGTAGCCGCTTCCCATCTGAGCGAAGCTATAGCCGACAATTACGACGTGATGCGGGATCTTGCTCATTACCCATGACAAGCGCCGATAGAGGCGCGCGTCGGTCCACGACTCCGGGAGCCCCATGACCAAATTGTCGGGCGCCAACCCGATGTCGAATTCGCGCAGGCTCGAAATCCAAGCGCCGAACTCGGGCGACCCATAGACCGGATGGATTGTCCCGTGCATTTCAACAATCGCGTGCTTCGCGCCGCAAAACTCTTGGGCCAGACCGTCGTGATTGTAGTCGGCGATGACTGACGGGTAGAATGCGCGGAAGATCCTATAGCTGTCCGTAACGGTCCCTTCGGTCCGCGCGAAATACCTTGCGCGAGCAAGGACGTGCTTCAATTGCTCCCGAGCAAAGCCATCGGGCAAGCGCTTCAAAATCTCGTGAAATGGATATTCGTCGGTGCCGGGGCGGAGCTCGCGACCGGGAAAAATGTCTCCGATCTCAATTCCCGAATGGTCAATCATGCGCTGCGTCAGTGGACCCCGTGGCGTCACGACAGCCGGGAAGGAACGCAGGTCGCGGAGATAGTCCAATGGTGACTCGCGCCAGAAATCCCGACCGAGCGGCGACGATCCTGCCGACGCGCCAGCGCCCACGACAAAGAGGCCCATGCGCGTGCACAGGCGTGTGAACATGCGTTCAAGCGTCGGAAGGTCTTGGCGATGACGGATTAGAGTCACCTGGTCGCGGCCCGTGAAATGGAGAAATTCAAATATCGCCCGCCCTGATATACAGTATACCGATGCGCTGTATCTTTTGCTCTGCGGAACGTCCGCCGAGTCTGGAACACATCTTCTCGCTTGCCATCGGCGGCACGATCACCACCGACCGAGTTTGCGCGAGCTGCAATTCCATACTCGGGAGCCGCGTCGATTCCGCCCTCAATAACTTCCTGCCCGTGCACACGCGCCGCGCCGAACTCGGGCTTGCTGGGAATAGCGGCGAGCCGCCCTCGATATTCGAGATGCTCCTTGGCGACCAAAAGCTCATTGGCCCGGAGGCGAACCGCATCCGCACGTCGTTGAACAAGGCGACCGGGAAGCTCGATCATCGCCAACTCTATCACGCCTCCGATGTGGTGACGCCGGACGGCAAGAAGGCTCGCCAAATCACGCTAGACGAGCGCGACAAGAGCCAAATCCCGAAGGTCATTCAGCGCGAGCGGAAGCGGCACGGCTTGCCGCCGCTTTCACCGGAAGAGCTGGCGATCGAGGCGAGCAAATTCACAGTCAAGACCGTCGAGCCGCTATTGGTGCAAGTGAGTATCGACGTAAGCTTCGCGTTTCTGCGACAGGCCATGATGAAGATCGCATATGAACTCGCGTTCCTATGGCTCGGCGAAAGCTATCTAGACGACCCTCTTGCGGTCGAATTGCGCGATGCGATCTTGAAGGATGATATAGCGTCGACCGACTCGCTGGCGGGATATGTGGGCTGGGCGGAGTCGTGTTCGGCTTTCAATTTCTGGACTCCGCACAAGGCGCACCATCTGGCCTTTGCATCGGTCGTGGCAGGGTCCGTGATCGTCGCGGCGCGAGTGTTCGATATTTACGCGGTCGCGATACCTGTGAGTCGTGACGTCAGCCGCTATGTCAGGACTGGCGCCGACGCGATGAAACTCCCATTTCTTGCGATTGATGCAGCGACCGGCAGTACGATCGAGGCGACATTCGGCGAGGAGCAACACAGACTCGCGCGCGAGATGACTAAACATCGACGGACGCCGCCCTTTTCCGATCCGCTATCAGTCGAAAGCACTGGTTCAGAACTTCAATTGGTTTGACAGGCGCTTCGTGGCGCGCGTTGGAAGCATTAAGATGCTATTCACGCAATGTCAGTTTTCGGTCTATTGAGTTTGTTTTCGGAACGACCGCTATTGGGCGCATAGCTGTCGATCACCTGTTCCGCCCCGTCGGCGGCTTCCCGCCCTGAACCGTCGTTTCCCAGGCTGGGTAGTTCGGTAGCCCACAGTCCCTCTCGCCTGTCTTTCTATCCCAGGGCCCTCCTGCCTCATCATCGTTGTTGCGGAGTCCCATTTCCGGCTCTTTCTAATCAACCCCGCTGACATCCGCCTCTGAGTTGAGGCGACCTTGCGGGGCTCATGTGACGACGATCTCCCTCCGGTCTGAAGCTTTCGCCCGCGGCGCGCGCATGCTGCGCACCGCGCTCGGGCCGGCGATCTCCGCCTATCTCGAAGATCCCAGCATCGTCGAGGTGATGCTCAATCCCGATGGTCGGTTGTGGATCGACCGGTTATCGGGCGGCCTCGAGGACACCGGCTGTCGCATCACCCCTGCAGACGCCGAGCGCATCGTGCGGCTCGTTGCGCATCATGTCGGTGTTGAGGTCCATGCGAACAGTCCACGCGTCTCGGCCGAGCTGCCGGAAAGCGGAGAACGGTTCGAGGGCCTGGTGCCTCCGGTGGTCGCGGCGCCATGCTTCGCCATCCGGCGTCCGGCCGTCGCCGTGTTCACGCTCAACGACTATGTCGGCTCCGGGATCATGTCGGCGGCGCAGGCTGAGCTGCTGCGCATCGCGGTGCACGAACGCAAGAACGTGCTCGTCGCCGGCGGCACCTCCACAGGCAAGACCACGCTGGTCAACGCCCTCCTCGCCGAGGTCGCGAAGACCGGCGACCGCGTCGTGCTGATCGAGGACACACGCGAGCTACAATGCGCAGCGCCGAACCTCGTCGCGCTTCGCACCAAAGATGGCGCGGCGTCACTCTCCGATCTCGTCCGTTCGTCGCTGCGTCTCCGCCCGGACCGCATTCCCATCGGCGAGGTGCGCGGCGCGGAGGCGCTCGACCTCTTGAAAGCCTGGGGGACCGGCCATCCCGGCGGCGTCGGGACATTGCACGCCGGATCCGCGATCGGCGCCCTGCGCCGTCTCGAACAGCTCATCCAGGAGGCCGTGGTCACTGTCCCGCGGGCGCTTATCGCCGAAACCATCGATCTCATCGCGGTCCTCGCCGGCCGCGGCTCCGCGCGCCGGCTCGCCGAGCTGGCGGTGGTGAAGGGCCTTGGCCCGACCGGCGACTACGTCCTCACCCCCGCAGAAGACTCGTGATGTTGCTCAATCGTGCTCGCCGTGCGTTCGCCATGGCTTCGGCCTTCCTCTTCGTCTCGCTTGCGACCGCCCCGGCCTACGCCGCCGGCTCCAACATGCCCTGGGAGCAGCCGCTGACCCAGATCCTGGATTCGATCCAGGGCCCCGTCGCCAAGGTCGTTTCGGTGATCATCATCATCGTCACCGGCCTGACCTTGGCCTTCGGTGAGACGTCTGGCGGGTTTCGGCGGCTGATCCAGATCGTCTTCGGTCTCTCGATCGCCTTCGCTGCGTCGAGCTTCTTCCTCACCTTCTTCCAGTTCGGCGGCGGAGCGCTGGTGTGATGGAGCACGATGCGGCCATCCCGGGCTTCTACGCGCCTGTTCATCGCGCGCTGACCGAACCGATCCTGCTCGGCGGCGCGCCGCGCGCCGTCGCGATCGTCAACGGCACGCTCGCGGCAGCCGTTGGCCTCGGCCTTCGTCTGTGGATCGTCGGCTGCGCGATCTGGTTGCTGGGCCATCTCGCCGCCGTGTGGGCCGCAAAGCGCGATCCCGCCTTCGTCGACGTGGTGCGCCGCCATCTGCGCTACCCGCAGCATCTAGTCGCGTGAGGGTCGATCGATGATGAACCTCGCCGAGTATCGCCGCCGCAGCCAGAGCCTGACCGACTTCCTGCCTTGGGCAGCACTGGTCGAGAAGGGCGTCATTCTCAACAAGGACGGGTCCTTCCAGCGCTCGGCGCGCTTTCGTGGGCCTGATCTCGACTCCTCTACGCCGGCCGAGCTCGTCGCCATCACATCACGCCTCAACAACGCGCTGCGCCGCCTCGGCTCCGGCTGGGCTGTATTCATTGAAGCCCAGCGCGTGCAGGCGCATTGGTATCCCGTCGGCCAGTTTCCCGATGCGACGTCGGCTCTCGTCGATGCCGAACGGCGCGCTCAGTTTCAGGAAGAGGGCGCGCACTTCGAGAGCCGCTATTTCCTGACGCTGCTTTGGCTGCCGCCGGCTGACGATGCCGCGCGGGCAGAGGCCTGGCTCTACGAGAATCGCGCGCAAGGCGCCGCTGACTGGCGCGCCGCGCTGGAAGGCTTCATCGACCGCACCGATCGCGTGCTCGCCCTGGTCGAAGGCTTCATGCCCGAAGCCGATTGGCTCGATGACGGCGAGACTCTCAGCTACCTGCATTCGTGCGTCTCGACACGCCGCCAGCGCGTGCGCGTGCCCGAGACGCCGATGTATCTCGACGCCATCCTGGTGGACGAGGATCTCACCGGCGGCCTCGAGCCCAAGCTCGGCCGCGCCCATCTGCGCACGCTCACCATCATGGGCTTTCCGTCGCAGACCTGGCCCGGGCTGCTCGATGATCTGAATCGGCTCGCCTTTCCCTATCGCTGGGCGACACGTGCGGTCTGTCTCGACAAGACCGACGCGACCAGGCTGCTCGCGAAGATCCGTCGCCAATGGTTCGCCAAACGCAAGTCGATCATGGCGATCTTGAAGGAGGTGATGACCAACGAGGCGTCGGTGCTGATGGATTCCGACGCCGCCAACAAGGCACTCGACGCGGACGCGGCTCTGCAGGAGCTCGGCACGGACCTGGTCGGCGAGGCCTACATCACCGCCACGGTGACGGTTTGGGACGAGGACTCCCGCGTCGCCGACGAGCGCTTGCGTCTGGTCGAGAAGACCATTCAGGGCCGCGACTTCACCTGCATGCGCGAAGGCGTCAACGCGATCGAGGCCTGGCTCGGATCGCTCCCCGGCCACGTGTACGCCAATGTGCGCCAACCGCCTGTCTCGACGCTGAACCTGGCGCACATGATGCCGTTCTCGGCGGTCTGGGCTGGGCCGGAACGGGATGAGCATTTTCAGGCGCCCCCGCTGTTCTTCGCCAAGACCGAGGGCTCGACGCCGTTCCGATTCTGCCTCCATGTCGGCGATGTCGGTCACACGCTGATCGTCGGCCCGACCGGCGCCGGCAAGAGCGTCCTGCTCGCGCTGATGGCGTTGCAGTTCCGGCGTTATGCCGGCGCCCAGGTCTTTGCCTTCGATTTCGGCGGCTCGATCCGCGCCGCTGCGCTGGCGATGGGCGGCGACTGGCACGATCTCGGTGGCGCGCTGGCCGACGACGCAAGCGCGCCTGTCGCCCTGCAGCCGCTTGCACGCATCGATGATGCCGGCGAGCGCGCTTGGGCGGCGGGATGGATCGCGGCGCTGCTAGCCCGTGAGTCTGTCACCGTCACTCCAGAGCTGAAGGAGCACTTATGGTCCGCTCTGACCTCGCTCGCCTCCGCGCCGGTTTCGGAGCGGACAATTACTGGCCTCTCGGTGCTCTTGCAGTCCAATGCGCTCAAGCAGGCGCTCCAGCCGTATACGGTCGCCGGACCTTGGGGCCGGCTGCTCGACGCGGAGACCGAACGCCTTGGCGAGGCGGAAGTGCAGGCCTTCGAGACCGAAGGTCTGATCGGTGCCGGCGCGGCGCCCGCCGTGCTGTCCTACCTGTTTCATCGGATCGAAGATCGCTTCGACGGCCGGCCGACCTTGCTCATTGTCGACGAGGGGTGGCTCGCGCTCGACGATCCCGGCTTCGCCGGGCAGCTTCGCGAGTGGTTGAAGACGCTGCGGAAGAAGAACGCCTCCGTCATCTTCGCCACGCAATCGCTCGCCGACATCGATGGCAGCGCCATCGCACCCGCGATCATCGAGAGCTGCCCAACACGGATTCTGCTGCCCAACGAGCGCGCGCTCGAGCCGCAGATCGCGACGATCTACCGGCGCTTCGGTCTCAATGACCGCCAGATCGAGATTCTGAGCCGGGCAACACCCAAGCGCGAATACTACTGCCAGTCGCGCCGGGGCAACCGCCTGTTCGAGCTCGGGCTCTCCGAAGTCGCGCTCGCTTTCACCGCCGCATCCTCAAAGACCGACCAGACCGCTATCGATCAGATCCTCGCCGCGCACGGCCGCGAAGACTTCGCCACCGCGTGGCTGCGCCGCACGAACCTCGACTGGGCGGCCGACATGCTCACCCGCAACCAGGAGGTTTCCCTATGATCGCCCGTCGCCTGCGCGCCGGTCTCGTCGCCGGCGTCGCTGCCTTGTCGATTGTCACCCTCAGCGTTCCAGCGCGCGCCCAGTGGATCGTGTTCGATCCGACCAACTATGCGCAGAACATCCTGACCGCCGCGCGCGAGCTTCAGCAGGTCAACAATGAAATCCAGATGCTGGAGAACCAGGCGACATCGCTGATCAATCAGGCGCGCAATCTCGCAAGCCTTCCGTACTCCTCGCTTGCCACACTCGAACAGTCGATCGCGCAGACACAGCAGCTTCTCATCCAGGCGCAGCGCATCGCCTACAGCGTCAGCACGATCGACCAGGCGTTCACGCAACAATATCCGCAAGCCTATTCGAGCGGGACTTCATCGCAGCAGCTTCTCGCCGACGCGCAGTCACGCTGGCAGAACGCACGCGCCGGATTCCAGGACACCATGCGCGTGCAGGCCGGCGTCGTGCAGAACCTCGACTCGACGCGCACCCAGATCGACGCGTTGGTGACGGCGAGCCAAGGCGCTACCGGCGCGCTCCAAGCCGCGCAGTCCGGCAATCAACTCGTCGCCATTCAGACCAAGCAGCTCGCCGACCTCACCGCTGTCATGGCCTCAATCGCGCGCGCCCAGAGTCTGGACGCCGCCCGCCAACTCGAGACTCAGGCCCAGGCGCAAGCACAGATGCAGATCTTCCTCAATTACGGTTCCGGCTATCAGCCCGGCAACGCGCAGATGTTCCACTGATGCGCGGCCGTCTCCTCAATCTTCCCGCCATCGCGCGCGCCGTCGGCTTCGCCCTGGTCGCTATCGCAATTATCGCCGCCACGCTGCACTTCCGTGAGGCTCCATTTCGCTCGCCGGACCACGCTTCAAGTTCCGCGGCGACCTCCGATCCGCTCTCTGACGAATTGAAGAGGTGCCAGGTGCTCGCCGCGCAGGCCAAGGATGATGCTGATTGCGAAGCTGCCTGGGCCGAGAGCCGCCGCCGCTTCTTCACCTATCAGCCGCCCAGCACGACAGCGCCGCCCGCGGCATCAGCCAAATCTCCCGACAGGTAAACACAATGGGCGGCACCGGCGTCATCGACAATTTCCTGGGGACGTTCACCCAATACATCGATTCCGGATTTGGATTGGTCCAAGGCGATGTGCGCTGGCTCGCCGGCGTTCTCATCGCCATCGACATCACGCTCGCCGGTCTCTTTTGGGCGATGGCGCCAGACGAGGACGTGCTCGCACGCCTCATCAAGAAGACGCTCTATATCGGCATCTTCGCCTTCATCATCGGCAACTACAACAACCTCGCGCAGATCATCTACAACAGCTTCGCCGGGCTCGGCATCGAAGCGGGCGGCGGCACCATCAGCGCCTCGCAGCTTCTTCAGCCCGGCAAGATCGCAGAGGTCGGGATCGACGCCGGCAAGCCGATCCTGACCGCCATCTCCGGGATGATGGGTTTCACCAGCGTCTTCGCGAACCTGGTGCAAATCATCATCCTGCTCGTTGCCTGGCTGATCGTCATCATCAGCTTCTTCGTGATGGCGATTCAGCTTTTCGTCAGCCTGATCGAGTTCAAGCTGACGACCCTCGCCGGCTTTGTGCTTGTGCCGTTCGGTCTCTTCGGCCGTACCGCGTTTCTGGCCGAGCGCGTGCTCGGCAACGTGGTCTCGTCCGGCATCAAGATCCTGGTGCTCGCCGTCATCATCGGCATCGGCTCGACGATCTTCAATCAGTTCACCAGCGGCTTCAACAATCCACCGACGATTTCCGACGCTCTGACTCTCATCCTCGCGGCGCTTTCGTTGCTCGGCCTCACGATCTTCGGCCCCGGCATCGCCAACGGTTTGATTGCCGGTGGACCGCAGCTCGGCGCCGGCGCCGCCGTCGGTACGGGTCTCGCGGCCGCGGGGATCGGCGCGGCTGGCATTGCTGCTACAGCCGGTGGCCTTGCCGCCGCGGGCGGCGCAATTGCCGGCACGGCGCGTGCGGGCGCGTCCGTAGCAGGCGGTGCGACGGCCGCCTATCGCGCGGGAGGCGCTGCCGGCGTCGTTCAGGCAGCAGGATCTGCCGCGATCAGCCCGCTTCGCCGCGCGGCGGCCAGCCTGAAAGAGAGCTTCGCATCGGGCGAGCGCGCCGTCATGCGCGGCGGTGCGTCCCAAGGCGGCGCCCGTGCAACGGCTCCTTCAGGTGCGTCCGGCGGCGGCTCCGATGGCGCGCCAGCTTGGGCCCAGCGCATGAAGCGCAGCCAGACCATCAGCCGCGGCGTGTCCGCCGCCGACCACGCCATCCGCTCCGGCGACCGGGCGGGCGGCGGTCACCAGATCGACCTCTCGGAGGGGGATTAGCCCATGTTCAAACGATCCACCGTGCGCTACGGCAAGACGCCCGAGCCGGAGACACCCTATCAAAAGGCCGGCCAGGTCTGGGACGAGCGTATCGGTTCCGCCCGGATGCAGGCGAAGAATTGGCGGCTCGCTTTCTTCGGAGCATTGGCGCTAAGCGGCGGCCTCGCTGGCGGGCTGGTCTGGCAATCGGCCCGCGGGACCATCACGCCGTGGGTGGTGCAGGTCGACAGGCTGGGCCAGGCGCAGGCCATTGCATCGGCGGTCGCCGACTTTCAGCCAACCGATCCGCAGATCGCCTGGCATCTCGCTCGGTTCATCGATGAGGTGCGCAGCATTCCCGCTGACCCCGTGGTGCTGCGGCAAGACTGGCTCGACGCCTACAACTACGTCACCGACAAGGGCGCGTTGGCCCTCAACGATTACGCCCGCACCAACGATCCATTCTCGAAGGTCGGGAAGACGCAGGTGTCCGTCGAGGTGGCGAGCGTGATCCGCGCCTCCGACAGCAGCTTCCGCGTCGAATGGGTCGAGCGCCGCTACGTTGACGATGCGCTCGCCGCCACGGAGCGCTGGAGCGCCATCCTCACCATCGTTGTGCAGACGCCGACCGACGCCGATCGGCTGAAGAAAAATCCGCTCGGCGTCTACGTCCACGCCCTCAACTGGTCAAAGGAGCTCGGCTGATGCGCTCGCTGCCCCTCGCAACCCTTCTGCTTGTTTCGATGTCCCTGGCAGCGTGCTCGACGTGGAAGCCGCCCGAGATCACCTACGACGACACGCCGAAGCAAGCTGTGCTTCAGCCCGATCCACCCAAGCCCGTGCAGATCGTCGAGCTGCCCAAGCCGCTACCTCTGCCCGGCCAGCTCAAACAGCTTCCCGGATCGACGAAAGCGCCACCCGAACCCGCGGATCCGCACGCGCGCGTCGACCAGGCGAATGGCGCCGCACGCATTCAGCCAACGCGGGCCGGCTATCTCAACGCCATCCAGGTCTATCCCTTCTCCGACGGCGCCCTCTATCAGGTCTATGCCGCGCCCGGCGAAATCACGGACATCGCGCTCGAGCCGGGCGAGCAGCTTGTCGGCTCCGGCCCCGTCGCGGCCGGCGACACCGTACGCTGGATCATCGGCGACACGGAGAGCGGCGCCGGCGCGGCCAAGCGCATCCACATTCTCGTCAAGCCGACGCGCGCCGATCTCATCAGCAACCTCGTCATCAACACCGATCGGCGGACCTATCACCTCGAACTGCATTCCGACGAGAAAACCTACATGGCGTCGGTCTCCTGGGCCTATGCGCAAGACCAGCTCATCGCCCTTCGCCAGCAAAACGCGGCGGCCGATGCTGCGATGCCTGTGGCGACCGGCGTCGACATCAACGCGCTGAATTTCCGCTATCGCATCGAAGGCGACAACCCCGCGTGGCGACCACTGCGCGCGTTCGATGACGGCCGGCAGGTGTTCATCGAGTTTCCGAACGGCATCAGCCAGGGCGAGTTGCCGCCGCTCTGGGTCATCGGCGCCGAGGGCGACGGCCAGCTCGTCAACTACCGCGTCAAAGGCAATCACATGATCGTCGATCGGCTGTTCGCCGCAGCCGAGCTCAAGCTCGGCGGCAAACATCAGCAGCTCGTGCGGATTGTCCGCACAGACGGGAGGCCGCAGTCGTGACGGATGGAGCCCGTGAAGAAGGCAGGTCGACTGAAGGCAGTCGCCCGGCCGAGGAGATGCGGCTGCGATCGAGCCGACCGCCGGTCACCCGTCTGTCGCGCAGAGTGCTTCTCGGCTTAGGCACGGCAGCGGCGCTCGGCATCGGCGGCGCATTGTTCTTCGCTCTAAAGCCGCAGCATCAGACCACGGGCTCCGAACTCTACAACACCAACAATCGCAACACGCCCGATGGCCTGGCGAATCTTCCCCGGGATTACACGGGGCTGCCCAAGCCCGCGCCGCAGCTCGGGCCGCCGCTTCCCGGCGATCTCGGCCGGCCGATCCTCAATAGCGGAGCCCCAGCCCCCGGCATGCCGGCCGGCACCGATCCCGAACAGCAGCGGATCGCGCAAGAGCAAGAGGCCGCGCGCACGAGCCGTCTCTTCACGACGGCGAATGTCCGCCAAACTGCGCCAACAGGCTCGGCTGCAACTCCGGCCGGCGCGACGCCTGGCGTCGCGGCCGTCGGTTCAAGCGACCTGACCTCGCAGGATCACAAGCTCGCGTTTCTCAACGGCGCCGTGGACCGCCGCACCACGAGCCCGGACCGCGTCCAGCCCGCCGCCAGCAAATACATTCTGCAAGCGGGCGCGGTGATCCCTGCAGCGTTGATCACCGGCCTGCGCTCAGACCTTCCCGGTCAGGTTACCGCTCAGGTGACGGAAGACGTCTATGACAGCCCGACGGGAAAGATCCTTCTCATCCCCCAAGGCGCGCGCCTGGTCGGGCAGTACGATGCGCAGATCGCCTTTGGGCAGACGCGCGCGCTCCTCGTCTGGAATCGCCTGATCATGCCAAATGGCCACTCGATCGTCCTGGAACGTCAGCCGGGCGCCGACACCGAGGGCTATGCCGGCCTCGAGGACGAGGTCGACAACCATTGGGGCATGCTGTTCAAGGCGGCGATTCTCTCCACGCTCTTGAGCGTCGGCTCCGAAGCGGGCACGAGCAACAGCGAGAACAATCTGGCGCAGGCGATCCGACAGGGCGCATCGCAGAGCTTCAGCCAGGTCGGCGAGCAAGTCGTCGGGCGCTCTCTCAACATTCAGCCGACCATCACCATCAGGCCGGGCTTCCCCGTGCGCGTGATGGTCACCCACGATCTCGTCCTCGAACCCTACGGCGCATGAGGAACCAACATGGCAAAGCTGAAGCTCGGGACGATTCCGGACGACAAGCCGGTCAAGCTCACGATCGAATTGCCGGCCACCATTCATCGCGACCTCGTGGCCTATGGCAATGCGCTCGGCCGTGAAACTGGCCAGGGAGTGGTGGAGCCAGCAAAGCTGATCGGTCCCATGTTGGTGCGGTTCATGGCGACCGACCGCGCCTTCGCCAAGCTGCGCCGCACGGAATCCCCGCCGCAGCGTCCACATTCTGAAAAATCCGGCTCAGAAAAGCTGACGTGAGCGCGCCTCATCGCGCATGAAGGCGACGAACCGTCCGACGGCCGGGTCTTCGGCATCCGGGCACCACACGAGCTCGACCTGCACCCAAGCGTTCTCCTCGCGGATCGGCCGATAGACGACGCCCGGGAACACGACTTCCGCCTGGCTGGTCGTGGCGAGGGTAATCCCGAACCCGGCTGCGACCAGCGCGAACACGCACTGCTTGCTGCTGGCGTGCGACTCGAACCTGACCCCGCAGCCCATAAACGAGGCGTAGAACTCGCGGGCGGAATGACTGTTATCCCAGCCTTGAACAAGGATGGTTTCCCTCCGCAATCTTTTCCAGTTGACCGCCTCGCACTTCGAGAGTGGATGTTCGTATGGGATCGCCGCGACGATCCGCTCGCGGTAGAGCGGCGCCGTCACGGCGTCGGGCCACAACGTGTGGCTCGTCATCAAAGCAACGTCGATCCGACGCTCCCGCACGGCCCTCTGGGTCTCCCACTCGTTCATTTCCGCGATCGAAAGGACGACCTCTGGATGTCTTTCTCGCCATCCGGACAAGAGGTCCCGCAGCGGTTCGCCGACCGGCGGCATCCGCACCGCGAGCCGAACCTCGCCGACGATCCCGTTGCCGTTCTGATCACCGGCTTGACGAATGGCCTCAAGCTCGGCCAAGGCGCGGCGGATGTGCGGCAGCACCGCCTTGCCGCCCGTCGTCAGCCGAACGCCCGCGTGGCCACGTTCAAAGACCGCGAGACCGAGTTCGTCCTCAAAACGCCCCACGCGACGGCTGATCGTCGAGGTGTTAATTCCGAGAACCCTGGCGGCATGCGTGAAGTTGCCTGCGGCCGCCGACGCCTCGAGATACATGAGATCACGAATCTCCATGTCCGACAGGCTTTGCAAGTTTACTCTGCGCCTCCGATGCAGGAATCGGCAGCAAGGGTGTGGCAAGCGGCGGGTCGACGGACCGAGCGAACAAAGTCGCTTGCGGCGGCGGCGCTCGCCGGCGCCGGCTTCCACCGGCTGCCGATCGAGGACTTACGCGACCGCCTTCTCCGCCGCTTCGCGTGGAGTGAACCGTCCGATTCGGACTCCCCCATCAAAGATCGCTGGCGCGCTGAGACCTCCGGCTTCTCGAACACTCCGCAGCCGCTCGCGCGAGACTTCGAGGTAGCCCGCGATGGCGACCGTTTTCCCGATCGGCCGCGGCGTGCCGAGACGCTTCAAAGGCCATCGGGCGCGGCAAAGAATCCGTTCCATCCGGGCGTCCGTCACAGTGACGATGTCGGTGAGCTGCCGCGTCAAGCCGAACTCGATCATGCCGGCGAAGAGTTCGTAGGTCGCTCGTGCGATGCTGCCCGCCGTCTTCGCCTCTCTGGTGCACAGATCGACGCCGAAGCGGCTGCTTTCCCAGATGGCGTCAGATGCCGGCGCAGCGTCTCCGTCCAGGAGCGACGGGAAGGTATCGCGAAGCATGGTGGGGCCGGTCGTCGGCAAGAGCCGGACGCAGCCTTGAACTCGACCGTCAGCGTCCCGCTGCAGGAGATAGACTGGCCGACACGCATCGAATTCATCGACTTCCATGTCGCCGCTGACCTGGACGTCCCAGCCGAGCCGTTCCTTGAAAATGCGATAGCGAAGCCGATGCATTTCGGCGAGGTCGCCGACGAACTCGCCGTAACGATCGGGGGTGATGAGTTGGAGCATATTCGCCTCCTGGCAGGGGTGGACCTGCGCGATAGAAGGCGATCAGCTGAGGTTTTCGCATCCTGTGCAGTTGCACAGGGGCCGGAAGGGGGAACCTATTTAGCGGCGGCCAATTTCGCGACGGCCTGGCAGATAGTGCGGACGCCGAATTTCGTTTTGGCATTGTCGAGATGAAATGCCGCTGTGCGGCGTGAAACGTTCAGAAGACGTCCGATCTCCCACGCAGACTTTCCTTGTGCCGCCCATTCGAGACATTGCAGCTCTCGCGGAGATAGCACGACACCATCGACAACGCGGCCCGGTGTGAGTCTACGGCGCGCATGCGCATGAAAGTACATTGCCATGAGCTGGACGACGTGCTGGTGTTGCTCGATGCATCGCCGAAAATTCGCACGGCGCTCGTCGGTAGCGAATGTGACCGCCGCGATTGGGCCGCGCGGATCGTGAATTGGCACAGTGAATACCGAACTGTGCCGCCTCATCTAGCAATGCTTGTTGTGGCTTCGATAGAGACTTCAAAGAAAATTCGTGTCCCCACTCGAATGGCTCGGGAGTTGCCAATGCCTCAATGATGACCGGATCGACTCGTTCGTAGCGTTGATGGAGATAGTGGTCGGTCCATTCTACCGGGTAGTTCGAAATAAGCAGGGGATCGTTCGAGCGAAGAGTTGGTAGAGATAGATACGCAAAGCAGCTCAGATCGAGTGCGGTGCTGGCCTCGGCAAGAACGGCTCGGAGACCTTCAGCATCGGCATTCGCCACGAGGCCGTCGATGAAACGTTGAAACACACGATGCATTTAGTTACGGGCATTAGCGCTAAGCCGTGACTTCGAAAGCTCCGCAATCGTCCAAACCTTCGTGAGTCTCTCCTAGCGCTCTCCTATTAGGGATGGTGATGATGTTCATTGTGTTCGCCGTGCTGGGGATGACTGTGCTGCATCGGGTGCCACCGATTGAGCCAGAAAAAATAGACCGCCAACGCACCAAAAATCAGGTTGAGCCAGAATGTGTAATTGAGACTGAAATTCGTGATCTCGGCGCGGATGTTCGGGTCCGGCGGCGGCACCAAGCCAAGCGCGGTGAAGGCTACATCCATCAGAAGACCGGCCAGCACCATGGTCGCGTAAAAGATTGCGAAAATGTAACTCGCCATGCGCCATCCGTAATAACGCCGATAGACATCAAGCAGCGGAATGACAATCAGATCGGCATAGAGAAACGCGAGTACGCCGCCAAAGCTGATGCCGGAACCCCATAGCACCGCCGCCATGGGCACGTTGCCAATCGAGCAGACAAAGGTGACGACCGCGATCAGCGGGCCGAGCAGGGCATTGACGGGAACGTGAACCCAAGGCGACGTGTCTTTAAGGAACAGCGCCTCCCACAGACCATTGGGCACGAAGGCGGCCAGCACACCCGCGATCAGGAAGCCGGCGAACAGGTCCTTCCACAGCATCGTTGCATCCATGGCAAAGTTTTGGGCAATCGCGATGCGCGTTTCGGGCTTGCGCAATTTCTGCCAAAGATTCCCGCCCTCCAGGGTCATGGCCTCGTGCGTATGGCCGCCTGTGGTTTCGGGGTGATCACGCGCCTCTTCGACGAGATGCGCAGGATAGGTAAGGCGTACGAGCATCGTCATGATGACCACCAGTACGACTCCCCCAATCCATTCGGCGGCGGTAAATTGCCAGCCCATCAGCAGGTAGAGGATGATGCCGAGCTCGATGACGAGATTGGTGGACGCAAACAGGAACGCGAGCGATGGGATCAGCGCCGCACCCTTTTTGAACAGCGAGCGGCTGATCGCAGCCGAGGCGTAGGAACAGCTCGAGCTCACGGCGCCGGCGGCTGTCGCCAGCGCGATCGCGCGCGCGTCGTCGCGGCCGAAAGCGCGCCGCATCGCCTCGGTCGAGACGAAGGCCTGAATGGCCGCCGAGATAGTGAAGCCTAGCACCAGGCTCCAGCCGACATCCCAGAACATGCCGGCGGCCATAAACAGTGCCTCGCCGAGTTGGGCCCAAATGGTGTGATCATGCATTGCGCATCCGGGATGCTTTTCGCCCCGGCCTCCTTGGTCGATTGATCGACGCCCGCCTCATAACGCCGTACCAGACAAGCGGACCGCGCTCGTCATTGTGCCGAGGGCGCCGTGGCAGGCCTCATCCAGATGCGCCATTTCCGCAGGGCTATCGACCGCCTGACGCAGCGGTCCGCGGGCGGTGGCGCCGAATTCGCCGGTAAACGCCCCGAGCACCCTAAGCAAATCGACCTCAAAAGACGCTTTCGCAGAGGCTTCATCGGGCGCCGGGCGCTGGCGGGCCATCTCGATCACGCGCGCAAGCTGCGCCCGATGCTGCTCCATGAAATCAAGCGCTGCGCGATCCATGACCCGATCATGCACAGCTTCATGGGCGAGCAACGCCGCGCGGATGCACGGCACGGCCGCCGCTTCGGGAACCATGTACACGTCGCGGCGCACGATACCGAAGCTCACCACGATAACCTTGGGCGCATCACAGTAGCCGCCTGCGGTCGGCAGCACCCGGTGGACGGTGCGAATGTGGCTATCCAGCGCATAGGCCATCGCCATCAGCGGATGAGGCGGCGGCTTGCCGGGTGCGCCCGATAGCCGCGCGACCTCTTCCGCCGGAACCGTGTGCTCGATCACCTCGGTCGCCGTCGGCCGCTCAAATTGCAGAACTGATGGCGGCAAATCTGCGCAGCCCTGTGCCTCGGCGGGGAGCCGCGACAGGTTGAGCAGGACCAGGCCGAACAGAATCAGACGTAACGGAAAGTGCATGGCGGTCATGGCAATGTCCTCAATGCTGGTGCAACGCTGCCGCCCTCGGCGTGACCGCGACGTACTCCCAGATAGGGCGCCGGCGCCGCGATAGTTGCTGCACGCCGTGCACCATGTTGCCTTTGACGAGATCGCTGTATTCAGCCTCGCTCAGGGTCTACCAATCTCCAGCACCACCACGCCTCTCTAAAAGCCGGCTGGCGCTGGCATTCGATTGCACTGGTCGCAGCCAGTTCCCAATCAACACATTTCATCGCCGCGCCACCGCACGCCAACCCACAAGGAAAGTCGAGCATTCGCTCAGAACCATGATCGAATTCCAAAAACGAAGCGAACGCCGTTGACACTCTCTCCGTTACGTCGCGCGAAGCCTGCGGTACCGCCAAATTTCTCTTGATAGGCGACGCCGATGTATGGAGCGAACTTGCGCGAAATCTCGTAGCGCAGGCGTAGACCGGTATCGAGATCGGACAGACCTGGTCCAATGCCACGCCCCGGATCGGACTTGCTGTAGAGATTCAGTTCGGCCTCGGGTTGCAGGATCAGCCGCTGCGTGATTAGGAGGTCATAGGAGACCTTGAGGCGCCCCGCGAAATGGCCGGAATCGCTCGCATAAGCCGTCGCTTCAACGTCAAAGAATTGCGGGGCCAAGCCCTGGATGCCGAACGCAGCCCAACCGCGTGATGGACCGGAATCGATATCGTAGCGAATGCCGCCCTGTAAATCGAAATACGTGCTGATCGGGCGATCATAAAGGGCCTCGTGGGTACCGTCTTCGACTTTGCCATTGCCGTTTGCAAAGCCTTCGCTTTTGAACCAGAGGCGATTTGTATCGGTACCGACCCAAGCTTGTCCGTCCCAGCGAAAGCTGTTGTCGCCACCGACCCGCCCTTCAAACTGATCGAGTAGGCCGTGCACGTAAATCCGCTGATCTCCCACCGGGGAGACACCAAATGGTGCCGCAGCATTCATATCTGCGGCAGTGGTTTGCGCATTTGCCGCACCCGCCACGATTACGAGGCCCGCCGTCAAGGCAGCCGCAAACCAGCGCGCGCTCATGCGACTAACACGGTGCGGAACATGCCGGCTTCCATGTGGAACAGCAGATGGCAGTGAAAGGCCCAGTGCCCAGGCGTATCGGCGGTAAAAACGAAGCTCATGCGCTCACCGGGCTTTACATTGATCGTGTGCTTCATCGGCAGGCGATCGCCTTGACCGTTCTCCACGGCAAAGAGGAACCCGTGAAGATGCATCGGGTGCTCCATCATCGTGTCGTTAATCAGCACGAAGCGTACGCGCTCGCCGAGCTTCACACGCACTGGCCCAGCTTCGGAGAATTTCTTCCCGTCGAAGCCCCAGGTGAAACGCTCCATATTGCCGGTGAGATGGAACTCGATCTCGCGTTGCACCGGAGGGGCGTAGCCGGTGGGCAGAAGATTTTTGAGCTGCGCATAGGTGAGGACGCGACGCCCGTTGCCATCCAGCCCGTCGCCGGCTTCCGCCAGGCGATTCTTCGGTGACATGGCGACGTTATCGACCTCGGGGTTTGCCGCCAAAGTATTGGGGTCAACGCCATCGGCATTGACAGTCGGCGGCGCGGCGCCGGGCATCTTCATATCGCCCATACTCGGCATGCTCATGTCCATCCCGCCCGAAGAAGAGGACATTGAGCCGTCGCTCATCCCAGGCATGCCAGGCATTCTCATATCCATTCCAGGCATGTTCATCCCTGGCATCGCGCCCATTCCGCCACGTGGCGGAGATGCGGCTTTCGGCGCTGGTGTGTCATGCTCCATGCCGGGCATTCCTTCCATGCCCGGCATGCCTTTCATTCCCCCCATATCCATGCCGGCCATATCGCCCATCCCCATGTCGGTCATGGTGCGCATCGGCCGCGGATCCATTGGGGGGATCACACCGCTCATGCCGGGCCGGGGTGCCAACGTGGCGCGGGCGTAGCCGCTGCGGTCTTCAGACTGCGCGAAGATGGTGTAAGCTTGCGCCTTTCGCGGCTCGATGATGACATCGTAGGTCTCCGCCACACCGATCCGGAACTCGTCGACCTCCACCGGCTCGATATCGGTGCCATCCGCCTGCACGATCCGGAGCGGGAGGTCAGGGATGCGCACGTCGAAGGTCGACATCGATGCGCTGTTGATAAAGCGAAGGCGCACCTTCTCGCCCGGCTTGAACAGCGCCGTCCAGTTCGCCGCGGGCGGCTGTCCGTTGATGAGGAAGGTATAGGTGGCTCCGGTAACATCCATGATGTCGGTCGGGCTCATACGCATGCCGCCCCACATCAATCGATCCGAGACCGTCGGGCCAAGCCCATGCTTTCGCACATCCGCGATGAACGTGCCGACCGTCCTCCGATGAAAATTGTAGTAATCACTTTGCTGCTTCAGATTGGACGCGATCGTCATCGGATCTTCATCGGTCCAATCCGACAGCACGACCACATACTCCCGGTCGTAGGCGTACGGCTCCCTCGCCCGAGGCTCCATGATCACCGGGCCATAAAGCCCCGTCTGTTCCTGCATCCCGCTGTGGCTGTGATACCAATAGGTGCCGCTCTGCACGATGGGAAAGCGGTAGGTAAAGGTTTCTGCCGGACGAATCCCTGGAAAGGTCAGCCCTGGAACGCCGTCCATGGCCGCCGGCAATCGAAAGCCGTGCCAATGAATCGAAGTGTCTTCGGAAAGACGATTGGTGACATTGATGGTGACGGTATCACCCTCCCGAAAGCGGAGGATCGGCGCCGGTACGGAGCCGTTGACCGCCGTCGCCAACCTGGGTCGTCCCGTTATATTGACCTGGGCTTCTTCGATAACGAGATCAAAGCGGTCGCCGGTCAGCACGGCCTGTTCGGCGCGCGCACGCATAGCGTGGGCAGGCCGACCAAACGCCGCCACCACTCCGGCTGTCGCAATACCTTGGACGAAGCGGCGCCGGCTGAGTCTGAACCGACCTTCCGGCCGCAAGAAAGCTTCCACTTTAGGCATTCTTCGGCCTCCCGCAAATTGCCGAGCGAACGCTTCGCCTCGTCGAAATGCTCAGCGCGCTTCAGTTGATGTTATTTCGTTTGTCCCATTCCAGATCCGCTCTGCTGACGACCCATCATCTTGTCCATTTGGTCGCACTGGGTCATCATCTTGCGCATGTCATCTGAAACCGACGCCGATGGGTTCTGCTGCATTTGACGCCGCATCTGGGCGCATTGGTTAGCCATCGCGTGCATGTCCATTCCCGACTGCCCATGGCCGTCCATGCCTTGGCTCATATTGGATGTGGAAGGGGAATGATTGCCTTGTTGGGCAAGCGCCGGCGTCCCACCTGTCGCAAGTGAAACAAGGGCAAAGGCAATGTATGCGGTGTACCGCATGGCGGTGACTCTCCTGTACCAATACGTTTCGCTGTCGACTGAACGATAATTCTGACTGTGCCTTCGGAGCGATGTGCGAGTGTCAGCCACCGCCTTGAAACTCGGCGCGACTTCGCTAGTGCCCGTGCGGTTTTTCTTCATCCGTGGTCGGCATGTCTTTGTCCATCATAGGCATATCCTTCATCATCTCATCGTGATCCGCGGGTGCGCTCGCCACCGTGGCCTTGTAATCTTGCGGAGACATGGCAGGCAGTCTGTCGATGAATGCGACCATGTCCCAGATCAGTGTGTCGTTGTGGGTTTTGCCCCACGCGGGCATCGCACTGAGTTTCACCCCGTGTTTTATGATCCAAAACTGTTGCGCCGGGGTGAGATCGCTCCCCTTGGCAAGTTCCGGAGCCTGGGGATAGAGGCCTTGGCTCAGTTCCGATTTTTCAACGCCAGGTCCGAGATGGCAGCCACTACACATCTCCGAATACAACCCGGCACCCGTGGATATCCGCTGCGAGTCGGCCAGATCCGCCGGCACCACGATGCTGCGCGCACGAACAGCTATCGATCGGTCGCGTAACGTCTGAAGAAAAACATAGACCGGGCGAATGTGTGGAGAGTCCGCCGCAATGTCATAGGTGCCGAAGTAAACGAAACCTGTGACGATCAAGAACAACAAGACGAGCGTCGCCGCGACAAACGGCCAACTCGGGAGGTGATGCTGCAAGCTACCGTTAAGCCTACCTTTCATGGCGTGGTCCGCTATGGTGACCAGAAGCCATTTTCGTTAAATGAAATGTCTGACCGTGACCTGTTATCATGCACACCCCGCCATCGGCGCATTACGATCACAGCGCCTAGAGCAACTTTGGCGGATGATTTTTGCTGGCGTGTGTAGGCTTTACGACAAAGTGTGATCGCCGCGTGGACAAATCGCGACCTCTTGGTCAAGGCGATCCATCTGTCGACGCCACATGAGAGACCGAGGCCGCGCGCACGCCAGAAGGCGGTGAAACCCGATTAGCCGAAGCCATCGAGGCGGATGTGAGAGGAATGCTTACCTCGACTCTCAGTCCGCCACCTGGCTGGTTCAGCAGGCGAACGGTTCCGGCTTCTTGGAGGATGATTTGGCGAGCCGTTGTGAGTCCCAATCCTACACCTCCGGTCCGGCGGCTGCGGGATGCTTCAAGACGGCAAAAGGGCTCGAACACGCGCTGCAATGCTTCTTCAGGAATTCCCGGACCATCGTCGTCTACGGTGACCTCTATGATCGATTCCGTCATCCTGACACCTACACGCGCAGCTCCCCCATAGGTCAATGCGTTATCGATCAGGTTCGCAAAGGCGCGTTTCAGTGCGATCGGACGAGTCAGTAAAAATACGTGACGCGGTCCGGAAAAAGTCGCGCAGAGTCCACCGTCGGAGGCCGCGTCGACCAAGGTCAAAAGAAGGGCGGACAGGTCGATCATGCGGGGCTCCTCCGTTTCTATGTCGCCCCGCAGATATGCCAACGTCGCGTCGATCATTGCCTCCATCTCGTCCAAGTCGGCATCAATGGCTGCTTGGCCGCTCGCGTCTACGAAACCGGCGCGCAATCGCAGTCGAGTAATGGGCGTTCTGAGATCATGAGATACTGCCGCCAATGCCTGGGTCCGATCTGCAATCAGCGCTTTGATACGCGCTTGCATCGCGTTGAAGGCTTTGGCGAGATGACGGATTTCATCGGATCCATCTTCGCCGACTTTGACCTCAGGTCCATGACCAATGGCCTCGACCGCATTTGCCAAAGCCCGAAGCGGTTTCGTCAACGTCCGCAAAAGGAGAAGTGCAACCACGGCGACCCCGATTGCCATGATCGACGTCGATAGCAATGCGCCATGAAAGGCTGGTTCGGGGCCGACCAGAAGCGGCACGCTGAAATTGAGATATGACCCGTCCGGCAACGCAACAGCGCCGAGAATGGCGTGCGCTTCCGAGGGAGGTAGGCGATCACGGTATTCTAAGCGAAGACCGTGCTCATCCACGCCAGGCATGATTGAAGTTAGTTGCAACCGCAGCATTCGCAGGTTTGCGTCTTGGCCGCTTACATCATCGACCAAAGGAAGCTCGTTCCAATGCAGCGTCAGGCTTGCGGACGACATCTTATGGGCTTCAGCGTCACGGCTTCCGGCCGGACTACTCGAAATGGCCGATTGTGCTTCGCCAATCCGCTCCGCAATTAGTCTCGAATGCGCTCGATTGGCCGCATCGAACGTCGACGCAGCATAAAAATACATGCTCCCTAGATGGACGACGACGACCGCAGCAACAAGAATCACCATGGCGCGAGCATTAAGACTTCTAGGCCAGAGCGATCCGCGCATTAGAGTCGCTCGACTTTAGGGACAAACATGTAGCCGGCACCGCGAACCGTCTTGATCAAGCCTTGGGTTTCGTTTTCGGGTTCGATCTTTCGCCGCAACCGGCTGACCAGAACATCGACGCTGCGATCGAACACGTCTCCAATTCGGCTGCGCGACAGCTCAAGAATCTGGTCGCGCGACAGGACGCGCTGCGGGTGCTCCACAAAAGCCAGCAATA
Source organism: Alphaproteobacteria bacterium (assembly GCA_035293565.1). Taxonomy (GTDB): domain Bacteria; phylum Pseudomonadota; class Alphaproteobacteria; order BOG-932; family Roseiterribacteraceae; genus DATGMP01. The sequence continues at coordinate 3,634 of DATGMP010000152.1, read as the reverse complement.
CCTCGTATTCGGCACCGGATAGGTCGACGTTTGCGCCCTCGGGGGTGTGCAACTCGCGACGGGTCGTATCCACTGTCCAACCCAGGAATGCGAAGCCACGTCGACCTATGGAAGCCTGTTCCCTGACCGGGCTCGCGCCGCGCCGGAGAACAGCGCGAATACGCGCCAGCAGTTCTGCTCGACTAAAGGGTTTCGCAATATAATCGTCGGCACCGAGTTCCAGGCCAAGAACGCGGTCCGTCTCCGATCCCCGCGCCGTAAGCATTATGATCGGCACGTCGCTTTTCTGTCGCAACGCACGGCAGAGATCCAGTCCTTGGGTACCCGGCAACATCACATCCAGAATGACCAAATCAATCGGGGCCTGATCCACCGCCTCCCACATTTCGCGGCCATCCCGCACGCCCGTTGCATGCAAGCCATTTTCACGCAAGAGGCGCGTGAGTAGGACACGAGTCTCTGAGTCGTCTTCTACAATGAGGACCCGTGAGGAAGGAGGCGGATCGCGATGAGGCATGGCCCGGTCCCCGAACTCAAAGGGGGAGCCAATCGGTTTCACGCCAGCCATCCGAGGCGCACGAAACTCGCAAAATCACAGACCGAACACGAAAAGTGAATTCGCACCTGACCACTCGATTGGCAATTGCCGGCGAAGCGCTTCCCGAGAGATTGGCGGTCGGGAAGACAGAACTATCTCGAATTCGCCCTAATGACATTTGAGTGTTTCCGCAGTTTGGCCGGCTCATATCAAATTGTGTCAGCGCATGCCTCCACCGAAGCGTTGGCATGAAATCCAGAATAATTCAATGAGACCGGAACGGTCGTCGGGTGGAAGAGTAGGTGGTTTGTTGCACAAGCATCGGATCGTTCGGTAGTAGCTACGTAGTAGAAGGCGAGCCCTACGATGGCGGCGATCAGCAGCGGCTCCGCACGAGCGGCCCGCACCTCTATTTCACCGGCTAATCCATCGAGTTGCGTCCGCTCAGCCCCCTCAGCATTGATGCTTGATGAAGGGCGTGATTTCGTCGGGAGACGCAAAGAACACTGAAGCACGGTCACCCATCATGCCTGCGGGGAGGATGACGGGTTTTCCGGCCAGCGGGCCGGTGTCGCTCGAATCGGTCTTGAAGCGGAGATTTGGTTCCCAGAAATCAGCCGTTTTGCCATCGGCCATCGCCACGACATAGCTGTCGTGGCAGACTCGGATGGAGGTCACCTGTTTGTCGGGACCGACTTTTTTGAGGTCTGTGAATTGGGGAGACATCGCTCCCATCATTCCTTGCCCTATGCCGCCCTGCCTCGCAGAGGGAGTCCGTCCGGCACTGGCCTCTTTAAGGAAGGCGATCAGCTCAGTGCGCTGGCGCGCATCAGGGATGCCGGCAAACGTCATGTGGTTGCCGGGAATGAAGCGCGCGGGTGATCGGAGCCATGCATCGAGCGTCTTTTCGTCCCAGGCCACGTCGGAGGCCCTCAGCGCAGGTGAGTAGCGTTCGAAGCTCTTGAGGCTTCCCGCCTTCCGTCCCCATACGCCCGCGAGGCTTGGCCCGGTCATATTCCGGTCGGGAGTGAGCGAATGGCATGCAGCGCAGGCGCGATAGAGCTGCGCACCTTCACTCGCATCTCGAGGCCGCGCCTGCGCCTTGGCGCCGACAACATTGAGCAGCAGAATGATCACGATGATTAGTGGGACGAGTTTTTGGGTTCTTTGCCTTGCATGGAATGATGCGGCTCTTTCAGCACAGATACTCCAGGGTTTCCGGAGCCGCCGGCCGCCGCTCCGCAATGAGAATAGCGCTCCACCGAAGGCGTTAATCGCCGTCATCATCTCGGCCTCGCATGTCCCTGGTAAAAGTACGTGTGCGTTCGGGGGCCGGGGATTCGGGCGTTATCGAGGGCCTCAATCCGAAATCCGCTGCCGCTGATCAGATCGTCCATCTTTCGATTGAGATGGCAGCCGCCGGTGAGACGCGACCACAGCGGATCGAGCCGGTCCTGCCAGCACGCGACACCCGGCTCGGGCGCGCGCCCGTGCTCGACGAAAAGCAGCGCACCGCTCGGTCGCAGCACACGTCGCATCTCGGCGAGCGCCCGGGCCGCATTTGGAATTGTGCACAAGGTCCAAGTCGTGACGACGGTATCAATGCTCCCGCTGTCGAGCGGCATCGTCTCTGCTGATGCGTCGAGCAGTGTAATGGGCGTGGCTGCGGCTTCCGCGCGCGGACGGGCCATGCGCAGTAGCTCGGGGGACGGTTCCAGTCCGATCACCGAGGTGACCGCAGCGCCATACAGCGAGAAGTTTAGTCCCGAACCGATGCCGATCTCGAGTACCCGGCCCTCGGCGGCGCCGATCACCCGCTGCCGGAAGGGCAGAAGCTGCTTCTGACCCATCGCCATATGGGTGAGGCGCGGGATGACGTAGCGCTGATAGAAGCTCATTCGCGTACTTCCTCTTTGCCGCCTGCGGCCGCGCGGGCGAACGCGTCCATCACCACTCCCGAGGTGAGCAACTCGGGGAGCGGAATGCCTTGCGGCGCGCCGGGCCCGTACACCACATCGAGCGGCACGCCATAGCGGCCGAAGCTTTGCAGAAACGCCGTGATGAGTGGGTCGGCGCGGGTCCAATCCGCCCGCATCGCGACGACGTGCGGATCACGGAGCCGATCGGCAACCGGCGACCGATCCAGCACCGTGAGCTCATTCGCCTTGCAGGTCAGGCACCAAGCCGCCGTGACATCGACGAGGACGATCTTTCCCGACGCAACCATCCCGTGGAGCGAGACTTCATCAAACGGTTGCCATTGTCCGACTTGAACTTGCGAGCGAATCGCCTTCGGCGACACGGCTTCGCCGCGCAGCGAGGGAACGAGCACAACAAGCGCCGCAACGCCCAAGGCGACCGCACCGAAGGAACGCCTCGCGAGCGCATCGGGCCGGCGCCGACGCCAGGCAAGCACCGCCAACAACAGCGCCAGCAATCCACCTGCAACGAGGGCGGATTCCATTCCTGCTTCGAGTGCCAGCACGGCGAGCAACCACGCGGCTGTGCCAACTAAAGCCAGCCCGAGTACGCGCTCGAGCCAGATCATCCATCGTCCCGGCCGCGGAAGGTACGCAATGAACCCCGGGAAAGCGGCGGCGACGAGAAGCGGCACCGCCATGCCAAGGCCGAGCGCGCCGAACACGAGAGCGATGTCCATCGGACCACGCGCCAGCGCGAAACCGATGGCCGTACCGACGAACGGCGCTGAACAGGACGTGGCAAGCAGTGTCGCAAAGCCGCCCATCAGAAACGCATTGGTGAAGCGGCCGCGGCCGCGCACCGATCCGATCGCGTCTGCGATGCCGGTCGGCAGGACGATCGGCGCCCAACCCCAAAGGCTCGCCGCGAACAAGGTCGTGACCAGCGCCATGCCTGCAAGGAACCAGGGCTGCTGAAACTGAATGCCCCACCCGATCGCACTACCGGTCGCTTTCAACAGGATCAATGACCCTGCCAAAAGACCGAACGAGACGATGACACCCGCCGCGGTCGCCATCAGGCCAAAACGCGCCGCGCGCCGCGCCGCGCCGGCATAGCCGGCTAGCGCCAGCAATTTCAGCGAGAGCACCGGCAGGACGCAGGGCATCAAGTTGA
>DATGMP010000151.1:0-36685 GCA_035293565.1 Alphaproteobacteria bacterium | reverse complement strand
TGTCACGCCGCGCACGCCCGAATGCAGCACCTCGTCCGCCATCTTGAAGGCGTCCGCGAAGGTCGTCTTCTCGTTCGCGATGCGGAAGAGATTCTGATTCGGGATCACGATCAGCGTGTCGACGAATTGCTGCAGCTCCTGGATGCCGGCCTCGGCGATGCGCATCCGGTGCGCGCCCTCGAACTGGAAGGGCTTGGTCACCACGCCGACGGTCAGGATGTTGTGCTCGCGCGCCGCGCGCGCGATGACCGGCGCCGCGCCCGTGCCGGTGCCGCCGCCCATGCCGGCGGTGATGAACACCATGTTGGAGCCTTCGAGATAGCCCAGCAGCTCTTCCATCGCCTCTTCGGCGGAGGCGCGGCCCACATCGGGACGCGAGCCCGCGCCGAGACCGCGCGTGATGTTGAGGCCGAGCTGGATCCGCCGATCCGCCGAAGAGCCCTTCAGCGCCTGCGCATCGGTGTTGCAGACCAGGAACTCCACACCCTCAAGGTTGGAACGGATCATGTTGTTGACGGCATTGCCCCCTGCCCCGCCGACACCGATGACGGTGATCTTCGGTTGCAGGGACGGTTCGCTCTCGGGTGCGCGGATGTTGATCATTGGGTGGGCCTCCTGTTCGTCGAATAAGGTGGGAAAAAGGTTCGGGGTGGAAGGATCGGGCGGGCTCGACGCCCGCCGGCGTGTTCGGATTGGGGTCGTCTCGATGGTGGGAGGACGCGGAGTTTCGGGTGGCCGTGTCATAAATTCTCCCTGAGCCAGGTGCCGAATCGGCCGAAGAGACCCGGCGACGATTGCGGCAAGGAGGTGAGGCCGGATAGGTCCTCGACCGGATGCTGCGCGAAGGCGAGGAGCCCGACGGCGGTGGCGAAAGCCGGACCGGACGTCGCCTCCGGCTGACCCAACAGTCGGCGCGGCTTGCCGATGCGGATCTGCTTGTCGAGCACGAGCTGCGCGAGCTCGCGCACGCCGGAGAGCTGACTGGCGCCGCCGGTCAGCACGACTCTGCGGCCCGCCGCCTGATAGAATCCCGATGCCTCCAGCCGGGCGCGCACCAGCTCGAAGGTCTCCTCGATGCGCGGCTGGATGATGCCCACCAGATAGGAGCGCGGCAGGTGGTTGGCCTGCACCGGCTCGTCCTCGCCATATTCGCCGACCTGCGGCACGTCGATGAGCTCGCGATCATCCGCCGAGGACGCCGTGCAGCTGCCGTAGAGGGTTTTGATGCGCTCGGCATGGGCAAGCGGCGTGGTGAGCCCCCGCGCGACGTCGCTCGTCACCGCGCTGCCGCCGATTCCGACGCAATCGGCATGGACCAGCACGCCGTCGAGGAAGACCGCGATCTCGGTCGTTCCGCCGCCCATGTCGATGATGGTCGCGCCCAGCTGCTTTTCGTCATCGACCAGAACCGACAGGCCCGAGGCATAGGGCGAGACGCAGCAAGCCTCGACGCCGAGATGCGTGTCGGCGATGCAGGTGGCGAGATTCTTGACCGCGCCGACGCTGGCGGTGACCGCGTGAAGCTGCACGCCCAACGCCTGGCCGAACATGCCGCGCGGATCCTCGATGCCGCGATTGCCGTCGATCGCATAGCCGGTCGGGATCGCGTGCAGCAGCTCGGTTTCACCGCTTCGCTCGACGCCCCGCGCATGGGCAAGCGCGCGCCTGAGATCGAGGTCGCCCACCTGATGGCCGGCGATGGTCACCTCGATGGTGACGCCATGCGACTCGATATGGCCCGCCGAGAGATTGACCAGCACCTCGCGGATCGTCTCGCCGCACATTTGCTCGGCCGCATTGACGGCCGCGCCGATGGCGGCGGTCGCGGCCGCCATGTCGACAATGGCGCCGGCCTTCAGACCCAGCGAGCTTTGATGGCCGACGCCGATGATCCGAAGCTCGTTGCTGTCCTCCACGCGCGCGATGAAGCAGACGACCTTGGTCGAGCCGACATCGACGACGGCGATGATGCTGCCGCGCGGTCGGTGACGAAGCCTATTGGATGCCGTCGTGCTCATTGCGCGTTCAAATTCCTTGCTGCGATTTGGCTTTGCCCTTGGGATCGGGCGCCGGCGCATGCGCGAGGCGCACGACCATCTTGCCGGGCAAGCGGAGATCGATCTGCGAGACGTCGCGCTCGAAGAGCTTGCTCGCGGCTTCGGCGTCGGCCAGCTGCTTCAGCGCGTCGGCGACGCCGCTTTCCGGCAGCTTCACCTCGACGCCGTTGTCGAGCTTCAGGTCCCACCGCCGGCTGCCGATCCAGCTCGACGCCTGAACGCGCTTCGCGAGATCCGGATAATGGCGCAGCAGCTGCAGCAGCTCGGCCGCATGCGCCGGCGCGTCCCCGCCCACGACGAGCGGCAGGTCCGGCGCTTTTTCGAGCGCTACAGGTCCCAGATTGGCGCCCTCCGAATCGATCAGCGACAGCCGCTCATTATGCTGCCAAAGCGCGATCGGTCGACGCTCGACGATGACGATGCGAATCGTGTCCGGGAACAGGCGCTCGACCGCGGCGCTCGCGACCCACGGCAGAGCCTCCACCCTTTCGCGAGCCGTCGCCGGATCGAAGGCGAGCAGCGGATCGCCCCGCTTGAGGCCGAGCGCATCCAAGAGCGCCTTGGGATCGGTCTCGACGCGACCCGCGACCTCGACATCCTCGACACGGAATCCGACCGAAGCGGTCGCGTCCACCGCCCGCGTCTCCATCCAGTCGAGCGCGCTTTCCAGCCGTCCCGACCGCCATGCCAGAAATCCGACCACGCCGATTCCGGCCAGCGCGCCCAGCTTGGCGCCGGTCCCGAGAATCCGCGCGAGCCCCAGGCGCTTGGGCTGCCGGCGCGGCAAGCGCCCAGAGATCGCGGTCATCGACGGCATGAGCCCGCCTCCACGATCCATTCGACCAGATCGCCGTAGGACATGCCGACCAGCCGCGCCTGCTCGGGCACTAGCGAGATCGGCGTCATGCCCGGCTGCGTGTTGATCTCGAGGAAGAACAGCCCCTCGGTTCCGGGCCGACTGTCGTCCCAACGGAAATCGCTGCGCGTCACGCCCTCGCAGCCGATCGTCCCATGCGCGAGCTCGGCATAGCGCATCGCCGCGTCATAGACCGGCGGCGGAATCTCGGCCGGCAGCGTGTGCGTGGCATGGCCCGCCGAATATTTGGCGGTGTAGTCGAACATCTCGGTCGAATAGGCGATCTCGGTGACGCCCAGCGCGCGCGGCGTCTCGCCGGGCCTGCTCATCACCCCCACCGTGAGCTCGCGCCCGCGCACGAAAGGTTCGACCAGGACCGCCTCGTCGGGCGCGCCGTCCTCCTGCAGGTTCGCGCCTTCGCGGACGATGCGGATGCCGACGCTGGACCCTTCCGCGATCGGCTTCACGACATAGGGCGGCGGCATCGGATGGTCCTCGCCCAGCTGCCTGCGCGTGACGACGATCCCCTCGGGACTCGGCACGCCGACGCTTGCGGCCACGCGCTTGGCGAGCGGCTTGTTCATGGCGACCGCCGACGCGAGCAATCCCGAATGGGTGTAGGGCAGACCCAACAGATCGAGGATCGCCTGGATCGTGCCGTCTTCTCCGCCGGTGCCGTGGAGCGCGTTGAAGATCACGCCCGACGACGGCTTCAAAGCCGCCGCGATCGCGACGAGGTCGCGCGGCGGATCGAAGGTCGTCACATCGTACCCGCGATCGGCCAGCGCCGACGCGACGCCGCTGCCGCTCACCAGCGACACGTCGCGCTCGGCCGACCAGCCGCCCATCAGCACGGTCACGCGCTTGTCCGAGGCGCGCTTCGTCGTCCCGCTCATTGGGGCATCCCGATTCGCTTGATCTCCCATTGGAGATCGATACCCGACGACTCGCGCACACGGCGACGAACTTCTTCGCCCAGCGCCTCCAGATCGGCGGCGCTCGCCGAGCCGGTATTGATCAGGAAATTGCAGTGCTGCTCGGAGACCTGCGCGCCGCCCATCGTGAGCCCGCGGCAGCCGGCCTTGTCGATCAGCTCCCACGCCTTGACGCCGGGCGGGTTCGCGAAAGTCGACCCGCCCGTGCGGGCGCGCACCGGCTGGCTCGCCGCGCGGCGCTCGCCGATCTCCTCCATGCGCCGCGCGATCTCGTCCGCATCCTCGCGCTTCGCGCGCAACGTCGCATCGATGACGATGGCGCCGTCCGGCAGAGCGCTGCCGCGATAGACGAGCCCCAGCGCGTCGCGATCCAGAGTCGCGACACGCCCGTCGCGCGTCACGATCGTCGCGCGTTCGACGACGTCGACGATCTCCCGCCCATAGGCGCCCGCATTCATCTTGACCGCGCCGCCGATCGTGCCGGGAATGCCGGAGAGGAACTCGAGCCCGCCGAGACCCGCCGCCTGCGCTTCGTGCGCGACCGTGACATCGAGCGCGCCGGCGCCGGCGATCACATTCGCGCCGTCGATGCGCGTCCGCGCGAATTCGCCGCCCAGCCGCACCACCACGCCCGGTATCCCGCCGTCGCGGATCAGCAAATTCGACGCGACGCCGATCGCGGTCACCGGAATATCGGCCGGGCAGGCCGCGAGGAATCCGGCGAGATCGTCCGGATCGGCTGGACGGAACAGAATCTCGGCCGGGCCGCCGACGCGGAACCAGGCCTGCGGCGCGAGCGCGGCTTCGGTCCTCAGCCGGCCGCGCGCCCGCGGCAGGCGATCGAGGAGCTGGCGCGGGATGCGCTCGGCGGCCATCATTGTCCGGCCTCCGCGCGCTTCGGCTGTAGGGCTTCGAGCTCGCCCGGCAGCTGGGCCGCCCAATTGGTGATGTTGCCGGCGCCGAGGCAGACGACGAAATCGCCCGCCGTCGCGACGCCCGATACGATGCCGGCGAGCGCCGCGGGCTCGGGGAGCGCTACCACGCTGCGATGTCCGTGCGACTGCAAGCCGGCCGCGAGGGCGTCGCGATCGATGCCGGAGATCGGCGCCTCGCCCGCGGCATAGACATCGGCCACGACGACCATGTCGGCATCGTTGAAGCAGGTGCAGAAATCCTCGAACAGGCTGGCGAGCCGCGAATAACGATGCGGCTGCACCACGGCGATCACCTTGGCGCCCGGCCGGCCGGAGATGGCGAGCCGCGCCGCGCGCAGCACCGCCGCGATCTCCACCGGATGATGGCCGTAATCGTCGATGACGGTGACGCCGTTCGCGACGCCCGTCTTGGTGAAGCGGCGCTTCACGCCCGCGAAGCGCGCGAGCGCCCCGCGAATCGCGTCATCGTCGATGCGCATCTCGTTGGCGACGGCGATGGCGGCGCAGGCGTTCTGGACATTGTGGCGCCCGAGCATCGACAGGCGGATGCGCCGGATCGTGCGCGGCTCGCCGATGCGCGCCGAGACCTCGACATCGAAGCTCGACCCGTCGGGACCGGTCTCGACGTCGACCGCTCGAATGTCGGCTTGCGGCGAGAAACCGTAGGTGACGATTCGCCGGTCCGAGACGCGCGGGATCATCGCCTGCACTTCGGGATGATCGATGCAGAGCGCGGCGAAGCCGTAGAAGGGAATGTTCTGGACGAAGCCGTCGAACGCCGCCTTCACACCGTCGAAGGTGCCGAAATGATCGAGATGCTCGGGATCGATATTGGTGACGATTCCGATCGTCGCCGGCAGCTTGACGAAGGTGCCGTCGCTTTCGTCCGCCTCGACCACCATCCAATCGCCGGCGCCGAGCCGCGTGTTGGTGCCGTAAGCATTGATGATGCCGCCATTGATGACGGTCGGATCGTAACCCGCACCTTCCAACACCGCCGCGACCAGCGACGTCGTCGTCGTCTTGCCGTGGGTGCCCGCGACCGCGATCGACCAGCGCAACCGCATCAGCTCGCCCAGCATCTCGGCGCGGCGCACGACCGGCAATAGCGCCGCGCGCGCCGCCGTGAGCTCGGGATTGTCCGGCTTGATCGCCGAGGAGACGACGATCACGGCGGCGTCGCCCAAATTCTGGGCGGCATGGCCGACCGCGACTTGAACGCCGAGACCGCGCAGACGGCGGACATTGGGATTGTCGGCGATGTCCGACCCCTGGACCGAATAGCCGAGATTGTGCAGCACCTCGGCGATGCCGCTCATGCCGATGCCGCCGATACCGACGAAATGGATCGTGCCGATGGACAGGGGCAGCGCTCTCATGCTGCCGCCTCCATGTCGCGGCGCTGCGGCGAATCAAAAGGGCCCATGCCGCCCTCCCGATTTCCGATCTGCGCGATGACGAGGTCCGCGAGACGGCTCGCCGCATCGGGAAGGCCGGAGGCGCGCGCGGCAGCGGCGGCGCGGGCGAGCTCGTCGGGCATCGTCATGAGCGTCTCGATGCGATCGGCGAGCGTCGCGGGCGTAAAGGCGCGCTGTCCGATGACCCATGCGCCGCCGCCCTCCGCGCAGGATTCGGCATTCGCAGCCTGGTGGTCATCCGTCGCGAAGGGGTACGGCACGAGAATCGCGGGCCGTCCGGCGACCCCGAGCTCCGCCACCGTCGACGCGCCCGAGCGCGAGATCACCAGGTGGCAGGCGGCCAGCCGGTCCGGCACGTCGGTGAAAAAGCTCGACAGCTCGGCTTGCACGCCCCCCTGGGAGAATGCGGCGCGCGTTTCGTCGAGATCCTCCGGCCGACATTGCTGGACGATGCGGATACGCTTCTTCAGCGAGGCCGGCAGTCGCGCCATCGCGGCAGGAACCACTTCGGCGAAGACATGCGCGCCTTGGCTGCCGCCCATCACGAAGATCGACAGCGGCCCATCCGGCTCGGGCTTCGCGTATGCCCGCTCGCGTACCGCGAGGATCCCCGGGCGCACGGGATTTCCGGTCGTCGCCGCAGCGGTGCTCGCCGGCAAGCGCGCCACATGCGCGAAGGAGGTGGCGATGACGCGCGCGCGGCTCGCGAGCCTGCGATTGGCGCGGCCGAGCAGCGCGTTCTGCTCGTGCAGCACGACCGGGATCTTGCGCATCGTCGCCGCGATCACGGTCGGAATCGAAGGATAGCCGCCGAACCCCACCACGGCCGCCGGCCGTAACTCGCCGAGTAGAGTCCGCGCTTCGAAAAATCCCAATCCCATGTCGAAGACCGCGCGGACTCGGACCATCAGGTCGCGGCCGAGCCTGCCGGCATGGATGCGATGGACCTCGACATCGGGAAGCGAATCGCCGAAAGCGCCGCCGCGTGTATCGGTGACGAGGGCGACGCGCAAGCCGCGCGCCTGGAGCGTCCGCGCGAGCGCTTCGGCCGGGAACATGTGCCCGCCGGTACCGCCCGCGGCAAGGATGACCAGCGCCGGCGGCGGAGCCTGCTTCATCGTTCGCTCCCTGGCAGTCTGGTTCGGGTGAGCGCGAGCGCCATGCCGGTGCCGAGCCCGAGCGCCAACAGGGACGAGCCGCCATAGGAGATGAAGGGCAGCGTCATTCCCTTGGCGGGGAGCAGATGCAGCGATGAGCCCATATGGATCAGCGCCTGCAGCCCGAACTGCGTGAGGAGACCCCCGACCGCGAGCACGACGAAGAGATCGAGATCCTTGAGCGCGCGGGCGAAGCCCCGCAGCACGATGAATCCGAAGAGCGCGACGATGGCGAGCGTCGCCGCCAGGCCCAGCTCCTCGCCGGCAACGGCGAAGATGAAATCGGCATGCGCGTCGGGCAGCGACAGCTTCACCGTTCCTTGTCCCGGCCCGGTGCCGGTGAGCCCGCCATGGATGAAGGCGTCGAGCGAGCGGTCCACCTGGTAGGTGTCGCCGGCGGATGGATCGAGGAATCGATCGATGCGGCTCGCGATGTGCGGGAAGACGAAATAAGCGCCGACCAGCCCGCCTACGGCCATCACGGCCAACGCCAGCACGAACAGAATCGGCAGACCGGCCAAGAAGAATTCGGCGAACCAGATCGCGGTGATCACGAACGTCATGCCGAAATCGGGCTGCAGCATCAGCACGCCGACGACCGAGAGGTAGAGCAGAACCGCCAGCGGATAGCCCGGGAAAAACCCGCCCGCCGCGCGCGCCGCATGCTGGCGCGCGAAGAGCCAGGCGCTGACGATGGCGAAGGCGGGTTTCAAGAACTCCGAAGGCTGCAGCGACAGCGGGCCCAACGACACCCATCGGGTCGCGCCCTTGATCTCCGTGCCGGCGACGAGCGTCAGCGCGGTCAGCACGAAGAACGGAATGAAGATGGCGAGAGCGAGCAAGCGCACACCGCGCGGGCTCAGCAGCGACACGGCGATCATCACGATCAGCGTCGGCACGAGCAGCGCGGCCTGATGCTCGACGAAATAGAAGGTCGGCAGATGGATGCGCTCGGCGACCGAGGGACTCGCCGCCGTCACGAGCAGAGCGCCGAAGCCGATCAGGATGCCGATGGCGACCAAGGTCCAACGATCGACCGTCCACCACCAGCGTCCGACGACCGATTGGTCGGTGCGCGCGAAGACCGAGCTCATGACCGGCCTCCCAACTTCGCGACCTGATCGGCGAAGTCGCGACCGCGAACCTCGAAATTCGGATATTGGTCGAAGGAGGCGCAGGCCGGCGACAGCAGCACGACCCCGCCCCTCGGATCGGCCTGCGCGGCGGCATGCGCGGCGGAAACCGCGCGATCCATCGTGCCGACGACCGTCGATGGCGCCTTGCCCTTGAGCCAGCTTTCGAGCGCAGGGGCCGCCTCGCCGATCAGGAAGGCCTGCGCGACGCGCGGCATGAAGGGCGCGAGGTCATCGAAGCCGCCCTCTTTCGCCCGTCCGCCGGCGATCCAATAGATGCGGTCATAGCAGCCGAGGGCCTTGGTCGCGGCGTCGACATTGGTTGCCTTGCTGTCATTGACGTACCGGACCTTGCCGATCGTGGCGATCAGCTGCTGGCGATGCGCAAGGCCGAGGAAGCTGGCGATCGCCTTCGCGATTTTGGCCGCCGGCAGTCCCAGCATCCGCGCCGCCGCATAGGCAGCGAGCGCATTCTGCCAATTATGCGCGCCGGGAAGTCGCGCAAGCGAAGTCAGGTCGAGCTCGGCTTTTGCGGCGCGATCGAGGTCGTCGATCAGCTTTCCATTCCGCACATAGACGCCGCCCTTGGCCGCGTGCTCGACCGAGATCGGGACCAGCCGGCCGCCGCCCGCCTTCTGCATCAGCCTTTGCACGATGCCGCGGCAAGGCGCGCTGTCGATGCAGATCACCGCCGCCTGCTTGGGCGACTGGCGCGCGAAGATCCGCTCCTTGGCCGCGATATAGCCATCCATCCCGCCATGGCGATCGAGATGATCGGGCGTGATGTTGAGAAGGATCGCCACGTCGAAGGCGAGCGTGTCGATCAGCTCGAGCTGGTAGCTCGACATTTCGAGCACGTAGACCCCGTCGGGGCCGAGTGGCGGAAAGGTGAGCGCCGGCGTGCCCAGATTGCCGCCGACCGCGATTTTGAGTCCGGCATCGCTCAGCACATGGCCGATGAGCGCCGTAGTGGTCGATTTGCCGTTGGTGCCGGTGACGCCGACATAGCGGGATTTCGGCTGGGCGCGGTAGAGCAGCTCGATGTCGCCGATGATTGGACGCTTGGCGGCCTTGGCGCGCGCGGCCACCGGGTGCGGCTCCGGAAAGGTGTGCGGGATGCCGGGCGATAGCACCAGCATCTGCATGCCGCCGAGATTGGCGGAACCGAGATCGGCCAGCGTGATGTGCTCCGCATCCGCGGCGCGGCGCGAAACAGGCGAATCGTCCCAGGCGCGCACCGCGACGCCGCTCGCCATCAGCGCGCGCGCCGTCGCCAGCCCCGACTTGCCGAGGCCGAGCACGGCGACCGGCGCGCCGCGCAGAAAGGAGAAGTCGAGCCCGGCGCTCATCTGAGCTTCAGACTCGAAAGGCCGACCAGCGCCAGGATGGCGGCGATGATCCAGAAGCGGATGACCACGGTCGGCTCCGACCAGCCCATCTTTTCGAAATGATGATGGATCGGCGCCATGCGGAACACGCGGCGCCCGGTGGCCTTGTAGGAGACGACCTGGACGATGACGGACGCCGTCTCGAGCACGAACAGCCCGCCGATGATGGCGAGCACGATCTCATGCTTGGTGATGACCGCGATCGTGCCGAGCGCTCCACCCATCGAGAGCGAGCCGGTATCACCCATGAAGACCATCGCGGGCGGCGCATTGAACCAGAGGAATCCCAGGCTCGCGCCCACCAACGCGCCGCAGAAGACCGCGAGTTCGCCGGTACCGGTCACATGCAGCAGCTGGAGGTAGTTCGCGAAGACGAGATTCCCGACCAGATAGGCGATGAGCCCGAAGCAGGCGGTGGCGATCATCACCGGCACGATGGCGAGCCCATCCAGCCCGTCGGTCAGATTGACCGCATTGGAGGTCCCGACGATCACGAGCACCGCGAAGACGGGGAAGAACCAGCCGAGATTGATCAGCGCGTCTTTGAAAAATGGGAAGGCGAGTTCCGTCGAAAGCGGCTGCCGGGTTACATAAGCGATCCAGATCGCGGCCGCGATCGCGATCGCGATCTGCCAGATGAGCTTCAGCTTGCCCGGCAATCCCTTGGAGTTCCGCTTGGTCAGCTTCAGATAATCGTCGCCGAATCCGACGGCGCCGTAGCCGACCGTGACGAACAGCACGGTCCAGGTATAGGCGTTGCGCAGGTCGACCCAGAGCAGCGTCGATGCAACGACCGCGAGAAGGATCATCACGCCGCCCATGGTCGGCGTGCCTTGCTTCTTCAGATGAGTCTCCGGCCCGTCGGCGCGGATCGGCTGGCCCGCGCCCTGCTTCGACTTCAGCCAGCGGATGATCTTGGGACCGAGGACGAAGCAGACCAAGAGCGCCGTGATCACGGCGCCGCCGGTGCGGAACGTCTGATAGCGGAAGAGATTCGCGACCAGGAATTTGTCGGCGTAAGGCGCAACCAAATCATACAGCATGGCGCGCCTCCCGATCCGGTGATCCGAGGTCGCGCAGCGCCTGCACCACGGCTCCCATCCGGGATCCGGCGGAGCCTTTGACCAGCACCAGATCATTCGGCCCGATCGCGCTCGCGACCATCGGAGCCAGCATTGTCGCATCGGCGGCGTGAGCACCGCGCGCGGACGCGGGCAACGCATCGTGGAGATGACGCGACAGAGGCCCGGCGGTGAACACGAGCCCGACGCGCGCATCGAGCGCGGCTTCGGCCAGATCCGCATGCGCGGCCGGACCTTCCGGTCCAAGCTCGAGCATGTCGCCCAAAACCAGAATCCGACGACCGCCGGACAAGGCGGGCATCATGCCGAGCACGCCAAGCGCCGCGCGGACCGCCGCGGGGCTGGCATTGTAGCTTTCGTCGATCAGGCGGAACACGCCGCCTGGAATCGCGACCTCGTGGACCGTGCCGCGCCCTTTCACCGGCGAGAGGGTCGCGAGCGACCGGGCGGCGGCGTCGAGATCGGCCTCGAGCGCGACCGCGGCCAGAAGGACCGCGAGCGCATTCTGCACGTGATGACGTCCGGGGAGCGGCAGGCGGAAATCGATCTTGCGCCCGAGAATGAGCGCCTCGACCGCGGAGCCTTCCGCCGTCAGCGATGCCGAGACGAGTCTCGCCTCCTCACCTCGGTCCCCGAAGCTCCACACGCGACCCAAGCCGCGCGCGCGGGCGTGACGAGAAAGGCGATCGAAAAGCGGATTGTCGCGATTGAGAATCGCGGCGCCGTCCGCATTCATGCCGTCGAAGATCTCCGCCTTGGCGTCGGCGATGCCCTCGATCCCGGTGAAATATTCGAGATGGACGGCTTCGACCGTCGTAATGATCGCCGCATGCGGCCTTACCATACGCGAGAGCGGCGCGATCTCGCCGGCATGATTCATGCCGAGCTCGAAAACCGCGAAACGCGACGCCGCCGGCATCCGCGCCAGCGACAGCGGCGTGCCGATATGGTTGTTCAGATTGCCGACGCTCGCATGCGTTGCGCCCTGCTCCCCCAGCACCTTGGCCAGCGCCTCCTTGGTGCCCGTCTTGCCGACCGAGCCGGTGACCGCGGCGATCCGCGCCTCGCTGCGCGCCCGCGCCGCCGCGGCAAGCGCCTCGAGCCCCTCCTGCGTATCTTTGACCGCGAGCAGCCGCGCCGGATCGACGGCGGGCAGAGGACGATCGACCATGGCGGCGGCCGCGCCATCCGACAGCGCGCCGGCGACAAAATCATGCCCGTCGAAGCGCGGCCCCTTGAGAGCCACGAACAAATCGCGCCGCCGGATCGCGCGCGTGTCGATCGATACGCCGTCCGCCGACCAGTCGGCGCCGGCCGCGAGCACGGCGCCGGTGGCCCGGGCCGCTTCCTCGGCGGTCCAGAGCGCGCTCATGAGTCCAGCCTCGCGACCGAATCGCGCACGACCGCCGCGTCGTCGAACGGACGCGCCTCCGAGCCTACGATCTGGCCTTGCTCATGTCCTTTGCCGGCGACGACGAGCACATCGCCCGGCCGGAGAGCTTTGACCGCCGCTTCGATCGCCTCGGCCCGATCGCCGATCTCGACCGCCCCCGGCGCGCCCGCCAGGATCTGGGCGCGAATCGCGGCAGGCTCTTCGGAGCGCGGATTGTCATCGGTGACGATCACGCGATCCGCGAGCCGGGTCGCAATCTCGCCCATGATCGGCCGCTTGCCGCGATCGCGATCGCCGCCGCAACCGAACACAATGACGAGCTTGCCGTCGGTGTGCGGCCGAAGGGCGTTCAGCACCGTTTCGAGCGCGTCGGGTTTGTGCGCATAGTCGACATAGACTGCCGCGCCATTTGCAAGCCGCGCCACCCGCTCGAGCCGCCCGCGGACGCCTTGCAGCTTTTCCAGCGCATCGGCAGCCGAAGCGGCATCCGCGCCGGTTGCAGTCATGAGCCCGAGCGCGCACAGCGCGTTCATCAGCTGGAAGGCACCCACGAGCGGAAACGCGATCGCGCAACGCTGACCGAAAAGCTCCAAAGTCACCGATTGTCCGATGGCGGTGGCCCGGCGCTCGACGATGCGTAGTTCCTTTCCGTGCTCGCCATACGAGATCACCGGATGACCGGCGCCTCGCGCGAGCTTCCGCAGCCGATCGAACTCGGGGATGTCGGCGTTCAGCACCGCTGTCCCGCCGGGCTGCAGCACCTCGGTGAAGAGGCGGGCTTTGGCCGCGAAATAGGCGTCCGCCGTCGCGTGATAGTCGAGATGATCGCGTCCGAAGCTGGTGAAGCCCGCGGCCTTCACCGTCACGCCATCGAGACGATACTGATCGAGACCGTGCGAAGAGGCTTCCATGGCCGCATGCGTCACGCCGGCCCGCGCGAGCTCGGCGAGGTCGGCATGCAACCGCACCGGATCGGCGGTGGTGAGACCCGAATAGCGCTGGATCGGATCGGAATCGATGCCGAGCGTGCCCAGGCTGGCCGAGCTCCGGCCCAGCGCCTTCCAAATCTGGCGCGCAAAACTGACGGTCGAGCTCTTCCCCGACGTGCCCGTGACGGCCGCCATCGTCTCCGGCTGTGCGCCGTAAAAGGCGGCGGCCATTCGCGCGAAGCGGCGGCGAGGCAGCGCATCCTCGATGATCGGCAACGAGCCGGTCGGCTTCGTTCCCTTCGGCGCGAGCACGGCCACGGCGCCCTTTCGCGCCGCCTCCGCGATGAACGCCGCGCCGTCGGCCTTGGAACCCGGCAAGGCGGCGAATAGGAAACCGGGCTCGACCGCGCGCGAATCCTCGGTGAGGCCGCGGATCTCGATGTCCGCGATCCGCATTTTCTCGAAGTCGCGGGGCGGCGTTTGGCGATCGGGGCCGGTCTCGGTCCGGTTCATGAGCTCAATCAGACGCAATGCGGCGGCCATTGGGGTTGACGTCGATCTCCATCTTCGCCTGCACGGTGGGCGAAGCTTCGTCGACCGGCGGGACGCCGAGCAGCGGCCCCATCGCGGAGATCACGCGCGATGCGGCCGGCGCCGCGACCCAGCCGCCGGTCTCGTAGCCGGCGCTCTGCTTGTTGCCGTGCGGCTCATCTATCGTGACGAACACGGCGTAGCGCGGATCGGTCATCGGGAAGAGCGCCACGAACGAGCTGAGATTCGCGTGATGCTTTGTATAGGCGCCGCGCGCCGAGATCTTCTCGGCCGTGCCGGTCTTTCCGCCGACCAGATAGCCCGGAACATTTCCGAACTGCTTGGCCGTGCCGCCCGTCACGACCAGGCGCATCAGCCGCCGCATCGTATCGGAGGTTTCCGGCGAGATGACCCTCACTCCCGGCACCGGCTCGCCGTCCGGGCGCTTGATCAGAGTCGCGGGCCGGAGGATGCCGCCGTCGGCGATCGCCGAAATCGCCCGCACCAGCTGGACCGGCGTCACCGAGATGCCGTGGCCGAAGGCGATCGTCATCATATTGACGGGCCGCCAGGGATGCGGGATCTCAGGGGTTCCGACCTCCGGCACCTCGAGCTTGATCTTCGTGGTGAGGCCGAGCTTCTCCATGAAATGCTCCTGCGCCTCCGGCCCTACCTGCTTCACCTCCTGGACCGAACCGATATTAGACGATTTCTCGAAGATCTCGGCGACCGAGGCGTAGCCCGGCAGCTCGTCGCCTTTGAAGTCGTGGATGGTGAAGCGGCCGATATGGATCGGATGGGCGGCGTCGAAGTAATCCGTGAGCTTCACCTTGCCGCTATCGAGACAGAGCGCGGTGTTGAAGACCTTGAAGATGGAGCCCATCTCGTAGACGCCGAGCGTCATCCGGTTGAAATGCGGATCGGGCTCACCCGGCTCGGTTTTGGCGACCTGTGCCCCCGGCTGCTCGGGATCGAAATCGGGCAGAGACACCATGGCGAGAATCTCGCCCGTATTGGTGTCCATAATAAGGCCGCCGCCGCCCTTGGCGTTGAAGGTGTCGATCTGCTGCTGGACCTCGCGATGCAGTATGTGCTGCAGGCGGATGTCGATCGAAAGCTTCAGCGGATCGGCGCCCCGCGCCAGGTAACTATCGAAGGATTGCTCGATCCCGGCGATGCCGTGATTGTCGACATCGGCGTAACCGATCACCTGCGCGATCTCGCTGCCCTCGGGATAGAGGCGACGCTCATCATGTTCGAAGCCGACGCCCGGGATGCCCAGCCGATTGACTTCATACTGCTGGCGCGGGGTCAGGTGCCGCTTCAGCCACGCGAAGCGGCCCTTGCCTTGCAGCTTCTGCAGGAACTCGCCGTAGCTGACCTCGGGGAAAAGCTTGTTGAGCTGACGGGCGGCCTCCGGCGCATCGATAACTTTGGCCGGATCGGCGTAAAGCGAGGCCGTCGCGATCGACGTCGCCAGCACCTTTCCGTTGCGATCCAGAATGTCGGCCCGCACCGGCTTCTCGGCCGGCGGTGAGATGCGCGCCTCGGCCCCCGGTTCGGTACCGGCGATCACCGCGAGGCTCACCAGCCGGACGGCCACGACCGACAGCGCCAACGCGAAAAGCGCGCCGACAACCACCAGCCGCGTGCGGGCCTGTTCCAGCACCTGCCGCGCCACCCCGTCGACGGTGACCACCATCGAAGCCGGCTGCCCGACGCTCTCGGGAAGGGCGGGGCCGGGCAATCGCGCGGGGATGACCCCTTCAACCGGAACGAAGACCGGCTCCCGATTCATTCGCGCCGCTCAGCCCGGGCGAAAACGAGGCCCTGCCGCGGCAGCTCGATGGCGCCCTCCGCCGATGCGACCGGCGTCGCGACGGAGGGCGGATTGGCGCGCGCCTCGAGCGTCGGCGCCTGCGGTTTCGCATGGACCGGCGCCGGCGTCCTTTGCGCCGCGTGCGACTTGCCGTGCTTCATCTCGGCCTGTTCCGCCAGAAGCTTCGCGATCTGGTCGGGGCTGGGTTTCAGCGGCACATCGTCAAGCGCAACCACCCGCCGGATCGGCGTCGACTCGAGCCCCAGATAGCGCTTGGAGAGCCGGTCGATCCGCTTGGGATCGTTGAGCGTGTCCCATTCGGCGCCCAGAATCCGGATCGCCTGCTGCTCCTGTTCGGCAGCGCGCGTAATCTCGAACAGATGCTTCTCGACATGGCGGACTTGGTAGCTGACGCGCATCACGGTGCCGCCGGCGACAACGAGAAGAGCGATCCAAACGAGCGTGGTGATCCGGATCATGCGGCTGCCTCCTCGAGGGGCGGCGCCGAGGTCCGCTCGGCGGCGCGCAGCTTGGCCGACCGGGCGCGCGGGTTGGCCCGGATCTCCGTCTCGTCGGGCACGATCGGCTTGCGGGTCAGAAGCTGGAAGGAAGGCGCGGGACGGGCGCCGGCCTCGGGCCGGTGGCGAGACCCCGACGGAATCCTGCCGGCGCGGCGCTGGAAGAACGACTTGACCGGCCGGTCCTCCAGCGAATGGAAGGTCACGACCGCCAGACGCCCGCCGGGCGCCAGAATCCGCTCCGCGGCCTTCAGCCCGCGATCGAGCTCGCCCAGCTCGTCATTGACGGCGATGCGGAGCGCCTGGAAGGTCCGGGTCGCCGGATGAATCGCTTCGCCCTTGGCGGGCACCGCCGCGCGCACGATGTCGGCCAGCTGCGCGGTCCGCGTGATCGGCCGCGCGCGGACGATGGCGGCGGCGACGCGGCGCGCGAAGCGCTCCTCGCCATAGTCGCGGATGAGCGAAGCGAGCTCGGTCTCGGGCAGCGTATTCACCAAATCGGCCGCACTGGGGCCGCTTTTTTCCATGCGCATGTCGAGCGGCCCGTCGGCGCGGAAGGAAAAGCCGCGATCGGCGCGATCGAGCTGCATCGAGGAGACGCCGAGATCGAGCATGACGCCGTCGAGGGGGGCAGCGCCGTGGTCGCCGAGCGCCCGCTCCATCTCGCCGAAGCGGCCCTGGATGAGCGTGAGCCGTCCGGGATAGCGCCGCGCGAGCGCCGCGCCTTCGGCGAGCGCGTCGGGATCGCGGTCGATTCCCCATACCTTGCAATCGGCGGCGCCGAGCAGCGCCTCGCTATAGCCGCCGGCGCCGAATGTGCCGTCGACATAGCGGCCGCCGGCCTTGGGCTCAAGCGCCGCGATCACCGCCTCGCACAGCACGGGGGTGTGGGGCCGCGAGGTCATAGCAGCGCCCCCGCGGGCAAGGTCGGGAAGGCAAGCTGCCCGGTCTTGACGGCTTCGATCGATTCGGCGGTCCGCCGCTCCAGCTTCGCCGGATCCCAAATCTGGAACGTGCTGCCGCGACCGACGAAGGCGATGTCCGATTCGATCCCGGCCTTGTCGAGCAGCGCCTTGGGCAGGCTGCAGCGGCCCTCGCGATCGATCTGGAGGTCATGGGCGGCGCCGAAGATCGCGGTCTCGTAGAAGGCGCGCTCCTGCGAAAACAGGGTCAAGCTTTCGAGCGCGATCGCCATCTGCTGCATGCGCTCGACGGTGACGCCGTCGATCGCCGAGTCGGACGGCGAGCTGAAGATCACGACTCCCTGCGAGTTGCGCAATGCGAGGGCCGAGCGGAAGGGCGCGGGAAAGGAGATGCGGCCCTTCCCGTCTATACGCGTGAAATGCGTGCTCAAGAACAGAGCCGTGTTCAGCGACATCGCCCGTGGCGTCCAACCCGCCCCCGATCGGTTGGCCCCTTTGGTCGCGCTCGATCTTCCGCGTCCACGCCGCTGGGACATCCCCCCTCATGGTGGGATGGAATGGGATACCATGGGATTTCATGGGAGGTCAACGACTTGCTGAATATTTTCGAGGGATTTCATTGACCGAGCCCCACTATCTCGCGTGGATTTTCAGGCGCGTCCTTCAACCTCCTCTCAGTTAAGGTAAATTCTTCTTCCAGGTTTTGCTTGTGATTGATTATTGTTCTTCCAAAGTTCTTGTTCTGACGCGAATTAACCATCTATTTACGCCTTGAACGAAAATAGAACGTCAGGCGGCCTATAAGCCGGGTTCTGTCTCCGATTCGCGAATCGGGGATGACCATTCCTCTGGGACGCAGATTGCCCTGCGCCTCGCGCGATCTACCCGGGCGGCGGCGCGGAACCGCCTGGCGGATCGCTCCGCCGTGCCGCCCCTATTCGATCTTGCTCCCGGTGGGGTTTACCGTGCCGCGGACGTTGCCGCCCGCGCGGTGCGCTCTTACCGCACCCTTTCACCCTTGCCTCCCGCCGGTCGGAACCGGCGGGATCGGCGGTCTGCTCTCTGTTGCACTTTCCCTGGAGTCGCCTCCGCCGGACGTTATCCGGCACCGTTTTTCCGTGGAGCCCGGACTTTCCTCCAGCGGCCCAAATCGCAAAGCAATTGGGCCGCCAGCGGTCATCCGGCCGCCTGACCAGCCGAATCTAGGCGAGCCCGGCCCGTTCCGCCAGATCGGCGAGCCGGGCCAACGTCTCAGGATCGGCGATTCCGGTTACGTTGGTCGGCCGGAAATGGAGCTGGAAGGCGGCGATCGCCGCCGCAGAGGCGTCGCGATAACCGAAGCGCCGCATGAGCGCCGCCGGATCGGCGCACTCCGCCGCAGGAACCGAGGCGTCCGACCAGAGGCCGATGCCGCGCTCCGACAAAAGGCGCCAGTCGAACAGCTCTCCCGGGTCGCGTTTGCGGCCGGGCGCCACGTCGGAATGCCCCAGCACGCGGTGCGACGGGACGGGATGGCGCGCCAGAATCTCGCGGCCCAGCGCCGCGAGCGCGTCCATCTGCGCATCGGGGAAGACCCGGTAATCCGGGCCGTGACCCGGATTGGCGAGCTCGATCCCGATCGAGCGGCTGTTGACGTCGCGCTCGCCGGCCCAGACGGATTCGCCGGCATGCCAGGCCCGCCGCGCCTCGTCGACCAGCCGCCAGATCGTCCCATCCTCCTCGATCAGGTAATGGGCGCTGACTTCGGCCGCGGGATCGCAGAGCCGGTCGAGCGCGGCCGCCGCGGTCGGCATGCCGGTGTAATGGAGGAGCAGGATATCGACCGGACCGTTGCCGCGGCGCGGGCCGTGGTTGGGCGAGGGTCGGTCCTTGAGATCGACGCCCAAGCCGTCCTCACGCGCTCTCGGCGAAATTGAGACCCCAAACGGCCATGCCGAAAAGGGCGAGAAGGATGTCGCGGGGCTGCACGCGGACATGGGTAGCCGAACTGCCGCGCCCGGAAAACCCCGCAGCCTGTTCCAGCCTTTCAATTCCCGCCGGTCACACTATCTGAAGGTCGGGGCACAATGCGGCGTGTGATCGAGCGGCGGACATGCGCCTATCCCCACGGAGCACCATGACCTCTAACGTCGACCCGCGATCGGAAGGCAGAACGAGGAGCACCGATCGAAGCGGCGCCGATTCTGCGCCGGACGCGTTTCGTCAGCTTCTCGTCGCCCATCTTCCGCACCTCCGCGCCGTCGCCCGCGCGCTGACCGGCCATCGCGACCGGGCCGACGATCTCGTCAACGATACCATTCTCAAGGCCTTATCCGCCGAATCGCAGTTCCGGCCAGGGACCAACATCAAGGCCTGGCTGATGACCATCCTGCGCAACCATTACATCAACGGCCTCCGCCGCAGTCGGATCGAGGTTGAGACGGTGGAGGAAATCCCCGAAACGGCGCTTCCGACCGAGCCCAATCAGGAACATGTGGTCGCGATGAACGAGGTCGCGACGGCGCTGATGAAGATGTCCGTCGAGCATCGGGAGATCCTGGTGCTCGTATCGGCCGCGGGCCTGAGCTATGATGAGGCGGCTGACGTTTGCGGCTGCGCCGTGGGCACGATCAAATCGCGGCTAAACCGCGCCCGCAGCGAGCTGAAGCGCGTGCTGGAGAGCAGCCGGGGCGCCTCGGGGCGGTCCCCGTGCCCAGCCGCGACATTGAAGCGCGCAAACGGGTGAACAACAGGGCGAGTTGCGCGTTTTAACCGTCGGCGACCGCGGCGATGATCAAGGCTCGCTTGCGGTCGTGCCTTGACATTCATCTGGGCGCCCTGATTTCGTGTGGAACCAGCGGCGTCACGAGCGCTCGGAAGCCGAGAACGAATACGAAATGGGGCCGAATTCATGAGCGTTTCGCACGACATCGTCCGGTTGCTGCCCTATCTTCGGCGCTATGCGCGCGCGTTGACGGGGTCGCAGACCACGGGCGACCAATATGTTCGGCTTTGCCTCGAGGCCATCCTGGCGGAGCCCGAGCGCGTGAAGGGCGCCGACGATCTCCGCATCGAGCTCTTTACGATCTTCCATGACGCCTGGGAGGCCGTGGACAGCGCCCTTCCGCACGGCAAGGACGCCGCGACGCCCGAGAGCGGCGATCTCCCGCGACAGCTGGCCTCCCTGCCGTCAACCGAGCGTCAGGTCCTCCTTCTCATATCGCTGGAGCGCTTTTCGCCGGCCGAGACCGCCCGCATTCTCGGCATCGACGAGGCGGACGTGATCGAGAAGCTGGAACAGGCGCGACAGGAGCTCCGCCGCCAGGCCTCCGCCCGGGTCCTCATCATCGAGGACGAGCCGGTCATCGCGATGGATATCGCCGGCATCGTCGAATCGCTCGGCCACCAGGTGGTCGGCGTCGCCGCGCGCCAAGCAGAGGCGGTGGAGCTGGCGCGGCAGCACACGCCGGGCCTCGTGCTGGCCGACGTTCAGCTTCAGGACGGCGACAGCGGAATTGCGACCGTGCAGGAGATTTTGATGGGCATGGACGCGCCCGTCATCTTCGTCACCGGCTTCCCCGAGCGCCTCTTGACCGGCGACCGCATCGAACCCGCCTTCATCGTCACCAAGCCGTTCGATCCGGAAACGCTGAAAGTGGCCATCGGCCAAGCGCTATCCTTCTCTTCGCCGCCAGGGACGCGCTGAAAGCGGCATATCTGCGCCCGCCCGGCTCGGGTCAATCGCTCAATCTCTGCTGAAGAAGCTTGAGCAGCTCGTCCGGTATCGGTTCCTCGAGAACCGAGCTGTAGGCGTTGCGGAGCTTGTCCTCCAGCCAATGATCGAACGCATCGCTCTCGGCGGCGGCTTCGGCGGAGCCGCGCTTGCCCGGTCCGTTGGTTACGATCGGCTTCGCCGGTCCGGCCTTCCTGCTCACGGGCCTTCCCTTCCTGCCAAGTCCCCTGCCGTTCATCGCGATCTCTCCGGCGTTCCGGAGTTCGCGAACTTCACAGCGTGAACGCTCGAGGCGCCGGATTGTGCCCTGACCGCTCCGGCACCTGCCGAAATCGGAGCGTCGGAACGATCGCCGTCGCGCCGGGTTGCAGCGACGTTCAATGGAGGAAGGCGGAGACAGCCGACCATCGATCCAAAATGCCTCGCGAAATTCCCGTTCCCGCTCGCGGCGTCCATTCGAGTCGCCGGCAAAGGATTCGGATTTGCACCGTAATATGCAAGAATGCCGTTGCGCTAGACTGAACGAAGGGAGGCGAACGAGGCCGCGGGCACTCAACCGGCGGCATTCCGTTGATCTTTATCAAGGCAGCCGCGCGGCCTTTGGGCGTGCTCTCGGAGCGAGGATGGCCAGGGCCGGACCGAGCGGCGGAATGTTGCGACTGCGCCGCCATCGGGGCGGCGCCGAGATCGAAAGGAAGTTTGCGACATGGCTACGCGAAATCTGGAAAGCGAATTCGACGTCATCAAGGACGATCTCGTCAAACTCCGGGAAGACATCGCCAAGCTGACGGCGTCCTTCAAGGACGTGACGTCCGAGACCGTTCGCGACCGGGTCGGCGCTCTCAAGGGGCGCATCGACGAGATCGCAGGCGATGCTCGGGCGCAAGGCCGTCATGCGATGGAGGAATTGGCGGACCATATCGAGGAGCGTCCGCTGACCAGCGTCCTCATCGCCTTCGGCGTCGGCGTGCTTTTGGGCCGACTCTTCGATCGATGATCAATGCTGCGGAAGGCGGCGGAGGTCCATCGTGATCGGCGCGATCCTGTCGCTCCTGCGCGAATGGGCCGTGGTCGCGATCGGCCGGGAAATCGCCGGCCGCATGATGCGGCGTGTCTCGAACACGGCCCTCCTCGTCGTCCTGCTCGCGGTCCTCGGCCTGGCCGCAATCGTCTTTTTCTATATCTTCGTCTATCGCTGGCTCTCGGTCCGGCTGGACGAGGAGAGCGCGGCCGCAATCCTGTGCGGCGCAAACCTGTTGCTGATCGCGCTCGTCCTCGGCGTGCGCGCGGTCCTCGCCGGTCTGGGACGTCGACAGGCTAAACACGCGGCGAGCTCAGAGCTCGGCGCGCTGATGGATATCGGCCTCGGGCTCGAGGAGCGTCTTCGCGAGAAGGCTCCCACCGCGGCCCTGATCGCAATGGTCGTCGGGCTCGCCGTCGGCGCCCGCCCGGAACTCCTCGACATCTTCAAATCCTCGGAGAGATCGAAGCGCTCGAACCGGTCCCGACGATAGGAGCGGTCAACCGGCGCTTTGGTTGGCGGCGGTAAGCTCGCCCGCGGGAGCCGCCGCCCGGATTTTGTTTACGAACTCGATCGCGATGACGGTGCCCGGCGGACCGCTGATCATGAGCTTGGCGTCGACCTGCCTGGCGAAGGCCTTGATCAGCGACATGCCGAGACTCGCCTGGCGTCCCGGCGCATCGCTCCGCGTTTCCGGCAGACCGACGCCATTATCCTCGACTGAAAACCGGACCACGCCCTCGCCCAGCTGCCGCAGCACCACGCGGATCAGACCGCGGCGTCCCTCGGGGAACGCGTGCTTGAGCGCGTTGGTCATGGCCTCGGTCATGAAGAGCGCCAGCGGGACCGCCCGATCCGAGACGTCCCACACCTCCTCGGCCTCGACCTCGATCACCACCTGCTCTTCCGAGATTCCATGCGAGAGCTGCAGGCTTGCCGCGAGCTCCTTGAGGAATGCGCCCAGATTGACCGATTTGAGATCGCCGCTTTCATAGAGGTAGCGGTGGACCAGGGCCAGCGCCCGGACCCGCGTCTGGATCTCGCCGAAGGCGCGGCCGGCAGCATGTCCCTGGACGGTCTTCGCCTGGATGTTCAGCAGACTGGTGACGATCTGCAGATTGTTCTTCACGCGATGATGAATTTCCCGGAGCATCGCGTCACGCGTCGCGATCGCCTCTTCCAGGGCCCGCTCCCGCTCGACGATCCTGCCCGCCATCGCGGCGATCGCGTGCGCGATCTTCGCCAATTCGGCCGGGCCGACAGCGCGCGGCCGCGCGTCCGGCTCCGCTCCATCGAGCGCAGCGGCCAGCTTGCGCAGAGGACGCGCCACGACCCAGTCGGCCAGCAACCATGCAATGAGAATCCCGCCCAGCCAAAGGAAAGTTGCCAGCCCGATCAGGTCGAAACGTTCGGCGAACGGCGCCTCGCGGACGGGAAGACCGTAGAGCGCCGTCACGCCTCCCGAGCGCATGGGAATGGCGACGAAGAGACGCTTCGTGCCGTCGTCGCTGGTCGAGACGATCTGGTCCTCGCCGTCATGCAGGAGCGCCTGAAGGCTCACGGTATCGCGTAAGGCTGCGGGGAGCGGGCGGCTGCCATCCAGCCGGTTCCCTTTGCTATCGAGCAGGTAAAGACGCGAGGCGCTCGACGACTGGCTGCCGGCCGCAACAAGGGCGAAGCGACGGGCCGACAGCTCCGCGACCATCGCGCCGGCGGGAGTCCCGTCGCCGTTGCGCCATGGCAGCAGGACCATCGCCGCGGGCTCGACCGAAGCATCTCCGGTGGACTCGGAAATCACCGTAAGCCTGTCGGCGCGTAGGATCGGGCCAATCGTCGCTTCGTCGGCGAACGCGGAACCTTTGATCTCCGCTCTGCTGCTGCAGGTCACCTTTCCGGTTCCGTCGAGCACGGAAAGGCTGCGATAGTCGCCGATAGCCGCGCGCACCCGTTCGAGATCGGCGTCACATGCCTGACCAGCATCACGGATGTCGGGTTGCTCGACCAGCCCCTTGAAGAGGCGCTCGGTCCCGGAGAACAGATCCTGAGCGGGTTGGATCGCAATGCGCGCCATTTCCTCGAGGTTCTGACGCGCGCGGACTTCCTCATCCCTTGCTTGCTGCTTGCTGACCAGCACGCCAAAGACAACTATAGGTAGCAGAAGAACGGCAAAGACCAGCGCGAGCCGGAAACGCGTGCTGGTGGTTGTCGTCGATTGGGCTCCCGCTGACGCCGTCCGCGGAATCGACTCGGGACTGGTCATATCCACGGGCCCGACCTTACCACGGATCGTCTCGTCGGCTTTCCCTCGACGGCCCGGAAGCGCGGGCGCGAGATTTTTGCGAGGCGATCGAATTTCCAACAGATAGAATCTGTAACACCGCCCCCGGGCAGCTGTTCCGCGCCGGCGGCCGATCGCCAAGAAAGAAGGGAGCTTTCCACCGCTTTTGGCAATGGAAAGCTCCTAGTCAGGACCTAACAGGATGAGGGATGTCACTACCTGTCGTACCTATGAACACCGGGCCCGCGAAAAGGTTCCGACGGCCTTTCACAGCGCCGGAGGCGGTCTTCGTCCCGCCCCCAAGTGCCAGACCAGCGACACCAGGAACAGGATGATGAAGATAACGAACAGGATCTGCGCGATCGACGCAGCCCCGGCGGCAATCCCGCCGAATCCGAACAGGGCGGCGATCAGCGCGATCACGAAGAACAAGATAGCCCACCTGAGCATGGCTCACCTCCGGATACAGTCGGCTGTGGGGCCGGAAGGCCCCACAAGCTTGCCATCGGTGAGCTAACCCGGCGGGTCCGTGCGACGTTCCGAAGCGGCCTAGACGCGCGCAAGCATCGCTTCGGCGCTCGACACCTCGAAGGCGCCGGGCTTTTCGACCTGTAGATCTTTGACGACCCCGTTCTCGGCATAAAGGGCAAAGCGCTGCGAGCGGGAGCCGAGGCCAAAGCCGGAGCCGTCCATCTCGAGACCCAGGGCCTTGGTCAGGGCGCCGTTGCCGTCGGGCAGCATCACAACCTTGCCTTCCACGCTATTTTGATCGCCCCAGGCCTTCATCACGAAGGGATCGTTGACGGCGAGGCAGACGACACGGTCGATGCCCTTGCCCTTGAAGGCCTCGGCCTGCTGGACATAGCCCGGAAGGTGCTTCATCGAGCAAGTCGGCGTGAAGGCGCCCGGCACCGCGAACAAAACGACCTTGCCTTTGAACAGATCGTCGGTTGACACCTCCTCCATGCCGCTTTGCCCGATGCGCTTTAGAGTCATCGAAGGGATCTTGTCGCCGACCTTGATCATTGCTGTCTCCATCATATGGCTGGTGTGGGCAGTCCGCAGGACTTAGCGGCGTAAGCGCTGATTGTCGAGGCGGCCGGCGCGCTCCCGCCGATGGAACCTGCTTGGGCTTGCCCGATGGCTCCATCGATGATCAAGTAGCCGCCGTGCTCACCAATCGATAGAGGCAATTCACGCCGTTTCGGGAACGTCGCCGGGAGCACTACGTTCGCAACGCGGAAGACAATTCGCCAATGGCTAGATCCAAGCGTCGCGCGCCCTCGCAAACCAACTGGCTCAACGGCCAGCTGTTGATCGCGATGCCCAGCATGCCCGATCCCCGATTCGGGCGGACTGTGCTCTATATGTGCGCCCACTCGCCGGACGGGGCGATGGGGCTGATCATCAACCGCGCGTTCGGCGAAGTGCGCTTCGTCGATCTGATGGGCCAGCTCGGCATCGAAGGCGGCTCGGCGCCGGACCGGCCCGTCCATTTCGGCGGACCGGTGGATTCGAGCCGCGGCTTCGTTCTTCATTCGACCGATTTCAAGGCCGACCAGACGCTGGTCGTCGACGACAATGTCGCGCTGACCGCCACCCGCGACATCCTGCAAGCGATCGCTGTCGGCGCCGGTCCCAACCGCGCCATCTTCGCGCTCGGCTATGCAAGCTGGGCGCCGGGTCAGCTCGATTCCGAGATCCAGGCCAATGATTGGCTGACCGCCCCCGCTGATCAGGATCTGATCTTCGATTCCGATCTCGACACCAAATGGGAGCGAGCGATCTCGCGTCTCGGATTCGAGCCGGCGATGCTGTCCGGCGCGGCCGGCCACGCTTAGCGCAACGTTTGACGAAAAACGTCCCCGCCCTCGAGACTAGCCCGCGCCGTCCGCGTCCTCGCTCAATAGCGCGAATGTCAGGTGATCGCGCCATTCGCCGGCGATCTTCAGATAGCGCCGGGCATAGCCCTCGCGCACGAAGCCGGCCTTCTCGAGCACGCGCTGGCTTGCCAAATTCTCCGGCAGGCACGCCGCCTCGACGCGGTGGAGGTGCAGCGCGTGAAAGGCGAAGCGGGAAATGAGCCGCACCGCTTCCGTCGTGTAGCCCCGCCGCTCAAAGGGCTGACCCACCCAATAGCCGAGCGTTGCGGCCTGGGCGACGCCGCGACGCACCTGCGTCATGCCGATGCCGCCCACCAGCCGTCCGCCCGCGCGCTCGAACACATGGAAGCTGTAGCCCTCGTCCGTCTTCCATTCCATCGCCAAACGGCGGACGCGCCTCAGATAGGCGGTCTCGGTGAGCGCGTCCGGGGGCCAGACCGGTTCCCACGGAACCAGATAGTCGCGGCTGACCGATCTGAGCTCGGCCCACGCGACCCATTCGTCAGGCTGAGGGGGCCGGAGGAAAACCAGGGTTCCGTCGAGCCGCGCCGGAGCCGGGGCCGGTGAACTCGTCCTGGTGAGCCGGATCATGCCGAGACCCGATCAGGAAAGTCTGGCGGCGATACGCTCGACGGATTCGAGCTGGGCGATTGGCCCCAATGCCGCGATTGTTGGCTTGGTTGTGAAGAGCTTGTGCGCGGCGCGCCGCACCGCTGCGGCATCGACAGCGTCGATGCGGCCGATGATTTCTTGAGTCGTGATCGCCCGCCCGAACAGAAGCAGATGCTGTCCGAGCTGTTCGGCCCTGGACATCGTGCTCTCGAGCGACATCAGAAGGCCGGATTTGAGCTGCGCGCGGGCGCGCGCGATCTCTCCTTCCGTCACGCCTTCGACGACCTTGGAGAGCTCGTCGCAGACGACAGGAACCAGCTCGGCGATCTCCGCTGCGCCGGTTCCGGCATAGATGCCGAAGATGCCGCCGTCGCGATAGGCGGAGGCGAAGGTATAGATCGCGTAGACGAGCCCGCGTTTCTCGCGAACCTCTTGGAACAGCCTCGACGACATGCCGCCGCCGAGAAGGGTCGAGAGCACCGACTGGGCGTAGTAGTCGGGGTCGGTGATGGCCGCCCCGGAAAAGCCCAGCACGAAATGGAGCTGCTCCAGATCCTCGTCCTCGCGGAACTCGCCGCCGACATAGCGGACCGGAGACGGCTTTCGCGCGTCGCGCGCCGGCAGGCCGTGGAAGAGACTGTAGGCTTGATCGACCAGCCGGTCGTGATCGACCGCGCCGGCCGCCGTCAAGACCATTTCCGACGGCACGTAATGCTCGGCGAGGTAGCCGGTCAGCGCCGAACGCGGCATGCCGGCCACGGTATCGGGAGTGCCGAGCACCGGCCGTCCGATCGCCTGGTCGGGATAGGCCGCCGACTGGAAATGATCGAAGATGATGTCGTCGGGCGTGTCGTTGGCCTGGCCGATCTCCTGGAGCACGACGGAACGCTCGCGCGCAAGCTCGGCCTCGTCGAACACCGAGTTCTGCAGCAGGTCGGCGACGATATCGACCGCGAGCCCGACATCCTCCTTCAGCACGCGCGCGTAATAGGCGGTGTTTTCGCGCGCCGTG
Organism: Alphaproteobacteria bacterium; assembly: GCA_035293565.1. Taxonomy (GTDB): domain Bacteria; phylum Pseudomonadota; class Alphaproteobacteria; order BOG-932; family Roseiterribacteraceae; genus DATGMP01. Next base: position 9,093 of record DATGMP010000151.1, on the reverse strand, counting down.
TAGGCGTTCATCTGGCCGCCGACGGCCTCGATCTCCTCCGCGATCTCGCGCGCCGAGCGCCGCGCGGTTCCCTTGAAGAGCATATGCTCCAACAGGTGCGCGACTCCGTTTTCGACCACGGTCTCGTTGCGCGCGCCGCAATTGGTCCAGACGCCGACCGTCGCCGTCTCGATGCCGGGCATCTCGTCGGTGGCAACCCTGAGGCCATTGGGAAGAGTGGTTACGCGTACTGTCACGGGCAATGGCGCAACCTTGGAGAATGCAGAGGGCGCCGTTTCGCGCGAATCCCGCACCCTGTTGTCGGACAAGTCCATCTTATCAATATAAACTGGCGATTTGCGCTTTGCACTCTTTAACGCCTCCAACTTTCCAACCGCCTAACGGCTTCCTTGATTTCCGAAGTCGCGCCCGCATAGCCGAACCGTACGAACCGGCTTCCGTCCGTCTGATCGAAATCCACGCCGGGCGTCACCGTCACGCCGGTCTGCGCCAGCAGCCGCCGCGCGAGCGCCGTGCTGTCGCTCTCGCCGTCCGGAATCCCGGCATAGACATAGAACGCGCCGCCGGGCGAAGCGGGCACCGAGAACCCGAGGCGCGGCAATGCCTCCAGCAACAGCGCGCGGTTGGCGGCATAGCGCTCCACATTGGCCTCGAGCTCGTCCGTCGCGTCGAACGCCGCCACCGCCGCATGCTGCGAGACGGAAGGGGGCGCGATATAGAGATTCTGCGCCAGGCATTCGACCCGACGGACAAGCGCCAGCGGCACGACCATCCAGCCGATTCGCCAGCCCGTCATCGAGTAATATTTCGAGAAGCCGTTGACAATGATGGCATTTTCGTCGACCGCGAGCAATGTCGGCGCAGGTCCGCCATAGGTAATGCCGTGATAGATCTCATCCGCGACCAGCGGAACCCCGGCCGCGCGGCACCAGCCGACGATCTCGGCGAGGCGGGCCTCCGGCAGCACCACTCCGGTTGGATTGGCCGGGCTCGCCACAAGGAGCAAGTCCAGCGGCCCCTGGACCCGATCGAGGGCCGCCGCCGTGAGCTCGAAGCCCACCTCCGGCCCCGCCGCGATCTCCACCGGCTCCAGGCCCAGCGCAAGCGCGATATTGCGGTAGCAGGGATAGCAAGGTCGGACCATGCCGACGCGTCCGCCTGCCCCTGTGAGCGCGAGGAAGGCCATCATGAGCCCGGCCGAGCTCCCCGTCGTCGCGATGATCCGCGCCGCATCGAGTTCAAGTCCGTGACGCTCGGCATAGTGCCGCGCGATTCGCCTTCGAAGAGCGGAAATGCCGAGCGCCTCCGTGTAACCGAGCGTGTCCTCGGCGATCGCGCGGGCCGCCACCGCGCGTACCCTGGCCGGGGCCGGGGTCGAGGGTTGCCCGGTTTCGAGATGGATGACCGAGCGGCCCGCCGCCGCCAGCGCGTTGGCCTCGCGCATCATGTCCATCGCGACGAAGGATGGTATTTCCGCCGGAATCGGCCGCGGGCCGGTTGAAATCAGGGGCGTTGGGATGGGTTTCGACAGAGACATGACGATCACATATAGTGGCGTTGGCTATCCGGGCGGGCGCCCGCCCGCCCCCGGTCCGTCACAGGGGCGACACTTGTCACTGTACCGTAAATTTCGCGTTTGGCTCGCCTTGCTCTCGATCCCGCTTTTCGCGGCCGCCCAGGCGACGGCGCAGGAAGTGCCCAAGATTTTCGGAGATACCGAGATCGAGCAGACGATCCGGACCTTCTGCACGCCGATCTGGATCGCGGCGGGGCTCAATCCCAACGATATCCATCTCGTGCTCGTCGACAATCATGAGCTGAACGCCTTCGTGGCCGGCGGGCAGAACATCTTCCTCTATCGCGGCTTTTTGGAGGCGACCGACACGCCGGACGAGGTGATCGGCGTCATCGCGCACGAGACGGGCCACATCGCCGGCGGCCATCTCGCCCGTTCAGACGAGGGTATGGAAAACGCCTCCTATACGATGCTGTTGGCGACGATCCTTGCGGGCGCCGCCGCGGTCGGAGCGCATGACAACCCCGACGCGATCCCGGGCGCGCTCGCCATCGGTCAGGACATGGGCATCCGCAACTATCTGGCCTTCAGCCGCACGCAGGAGGCCTCGGCCGACGAAGCGGCGCTGACCTTCCTGCAGCGAGCCAAGATGTCGCCCGAGGGGCTGCTCGACTTCATGAAGAAGATCCAAGTCGAAGAAGGGCTCCCCCTGCAAGGCGACGCCAGGTTTTTGATCGATCACCCGCCCACCCCCGATCGGGTCGAGGCGATTGCGCTCGGCGTCGGACGCTCGCCCTACGCCAAGTCCAAGCTGCCGCCGGAATGGACCGAGATGCATGCGCGGATGAAGGCGAAGCTGATCGGCTATTTCGAGCCCGAATTCGCGCTCCGCAAATATTCCCGCAGCGACACGAGCGTCGCCGCCCGCTACGCGCGGTCGATCGCGCTGTTCAAGGTCGGCCAACTGCAGCCGGCCATCCAGCTGATCGACGGGTTGATCGCGCAAGAACCGAAGAACCCCTATTTTCTCGAAATGAAGGGCCAAATGCTGTTCGAGAACGGCAAAGTCGCCGATGCGATCGAGCCGCTCAAGAAGGCGGCCGCGCTGGCTCCCAAGGGCACCGACGAGATCCACACGCTCTATGCCCAGGTCCTGCTCGAGCGGAACGATCCCGGTCTGATCTCGACGGCGATCGATGAGCTCAAGACCGCCAACCGGGCCGAGTCGCGCAATCCCGACATCCACCGCTTCCTCGCGATCGCGTACGGCCGACAGGGCAACGAGCCGGTCGCCAAGGTCGAGCTCGCCGAGCAGGCGATCCTCGAGGGCCGCACCAAGGCCGGGCGCGAGTTCGCGCTGGCGGCGATGCGGCTCTTGCCGACCGGCTCGCGCGAATGGCTGCACGCTCAGGATTTGGTCGCGTCCAGCCAATCCGCTAAAAGACATTCGAGCGACGACGATTCGCCAGGCCTCCATATGAGCATCGGTCCCGCGGGGCAGCCGGGCGACACCCGCTTCGGCCCGCCCCGCTTCGACATCCCCGAACGGCCCTAGGGCCTAAACCGAGACAGGCTTCCAAAGATGACCAGATCGTTCCGCCGCACGCTCGCGGCGCTCTTCTTGATATCCGCCCCGATCGCCGCGGCAGCGGACGCGCCCAAGGTCGACGACGCCGAAAAGGCCAAGATCGAATCGGTGGTGCATGATTATTTGCTGCAGCACCCCGAAGTGATCATCAAAGCGGTCAGCGACTATCAGGACAAGCTTCAGGCCGATAAGGAGAAAGCCGCCGAGGAGCAGGTTTCCAAGCGGTCCGACGATCTGCTGCACGATGCCGCGAGCCAAGTGCTGGGCAACGCCAAGAGCGACTGCACGATCGTCGAGTTCTTCGACAATCAATGCCCCTATTGCCAGGCGAACGAGCCCGAGCTTCAGAAGCTTCTGAAGCAGGATGCGCGGGTGAAGCTGATCTTGAAGGAGTTCCCGATTCTGGGACCGACCTCGCTCGTTGCGGCCAAGGCCGCGCTGGCGTCCGTGAAGCAGGGCAAATATGCCGAGTTCCACGAGGCGCTTCTCGGTCATCGGGGTCACTACCAGAGCGACGCGGTGGTCGACGAAGTCGCGAAAAATGTCGGGCTCGATCTCGACAAGCTGCACAAGGACATGAACGCGCCCGAGATTACCGCCGAGATCGACAAGAATCTGGAGCTCGGCCGCGCGCTCGACATCAACGGCACGCCGGGATTTGTGATCGGCAACCAGATCGTGGACGGCGCCAGCACCGTGGACGAGCTGAAGAAATACGTCGCCGCCAGCTGCAAGGGTTGAACGGGCGTTTACGCCGGAGCCTTCGAGCGATGCAAACCTATCTCGAGCCAACTCGGGAGGAACTCGGGAGGCCGGGCGATTGCCCCGCTCGGCCGGCTCCTGTATGAGGCGGGCAACGCTTCCTCGAGGCCGAGTCTCGTGCCCAGCAAACCGCGAATTCTCGTCGTCAACGGACCCAACCTGAACATGCTCGGCCAGCGTGAGCCGGAGATCTATGGACGCGATACCCTGGCCGACATCGAGAAATCCTGCCGCAAGCGCGCCGACAAGCTGGATCTGGAGATCGATTTCCGGCAATCGAACGAGGAGGGGGAGCTCGTCTCCTGGGTCCAGGAGGCGTCCAAGGGTCATGCCGGCGTTCTCATCAATGCCGGCGCCTATACCCACACCTCTATTGCGTTGTTGGACGCGCTGCTTGCCATGGGAAAACCGGTGATCGAGGTGCATCTCTCGAATATTTTTCGGCGCGAGCCCTTCCGGCACCGATCCTACATCTCGCGTGCCGCCCAGGGGGTGATCTGCGGGCTCGGACCGACCGGGTACCTTCTGGCGCTAGACGCCATGGCGAAGCTCGTCCGTCCCGACTAAGATCGCGCTCCTCCAGCCCTAGAGCTTGACCCAGAGTTAGACCATGCCGCCGTTCGATATCGACGCCGACGCGATCCGCAAGCTGGCCCAGCTGATGACCGAGACCGGCCTTGCCGAGATCGAGCTGGCCGAAGGTGAACGCCGCATGCGGGTGGCCCGCGCGGTCGTTCAACCCGCCGCGCTCGCCCCCATCGCCGCAGTGGCGCCCGCCCATCATGCCGAGTCCGTGACGGCGGCGCCCAACGCGGCGAGCCTCGCCGCCCATCCCGGCGCGGTCACGTCGCCGATGGTCGGCACAGCCTATCTGCAACCCGAGCCCGAGGCTCAGCATTTCGTAGAGGTAGGGGATACGGTGAGGGTTGGCGACACGCTCCTCATCATCGAAGCGATGAAGGTGATGAATCCAATCAAGGCGCCCAAGGCGGGCACCGTCACGCAGATCCTGGTTTCCGACGGCCAGCCGGTCGAGTACGGCGAGCCGCTCATGCTCATCGAGTAGCCTTGTTCCACAAGATTCTCATCGCCAACCGGGGCGAGATCGCGCTTCGCGTCCATCGCGCCTGCCGCGAGATGGGCATCGCAACCGTCGCGGTCCATTCGACCGCCGACGCCGACGCCATGCATGTGCGGCTCGCCGACGAGAGCGTCTGCATCGGCCCGCCGCCGGCGCGCGACAGCTATCTCAACATGCCGGCCATCCTGACGGCCGCGGCGATCACCGGCGCCGACGCCATCCATCCAGGCGTCGGATTCCTGTCTGAGAATGCCCGCTTCGCCGAGATGGTGGAGGAGCATGGCATAACCTTCATCGGCCCGTCGCCCGAGCATATGCGGATCATGGGCGACAAGGTGACCGCCAAGCAGACCGTGAAGAGCCTGGGCCTTCCGGTGGTCGGCGGCTCGGACGGCGCGGTCGCCGGCGCCGACGACGCCCTCAAGGCCGCGAGGCAGATTGGCTACCCGGTTCTGATCAAGGCCTCCGCCGGGGGCGGCGGAAAAGGGATGAAGGTCGCCCGCAGCGCCGAGGAGCTGCCGGAAGCGCTGCAGCTGGCTCAGGGCGAAGCCCGCGCGAATTTCGGCAACGATGCCGTCTATATCGAGCGCTATCTCGAAAAGCCGCGCCATGTGGAGATCCAGCTGCTGGGCGACGGCCAGGGCGGCGCGATTCATCTGGGCGAGCGCGACTGCTCGATTCAGCGGCGCCATCAGAAGCTGATCGAGGAAGGCCCCTGCCCGGTGCTCGATGCGAAGGCCCGCGCCAAGATCGGCGGGCTTGCGGCCGAGACCATCCGCAAGCTCGGCTACAAGGGCGCCGGCACGATGGAGTTCCTCTATGAGGACGGCGAATTCTTCTTCATGGAGATGAACACGCGCCTGCAGGTCGAGCATCCGGTGACCGAGCTGATCGCCGGCGTCGATCTGGTGCGCGAGCAGATCCTCGTCGCGGCCGGCGAGAAGCTGGCGCTGAAGCAGGGCGATCTCGAGATCCGCGGCCATGCGATCGAGTGCCGGATCAATGCCGAGAGCCCCGAGACTTTCCTGCCGTCGCCCGGGCTGATCCGCGGCTATCATGCGCCCGGCGGGCCCGGTGTGCGGGTGGACAGCGGCATCTACACCGGCTATCGCGTCCCGCCCTATTACGACAGCCTCATCGCCAAGCTGATTGTCCACGGCCGCGACCGGGCGGAATGCATCCTGCGGCTCCGGCGCGCGCTCGACGAGTTCGTCGTCGACGGAATTGAGACCACGATCCCGCTCCACCACAGGGTGCTCGCGGAGCCGGACTTCGTCCAAGGCAGATACGACATCCATTGGCTCGAGGATTTTCTGGCCGGCGCCCAATAAGCGCGATCACATCGTGAGCGACGAGATCGTCCTCACCCCCACGCTGCTGCTGCGCGCCTATTCCGTCGGCATCTTCCCGATGGCGCAATCGGCGTCCGACGACAGGCTCGCCTGGTTCGACCCCGACCCGCGCGGGATTTTGCCACTCGACCGATTCCATGTGCCGCGAAGGCTGGCGCGCACCGTTCGCTCCGCGCGCTACCGGGTAACCGCCGACGCGGATTTCGCCGCCGTGATCGATGGCTGCGCCGCCGACACCGTCGTGCGTCCCAGCACCTGGATCAATGGGCGGATTCGCGCCCTCTGCCTCGAGCTGCACCGCATGAGGCGCGCTCATTCGATCGAGGTTTGGGACAAGGCCCACCTGGTCGGCGGCCTCTACGGCGTATCGCTGGGCGGCGCGTTTTTCGGGGAGAGCATGTTCAGTCGCGCGCGCGACGCCAGCAAGGTCGCGCTGGTCCATTTGGTCGCGCGGCTGCGCCAAGGCGGCTTCACGCTGCTGGACACCCAGTTCGCGACCACGCATCTCGCTCAGTTCGGCGCGACCGAGATCCCGCGCGCGGAGTATCGCGCGCTATTGGCGGCTGCGCTCCGCCGCAATGGCGACTTTCATTGCGCGGGCGTCGCCGAGGCGGTGGCGTCGCTGGTGCAGTCGACGACCGAGATATCGTAGACCGGATGATCCATCGCCGACAGCGCGGGGCTGGAGGCGAACATCCAGCCGCTGAAGACCTTCTGCGGCGCCTCGCCCGGGCGCGCGTCGGTGATCTCGAGGAAAGCGGCGGATTCGGGCGGATCCTCGGGCGGCGCCTTGCGGCACGCATCGACCTTGATGCTGAGCGTTCCGAAAGGCACCGTCCCGCCCACCTTGGCCGTGATCCGCTTGATGCGAGCCGTCACCTTGTCGAGGGCCTGGAGAGTCGCGAAGGGTTGATCGACCATGGTGCCCGGCGGAGGGGCCGGCGGCGGCTCCTGCTCCTCATTGCCGCTCGGCGGCTGAACCTGCTGCGGTACGGCCGACGGCTTCTTGCCGCCCTGCTCCTGAGGCATCTCGTCCTGGGCGAGAGCGGCGCCGGCGAAGGCCGACATGCAAACGGCGAGAAGGAATGCAAGGAAGACGCCTCTCCGCGCCCGACGGGGGGAGAGGAAGGGGCCCGTCGCGCAGCGACGGGAAGGTGAGGTGGGGCGTCTCAAAGGAGCGCGATAAACGAAGTCAGGGATGATCTGCGCCGCCCGCGGGTTTCGGCGCGCTGCCTTGAGCCTGACTTCCTTGCCCCCCGCTCTTGCCGTCGGAATTCGACAGGCTGTAGATCACCTGACCCAGCATGCTTTCCAGCGAAACCGAGGCTTCCGTGTGGTTGATGCGGCCGCCCGGCTTCAGCATGTCGTCCGACGCGCCGGGCGTCAGCCCGAGATATTTGCCGCCGAGCAGGCCTTCCGTCGCGACCGAGGCGACGGAGTCGACCGGCAGCTTGACATCCGGATCGACATTCAGCGTGACGACGGCGAAATAGGTCGCAGGGTCGAGGGTGATGTCGGTCACCTCCCCGACCTTGACCCCGCCGATCCGGACGTCGCTGCCGTCCTGCAGGCCGTCCACCGACGAGAAGCGCGCTGAGAGATTATAGCCGTTGACGCTGCGGTGCCCCGCTTTGTTATAGGCGAAGAATAAAAAGGCGACCGCGGCGGCAAGCACGAGCGCGCCGAGGATCGGCTCTATGGCGTTTCGCTGCATGGTTCAAAGGTCTCGACTGTGCAGAGCCCCGTTTTCGGGTTCGAGCCAGGAAATCGGAGCAATCAGGGAGGGGTCCAAGGTTGGTAGTCGCCCGTTGCACGGGCCCGGTGCGCGCCTTCCAGCGTGTGACCCGGCGGACGATAGGCCGCTTCCGTCCCGGTGCGATTCGGCAGATGCGGCTTCATCCAGGGGCGCTGGACCGGCGGCTTCTCGGTCGGCGGCTCATCGCTTCGATGATGCAGCCAGCCATGCCATTCCGGCGGCACGAGCGAGGCTTCGTCCTCGCCGGCATACATGACCCAACGCTGGTCCCGTCCCCACCGGCCGGCCGACGGGCCGGAGCGGTAATAGCGGTTGCCGAGGGAATCCCTGCCCACCAGCGTGCCGTGCCGCCAAGTCAGGGCATGAATGTAGAAATTCGTGAGGATTTGCTTCAGCGAGAGCCTGGCCATCGCGTTTGCTCGAGAAAGGGGCGATTCGTATCGGTGAATCAAAAGCGGCGCACTATGGCACCCGCCGCACCGCAGGTCCACCCATCCCGCCGGGGGGTTGCGGTCCTACAGCCGGAGGATTTGTGCCGGCTAGCCGGACGGCGGTGACTAGTGCTCCTGGTGCCCTTGCAGCAGCACATTGAGTTCGACGAGACGAGCCCGGTTGCGCTCGATGATCGCGGCGGTTTTGTCGACCCATTCCCCGCCGACCCATTCTCGGATCGACAGGGTCCCCGACTCCAAGCCGACCAACTCGAGCCAAAGCCGCGTCCTGTCATCCTTGCACCAACCGAGCGGATCGGCCGGGCTGCTGCGCGTCATATTCGCCATGATATGCAGGATAGCGCGCCAAACTTACGAAGCGGATAACGAAGGCGCGTATGCCATTCAAATAAAAGAAAAATTGTTGGCACCGGTCGGCGACCGAGCGCCGCGAGCTTCAAAACGGCGTGTGGCTAGCTGGTGACGTGTCCGGATTTTGTAGCTCGTGATGTGTCCGGTTTTAGACCTTCTCCAAAGAGAGGGCGGGAATGGACCGGACACGCGTTCACGATGGGATCAGACGGATGCGGTTTGAGGATTTGCTGGA
>DATGMP010000150.1:0-9693 GCA_035293565.1 Alphaproteobacteria bacterium | reverse complement strand
ATGGTCCAGGGCTCGTTGGATCCGTGGATGCGATAGAGCGTGGAGCCGAGATACATCGCGCGCGCCCCGAGCGGATTCTCCGGCCCGCCTTCCATGTGGCGCGGCAGATCGGGACGGCGTGCGATCATCTCCGCCGGTGGCGTCCAGTCCGGCCATTCGCGCTTGGCGGTGATGGTCTTGACGCCCGACCAGGTGAAGCCGGGACGACCGACACCGATGCCGTAGCGCAGCGCGCGGCCGCCGCCTTCGACCAGGAACAGGAATTTGTTGGGCGTGTCGATCACGATGGTGCCGGCGCCTTCGCTGCCGTGATAATCGACCTCCTGCTTTTCGAATTTCGGATCGAACGGCTGCTGCCGCGGATCGTAGGCCTGCTGACCCTGTTCAGGATAGCCCTGCTGCGGCATTGGCTCTCGTCCGTAATAGGCGGGCTGCTGCTGATACATCGGCTGTTGCTGATAGCGCGGATCCGCGGCCTGACGATCGCCGAACAGGAATTCGATGAAGCCGCCGCCCATGTTGGAGCGCTCGGCATAGGCCGTGCGCACCGGCGCGATCTGTTGCGGGGCGTAGATCACGGTGGGTTCGGGAAGGTTTGCGGCATCGATCGCTGCGGCCTGGTCGCTGCCTGCGGCGAGCAGCGCAGCGCCGGCAAGCAGCGCGAGAGAGGTGGGTTTCAACATCGACGTACTCTGTACTGGTTCGTCTCATCAACTGACATCGGCAGGCAGGAAAGCGCGCCGCACGAAGCGATGATTAACCTTGAACCCGCCTCGCTTTGGTAAACGGAAACGACGTTTCGATTCACCAAGTCTGCAACCGGACGCTGATTTGAGCGACAGCGTTTATTTTCGATGAATTCAAGGCGCGCATGGTTAATGCGCGATTTGCCATAACTGCGCAGCGCCTGCCGCCATGGTTCCTGACGTGAACCCGATGTTAAAGAGCGTCTGGATATGACTCTTCGCGGAATGTGAGGGGGGAGCCCTGATGGTTGTTCATCGCAAGCGTTACCGGGTTGAAGAGGCGATCGGCATTGACGTGCCGATTGGGGTCGAGGACGTTTCTGGAGGCGAAGTGGGTCCGATGCATCGTGAAATCATGTCTGAGCTGCGCGCGATCCGCGCCCAGATGGCGAGCGGCGGAAACGCAAGCAAGAGCGCCGCAGCCAACGTGCTCGAGGACTCCGCGAGCCGCGAAGTGGCCGAGGCTCGCGCGCTGCTTGAGACCTACCGCGCTCAGATCGAGCAGTGCGAAAAGCTCAAGGTCGAGCTCGACCTGATCCATGACGCCATCAACCGCACCAAGCGCGAGATCGCCGCGATCCACGGCAAGAGCTTCGACGGCCAGGAGATGGCCAAGGTCAATGGCGAGCTTGGCGCGGTCGCCAACGGCACCGAGCAGGCGACCCAGCAAATTCTGGAATGCGCGGAGTTCATCGACCAGGCGGCAAGTGCGCTGTCGAAGGTGAACTCGCCCGACCAGCAGAAGATCCTGTCCGAGGAAATCCAGGAGCGCGTGGTTTCGATTTTCGAGGCCTGCAACTTCCAGGATCTCACCGGTCAGCGCATCAACAAGGTCATGAACACGATGAAGCTCATCGAGGGTCACATCAACGTGATGATGGAGATCTGGGGCGGCGTCGACGCCATCAAGGCCCACGCGCAGCCGATCATCGACTCCCGCGCGGAGGACGAGAAGCTGCTCAATGGCCCCAAGCTCGAAGGCGACGTCGGCCACGCCTCGCAGGACGACATCGACGCGCTGTTCGATTGACCTGCAGGCGAAATCGCGAATCAAAAACAAAACGCCGGCCCAGGGCCGGCGTTTTTCGTTTTCGAAATGTGTCTCCAGCCGATTTTTCGGTCGTCATGCCCCGCGAAGGCGGGGCATCCAGTATTCCAGAGGCTTCTCAGCTAGAACTCCGGCGTCTCTGGAATACTGGATCGCCCGCCTTCGCGGGCGATGACAGCGGAGAATTGCGAACGGCGCGACCTCTTAGCTCACGCCCGCGGCCCGCAGCGGACATAGACCATGGTCTGGTAACGGGTTGCCGCATCCTTGTCGACGAAACGGGTGATCAGCACGCGTCCATCGAAGGAGATGATCTCGCGGTCCTGGTCGCCGCCGGGCGGCCCATCGGGGCCGATATAGTTCTTGCCGCTGCGGCTGCCCTTGAGCCGCAATTCCTGCGGTGTCGCCTGGTCGGCCAGATGCATGATCACGCCACCGGTCGGGCCGGCGCCAATCGTGTAGGGCTGCTTGCATTGCGCCAGCGCCATCTTCTCGGTGCGCGCACGGTCGGCGGGATTGTTGAAGGCAGCAAGGCCCCACTTCCCGACCAGCTCTTCGGACTTGATGGTCGACGGCAGCGCGGGCTCCACGCCCGGCTCGGTCTCGGCCGTGGTCGGGTTGGAGGTACCCAGGTTGAAGCTCGAGCAGGCTCCAAGCAATATTGACAAGGCCGCGACGACCGACAGATTTCGAACCGTCTGCGCGTACCTCAAACTGACCATGGCCTTCCCCCGAACTGGATCGTGGTCGCACCCGCGCCCAACCAACCCCAAATCCGCTGTCGGAGCAACAACCACGCCCCGATTTCCTGTTTGGTTTCGCTTAACAATATGATCGACCAGTCTCAAGCGGCAGTTCGGCCTGCTTTGCTTGACAGGATCGGCGCCAAGCCATATTTCGAGCCCACAATTTAGCACTCCGAGAGCACGACTGCCAAACATCCGCCCCTCTGGGCGCGACCAACGCGCACAACAGGGGTCGCCGACAGATGCGCTTTCGATCCACCGGACCTCACCAGCAAGCCTCCGAGAGGAAAATGTCATGGCCAAATCAACTTTCCGTCCGCTGCACGACCGTGTCGTGGTGAAGCGTATCGACGCAGAAGAGAAGACCAAGGGCGGGATCATCATTCCCGACACCGCCAAGGAAAAGCCCTCGCAGGGCGAGGTCGTGGCGGTCGGTCCGGGCGGCCGCGATGAAGCCGGCAAGCTGATCCCGATCGATGTCAAGGCCGGCGACCGCGTGCTGTTCGGCAAATGGTCGGGAACCGAGGTCAAGATCGATGGCGTGGAACTCCTGATCATGAAGGAGTCGGACATCATGGGCGTGCTGGCCTGACGGCCATCCAGACATATTGAGGAGTTAGGACAATGGCTGCCAAGGACGTAAAATTCGCCGGCGACGCGCGCGACCGCATGCTGCGCGGCGTGGATGTTCTCGCCAATGCGGTCAAGGTGACGCTGGGCCCGAAGGGCCGCAACGTCGTCATTGACAAGAGCTTCGGCGCGCCTCGCATCACCAAGGACGGCGTCACCGTCGCCAAGGAGATCGAGCTCGAGGACAAGTTCGAGAACATGGGCGCGCAGATGCTGCGCGAGGTCGCGTCCAAGACCAACGACACCGCCGGTGACGGCACCACCACCGCGACCGTGCTGGCCCAGGCGATCGTCCGCGAGGGCGGCAAGTCGGTGGCCGCCGGCATGAACCCGATGGACCTCAAGCGCGGCATCGACATCGCCGTCGCGGCCGTGGTGAAGGACATCGAGAAGCGCGCCAAGCCCGTGGCCTCGTCGTCTGAAGTCGCCCAGGTCGGCACCATCTCCGCCAATGGCGATGCGGCGATCGGCAAGATGATCGCACAGGCGATGCAGAAGGTCGGCAATGAGGGCGTCATCACGGTCGAGGAGAACAAGTCGCTCGAGACCGAGGTCGACATCGTCGAAGGCATGAAGTTCGACCGCGGCTATCTCTCGCCCTATTTCGTCACCAATGCCGAGAAGATGACCGCGGAGCTCGAGGACGTCTACGTGCTCCTGCACGAGAAGAAGCTGTCCGGTCTGCAGGCCATGCTCCCGGTGCTGGAAGCCGTGGTGCAGTCGGGCAAGCCGCTTTTGATCGTGGCTGAGGACGTCGAGGGTGAGGCGCTGGCGACGCTGGTCGTCAACCGCCTGCGTGGCGGCCTGAAGGTTGCCGCCGTCAAGGCCCCGGGTTTCGGCGATCGCCGCAAGGCCATGCTCGAGGACATTGCGATCCTGACCGGAGGCCAGCTGATTTCCGATGAGCTCGGCATGAAGCTCGAGAACGTCACGGTCAAGATGCTCGGCCGCGCCCGCAAGGTCGTGATCGACAAGGAGAACACCACGATCGTCAACGGTGCCGGCAAGAAGCCCGACATCGAGGCCCGCGTGGCCCAGATCAAGGCCCAGATCGAGGAGACCACCTCCGACTATGACCGCGAGAAGCTGCAGGAGCGGCTGGCCAAGCTCGCCGGCGGCGTCGCGGTGATCCGCGTCGGCGGTGCGACCGAGATCGAGGTCAAGGAGAAGAAGGACCGTGTCGAGGACGCGCTGAACGCGACCCGCGCCGCGGTGCAGGAAGGCATTGTCCCCGGTGGCGGCGTCGCGCTGCTCCGCGCCAAGAAGGCGGTCGGTCGCATCCACAATGACAATCCGGACGTGCAGGCCGGCATCAACATTGTGCTGAAGGCCCTGGAAGCCCCGGTGCGGCAGATCGCGGAGAATGCCGGCATCGAGGGCTCGATCGTGGTCGGCAAGATCCTCGAGGACAAGTCGGAGACCTTCGGCTTCGACGCCCAGAACGAGGACTACGTCGACATGGTCGCAAAGGGCATCATCGACCCCGCCAAGGTGGTGCGCACCGCGCTGCAGGACGCTTCGTCGGTTGCGGGCCTGCTGGTGACCACCGAAGCCATGGTCGCCGAGCTGCCGAAGGAACCGGCCCCCGCGATGCCGGGTGGCGGCGGAATGGGCGGAATGGGCTTCTAAGCCTCCGTCCCACCCGAAAATGAAATCGAAGGCCGCCTCCGGGCGGCCTTCTTTTTTGGCCACGGCGCCCGTAAAAGGTGGTCCGTCCGATTGAACCGTTGGAACAGGAATTGGCTGATGCGCGCGCTTTTGCTTGGCTTGTTGATTGCGTCCTCGTCTCTCGCTTTTGCAGATACGAAGCTGCAGACCAAGCCTGCTCCGGCGGCCGCCGAGACGCGGTATTTCACCTCCATCGACGGGCTGATGGACGGCAATGCCGACGTGGTGCTGAAGGAAAGCCGGCAAGGCAAGCAGGTCACCGCGGCAACCCTCGATGTCTGCTATCCCGCCGACAAGACCGGCGCCCGCAAGGACCGCTTCGTGGTCAATCTTGCCGTCAACGGCCAGACGCTGTCAGGCACGACCCAGAGCGTCATCGACAAGGCGCCGGTCACCGTCAAGCTGGCGCGCAAGTCCACCGGGGACACCTTCGAATTCCGCGGTCAGATCGCAATCGGGGCGAATGTCACCGAGGTCGCCTCGACCGACAATTCCGACATCAGCGAACGCGAATTCCAGGACAGCCAGTCCAGCGACGACGGTATCACGCCGCAGCCGAAGGATTTTTCCGAGGTCTCGCCAGAGTCGGTCGGCGTCAGGCTCAAGCTCGAGGCCGTCGAGGATTTCCTGAAAAGCCTGAAGGGCCAGGACGTCGAGGTCGCCGTCTCCAGCCTGGCCGTGACCTGCGACGCCATGCGCGCCGGCCAGCAGACCATCAACCTCTCGGTCGATCCGGAGCGCGCACCAGCGCTTATCGACAAGGCGAAATCGTCATCCGGCGTCATCACGGCGGGTTGGACCACCGGCATCATCGAAATGGATCGCGCGATCCGGATCTCCGCCGCGGACTGGCGCGATGGCGACAAGCTCAACCGCGAGAAGCTCGCGGCTGCGATCGGCAATGTCCTGACCAGGACCCTTGCGGCCAAGCTCTCCGGCTCCAGCTGGAGCAGCACCACCGGCAAGCTCAAGCTGACCTTCAAGCGGCCGAGCCAGCTGTTTCCGGCGCTCGGGCTGACCGAAACGGTCGAGGTCACGGGCCTGGTGTCTCCCGACCGGCCCGGCGGAACGGACCGGCTGATCGTCTGGATCGGCACGCCCGCGATCACGACGGCCGACGAGAACGCAGGCGCCAAGCTCAATCTGTCCGACGATTCCTCCGGCGACGAGGAAGGCGACCAGAAGGACGAGTCCGGCTCGGTCGAGGCGCTCGCCAAGGAGCTGAAGGGCCAGCGCTGGGATTCCGACAAGTCGGTGTGGAAGTGAGTTTTACCTCTCCCCAGCGGGGAGAGGTCGGATTGCCTTGGCGATGCGAAGCATCGTCCTGGGCAATCCGGGTGAGGGGCCGTAACGCGCATGAGGGACCGTAACCCCTCACCCGATTTGCTATCGCAAATCGACCTCTCCTTCGGGAGAGGTGAAACACCGCGCACCAGCGCGCCTTCTAATTCGTATTCAGCCGGAAGTGCAGCGTGCGTGGACCGACGAAGAAGATGGAATCGCCCTGGCGTTTCCAGTTGGTCGCCTCGGTCAGTGCAGCGATCAGCTCGTCATCGGCCTGCGCGCGATCAGCGGGACAGGAGCGCTCCTGCATCGGACCTGCGACAAAGATCACAGTGTTGCCGGCGACCGAGAACTGGCCCTTGCCGCCCTTGCACCACAATTCGACAACGGTTTCGCCATTGTCGCCGATGTCGAGATCGGGAATGCGCTTCGATCCGGGCATCGGCGCCGCATCCAGCGTCATCTCCATGCCGAACGGAAAATTGTCGTCGGCACGCGCCGGTGCAGAATTCGCGGTCGCCGCAAGCAGCAGGGCTGCGGCGGCCGGGATGACAGCGGATTTGGTTGAAAACATACGACCTCGTGAAACTTGGGGACTTCAGTCATTCCGGGGCGATGCGCAGCATCGAACCCGGAATCTCGACGTGTCCGAGTTCGCGCTGGCGCGCGCCCTGGAACGAGGGGGAGAGACCGGCTCTTCTATTTGACGGAAACCTTCTTGAACAGGTTCGTTCGCGCAAAAAAATGCCCGCGGCACCTTTGAGCGCCGCGGGCTTTGTTGTGCCAAGCCCTACTTCAACACCAGCAACGTGAACGGATAGACATAGGCCTGCAAGGTCACGAGGATGCCGACAAGGCAGGCCAGCACGATCGAGTGCTTGAAGACGTAGCGCAGGATCGAGCCTTCATGGCCGTACCAGTTGGTCGCGGTGGAGGCGACCACGATGGACTGGGCGTCGATCATCTTGCCCATGACGCCGCCGGAGGAGTTCGCCGCGGCCATCAGGATGGGAGACAGGCCGAGCTGCTGGGAGGTGATCTTCTGCAGATTGCCGAACAGGATGTTCGAGGAGGTGTCGGATCCCGTCAGTGCGACGCCGAGCCAGCCGAGCAGCGTGCCGAAGAAGGGATAGAGCACGCCGGTTGCGGCAAAGGCGAGGCCCAACGTGGCATCGACGCCGCCGAGCCGGGTCAGCGTGCCGATGGCAAGCATCGCCGAGATCGTGATCAGCGAGATGGCGCAGAGCCTGATGGTGCGGCCATATTCGGCGATCAGCTTTGCCGGCGACAGTCCCATCAGGAACCCCGAGATGATCGCCGCGATCAGCATCCCGGTCCCGGTGAAGGACAGGTAGGTGAAGGAAAACACCGCGCCTTCCGGCGTTGGTTTCGCGACCACCGGCGGCATCTTGTTGATCATGTTGTGCAGGTCGGGAACGGCGTAGTTCCAGGTGAAGATCGAGTTCGCCCAGGTCTTGAAGGCGCCGTTGCCCCAGATCAGCATCACGATACAGACGATGATCCATGGGAGGAGCGCGCTCCACAATTCGCTTTGCGTCAACGGCGCCTTGTCCAGCGGCTTGGCGGCCGCCATGGTCGCCGCCGATTCGTCGCGCCCGCGCAAAGCCGGCGACAGCCACAGTTCGCGCGGCTGCCAGATGCGCAGGAACAGGATCAGGGAGCCCATCGAGATCAGCGAAGCCCCGATATCGACGATCCAGGGATTGATGTAGTTGGAGATCACGAATTGCGGGATCGCGAAGGAAACGCCGGTGACGAGAATCGCGGGCCACACATCCTTCATGCCGCGCCAGCCGGCAAACGCCCACACGACCCAGAACGGCACGATCAGCGAGAAGAACGGCAACTGCCGGCCGACCATCGCGCCGAGGATGTAGGGATCGAGCCCGGTGACCGAGGCGAGGCCCTGGATCGGCGTGCCGAGCGCGCCGTAGGCGACCGGCGCGGTGTTGGCGATCAGCGACAGTCCGGAGGCCGCCAGCGGCGAGAAGCCGAGCCCGATCAGGATGGAGCCCGTGATCGCAACCGGCGTGCCGAAGCCGGACGCGCCCTCGAAGAAGGCGCCGAACGAGAACGCCACCAGCAAGAGCTGCAGCCGGCGGTCTTCGGTGACGCCGCCGACCGCGCGCTTCAACAGTTCGAATTTCCCGGTCATCACCGTGATCTGGTACAGGAAGATGACGTTGAGCACGATCCAGCCGATCGGAAAGAATCCGGTTACGATGCCGAGCAGCGAAGCGCGGATCGACATGGCCGCGGGCATGGTAAAGACCAGTATCGCGATCAGGTTGGTCACGATCACGGCGATGATGGCGGCGACATGCGCCTTCACCTTGCCGCTCGCGATCAGCACCAGAAGCGTGACGACCGGAACGGCGGCGGCGACGGTCGAGAGCGCCGCGTTCCCCAGCGGATTATAGACTTGGTTCCACATTGCCGAATCCTCCCCACGCCCCTGCGTGCGGCGATCCGGCGTGGACGGATCGACTCGCCTGGCGCGATCGCGGGAGTGCCTGGCAATGCTGCAAGGTCAGCTCAAGAATTCGGCAAAGGCCGAACCCGCTCAAAACCTCGCGAATGGCAATGGCGCCCCCACCCCTCGCCGTTGCGCCATGCTAGGATCGAGTCGAAGGCTCGGACAAGCGAGCCCGGACCGTAATACCTACAACTTTAGTCTAGGCGGTCGCGGAAATAGCCGAAATTTGGGCGGCTTTTCAGGTCCTTAAATCCCATTCACCGATCCCCGGCTCAGGAGACGCTGACAACGTGACAAAAATCCGCGCGACGCTCGCAATCGTATGGCGGATCGCCATTCCCTATTTCAATTCGGAAGACAAACTCGCCGGCCGCTCCCTGCTCGCCGCCGTGATTGCCCTGCAGCTCGCCTCTGTCGGCGCCGACGTCTTGATCAACGCGTGGCGGAACCGGTTTTACAACGCGCTTCAGGAAAAGGACTGGGAGGGCTTTGTCCGCGAGATGTTCGTATTCTGTGTGGTGGCCGGCTTCTCGGTTCTACTTGCGGTCTACCAGACCTATCTCACTCAGTGGCTTCAGATCCGCTGGCGCCGCTGGATGACGACCAGATATCTCGGCGTCTGGATGCATGACGCCAACTATTACCGCATGCAGTTGCAGGGCGACGCGGCCGACAACCCCGATCAGCGCCTGACCGAAGACGTGAAATCGTTCGTCAACCAGACACTCGGTATTTCCGTGCAGCTGTTGGGTTCGATCGTCAGCCTGGCATCCTTCGTCGTCATTCTTTGGGGCTTGTCAGCTGCAGCGCCGTTTTTTGTGAGCGGCTACGACCTGTCGTTCCCGGGTTATCTTGTATGGGCTGCGCTGGTCTACGCCATCTTTGGAACCGCGCTGACGCAATGGATCGGCTCACCGCTGGTCAATCTCAACTTCCAGCAGGAACGCTACGAGGCCAACTTCCGCTTCGACCTGGTTCGGGTTCGCGAGAACACCGAACAGATCGCGCTGCTCAAGGGCGAGAGCGCAGAGCGGGGCCGGTTGCTGCAGCGTTTCGGTTCGGTGGCCGCCAATT